>JAFQGY010000194.1 GCA_017415325.1 Clostridia bacterium
GCTGGATATCCTGCTCAACGGCGAGCAGGTGGACGCGCTGAGCTTCATTCTCTTCGCCGAGAGCGCCTACGCCCGGGCCAGAAAGACCTGCGTGAAGCTGAAGGAAAATATTCCCCGCCAGATGTTCGAGATTCCCGTCCAGGCTGCCATCGGCGGCAAGGTCATCGCCCGCGAGACCATCAAGGCCCTGCGGAAGGACGTGCTGGCCAAGTGCTACGGCGGTGACATTACCCGTAAGAAGAAGCTGCTGGAAAAACAGAAGGAAGGGAAAAAGAAGATGCGTCAGCTGGGCAGCGTACAGGTATCTCCCGAAGCGTTTATGGCTGTGCTTAAGCTGGACGACGAAGACTGATGGGGAAGTAAGAAGTACGAGGTCAGAGATAAGAAATACCAGAAATGCCTGTTGTGGGCAGGAGGTTTTTATGGAACTGTCTGTGAATCTGTCCCATTTCAAAAGAACCCGGGAGGGCGAGGAAAAACGCTCCTTTGCCCGGGCGCTGCAGATCTGCCGGGATGCCGGATTCCGGTATTTTGACTATACCCCCGGATACAGAGAAGAAGGCTGGGAAAAGACGGCGGCCTGTGAGCTTGCCATGATCGAAGAAGCAGGTGCGGCGGTGACACAGTCCCATGCGCCCTTCAACCGGTACGGTACCCATGGATCGTGGGAGGAGTTTATGCCTCTGTTCCACCGTTCCTTTGAAGCTGCCGCTGCGGTGCACTCCCGGTACATGGTGGTGCATGCGGACGAATATCGGGTGGAAGACCGGTATGACCCGGAGGAAATTGCGGCCTTTGCCTATGAATATCTGGCGCCTGAGGTGGAATTTGCCAAGAAGCACGGTATGAAGGTGGCCATTGAGAACCTGTTTGAAGAAGGACACGGCAAGTATGTCAACGGCAGATCCCGGTATACATCCTGCGTGGAGGAGTTGCTTGCCATCATTGAAAAGTTCCATGATCCGGACGTATGCTGCTGCTGGGACTTCGGGCATGCCGCCTGTGCATACGGTTTTGATAAGATGCTGGATGCGCTGAAGGCAGCCGGGAAGTATGTGGAATGCACCCATGTCCACGATAACTATTACGGAAAAGACCTGCATCTGCTGCCGTTTCTGGGAAGTATCCGCTGGGAAGACCATATGCGGTACCTCGGGGAAATAGGATACGCCGGAAAACTTTCCTATGAACTGGGGTACGGCGGGATTCCGGATTGCCTGCTGCCCGGATTTGCCAGAGACGCATACGCCGTGGGTCAGCATCTGCTTTCTCTGGCGAAATAATCGTCCTTGAATACACAATATTGAAAGGCATGATATCATGCATCCCTATTACGATAAAAAACGACTGGGCATCTACATCCACATCCCCTTCTGCCTGTCAAAGTGCGCCTACTGTGATTTCAACTCAGGTCCCGCACCGGATACGGCATGCATCACCCGGTATGTGAATGCATTGATTGCCCATATGGAACGGTACCGGGCAGGCGCCAAACTGTACGAACCCAATACAGTATTCATCGGCGGCGGCACACCCACATCCATTCCCATGGAAGAGCTGACCAGACTGGTGAAGGCGGTGAAGCACAACTTCCGGCTTACCAAAAATGCGGAGTTCTCCATGGAAGCCAATCCCGCCACTGTGGATTACGAGGGGCTTCGGCGCCTGAACAGACTGGGGGTCAACCGGATCAGCTTCGGACTGCAGAGTGCCCATGACAACGAACTGGCGGCGCTGGGCAGAAAACACAGCCGGGCAGACTTTGTCCGCAGCTATAAGATGGCCCGTTCCGCCGGGTTTGAAAACATCAACGTGGATCTCATGTTCGGGATTCCCTATCAGACCATGCAGTCCCTGCTGCATACCCTGCGGTTTGTGGCCAGACTGGGGCCGGAACATATTTCCCTGTATGATCTGAAAATCGAGCCGGGAACAAAGTTTTACCAGAACTATGACGAAATCCGTCCCCTGCTGCCGGATGAGGATCTGGATGCGGATATGTACCTGCAGGCCATTGAATACCTCCGGCAGATGGGGTATTATCAGTATGAAATCTCCAACTTTGCCCGTCCCGGCAGAATGTGTATGCACAACCTGAAATACTGGAACTGCGAGGAATATCTGGGCTTCGGGGTATCCGCCCACTCCTATTTCAACGGCAACCGGTTCGCCTTTACCCCCGACAGAGAAAAGTACTGCCGTGCCATTGAGGTGCCCGGTTCTCCCATCTGCCTGACGGTGGAAAACGAAGCGGTGGAGGAAAGGGAACGGCTGGGCGAATACATCATGCTCCGGTTCCGGCTGAACGAAGGTCTGGACACCAGAGAATTCATCCGCCGGTTCGGCACATCCTTTGATGCCCTCTACGGCCATAAGCTGACCCGGTTCCTGAAGGGCGGCTACATGACCTACCGGAACGGCAGATACGCCCTGACACCCCAGGGGATGTTTATCTCCAACTATATTCTGTCGGAAATTCTGGAGTTTGAGGATTTCGGAAAGTACATGTTCGGAAACTGAGACATTGGAAATACAAGATAACGGGAGGAACAGCACCATGAAAAAACTTGCCGCATTTGTCGGATCCGCTGCCAACGTGGACCGTGTATACAGCAAAGCCACACTGGAAACCCTGCAGGAACGGTACGATTTTATCGGAGAGGGGAAAACCCTGACCAAGGAAGAACTGCTTGCCCACGGGGACTGCGGTGCGGTGCAGTATCTCTTCTCCACCTGGGGAATGCCGCACTTCACCAATGAAGAAATCCGGAATGCCCTGCCTGCTGCGGAAGCCGTGTTCTACGGTGCCGGTTCCGTACAGGGATTCGCAAAGGAATTTCTGGAAGAAGGCGTGGCCGTGTTCAGCGCATGGGCAGCAAACGGTGTTCCCGTGGCGGAATATACCTTTGCCCAGATCATTCTGGCGGCTACCGGTTTCTTCGGCAGACTCCATGTGCCCGGTTCCGGCAGTGTTTGGCCCAACAGACCGGACAGCGCAAAATGGCCCGGGAATTATGAAATCAAAGTGGGTATCATCGGCGCCGGCATGATCGGGAAGATGGTCATCGAACGGCTGCACACGCTGGAACGGACGGAAATTCTGGTGTTCGACCCCTTCCTGCCTGAAGACAAGGCGAAGGAACTGGGCGTGACCAAGTGCGATCTGCCCACCCTGTTTGCAGAATGCGATGTGATCTCCAACCACCTTGCCAACAATCCCCAGACTGTGGGTATGCTGAACGCCGCCCTGTTTGACACCATGAAGCCCCACGCCACCTTCATCAACACCGGCCGCGGCGCACAGGTGGTGGAAGCGGATATGATAAAGGCCCTGCAGGATGTACCTACCCGGTGCGCCGTGCTGGACGTAACCTTCCCGGAACCGCCCGTGGCAGACTCTCCCCTGTACACCATGCCCAATGTGTACCTGACCCCCCATATTGCCGGTTCTCTGGGCAACGAAGTACACCGGATGGCGGAATATATGGCGGAAGAAGCGGATGCCTATACCAGAGGGCAGGAAACCCGGTACAGCGTGACGCTGAAAATGCTTGAGACA
>JAFQGY010000195.1 GCA_017415325.1 Clostridia bacterium
ATCGGTTTTGACCGGAGCTTTACCATCTGCGACACAGACGATGTGAAAAAACAGATCGCACTCTGCATGAAGCAGCTGAATATTGATGACAAGAACCTGCCTGTCAAAACGGTCATGAACGCCATCAGTCATGCCAAAGACAAGCTGATCGGCCCCACCGAGTATGCCATGCAGGCCGGACAGGATTTCAAATACAAGCAGATCGCAGCCATATACGAATTGTACCAGTCCAAGCTCCGCAGCCAGAACCTGCTGGACTTCGATGACATTATCATGCAGACCGTCCGGCTTCTCACCGAATGCGAGGATGTCCGGGCCAATCTGCAGCGGCGGTACCGGTATGTCTGCGTGGACGAGTATCAGGATACCAACTATGCCCAGCTGACCCTGACACTGCTGCTGTCCGCCAAGTATAAAAACATCATGGTAGTAGGCGACGACGACCAGAGTATCTACAAATTCCGCGGCGCCGTTATCGAAAATATCCTGAACTTCGACCAGAATTACGACAATACAGCCGTCATCAAACTGGAAGAAAACTACCGTTCCACCAAAACCATTCTGAACGCTGCCAACCAGGTCATTGCACACAACAGCGGACGACTTGGAAAGACCCTGTGGACAGGCGGAGCGGAAGGGGACAAGATTCTGGTGCGCTGTCTGAACAATCAGAACGACGAAGCCCGGTTTATTGCCGAAACGGTATCCCAGAAGGTAGGGAAGAACGAAGCGGTGTTCAAGGATTTCGCCGTGCTGTATCGGATGAACTCTCAGTCCAGAAGTATCGAGCAGACCTTCGCCAAAGCCGGTATTCCGTATCGGATCCTGGGTGGTCAGCGATTCTTCGACCGGATGGAAGTCAAGGACATCGTAGCCTATCTGGCACTGATCAACAACCCCAGTGACGACCTGCGTCTCCGCCGGATTATCAATACCCCCCGCCGCGGCATCGGTGACAAGTCTGTACAGGTTGCGGAATCCCTGGCCAATGCGGAAGGGTGTCCTCTGCTGGAATTCATGCGCGGTGTCAAGCGGTACAACGCCATTTCTGCGGCAACTGCCAATGCAATGGTAGCATTCGTGTATATGATCGACCAGTTCCGGGAAGCTGCCGTCACCAAGTCCGTGTCTGAGCTGATCCAGATGGTCATCGAAGAAACCGGATACAGCAAAATGCTGGCCGAACTGCCGGACCTGAACGAACGGGAAGAACGGAAATCCAATCTGGATGAACTGATCAACGCTGCCAGACAGTATGAAGAAGCCAATGAGGATCCCACACTGCTGACATTCCTGGAAGACATTGCCCTGGTATCCGATGTGGATAAGTATGATGAAACGGCAGATGCCGTGGTGTTCATGACCATCCACAGTTCCAAGGGGCTTGAGTTCCCTGTGGTATTTCTGCCCGGCATGGAGGACAACATTTTCCCCAGCTTCCAGACCATTATGAATCCGGAAGAAATGGAAGAAGAACGCCGTCTGGCGTATGTTGCCATCACCAGAGCCAAGAAAAACCTGATCGTTACCCATGTCAGAGAGCGTATGATCAACGGCCGTACCAGCAGCAACGCCCTGTCCCGGTTCATCGGAGAGATTCCGGAGGAACTGAAAGACGTGTCCGAAGATGTGGTAAACACCAACGAACTGCGCCAGAGAATGCCCCGTCCTCCCAAGGTCAAGCCTGTGAACCATTTCGTTGAACAGACCAAGAAGCCGGTAAACACAATGGCTGCCATTGCCAAAAAGGTTTCCGAAACCGCACCCTCTGATAAACAGGCTGCGGGAGACCGGGTAAAGCATATGACCTTCGGGGAAGGAACCGTGCTGTCTGCCAAGCCCATGGGTTCCGATATCCTGTACGAAATTGCCTTTGACAGTGCGGGAACCAAAAAACTGATGGCAACCTATGCGAAACTTAAAAAGATATAAAATGAAAACTTTCGCTGAAATCAGCGGGAAATGGAGAATACAATGAAAAAAGACCAGAAAAAGCTCGTAGAAGATATTACTTCCATGGACGAAGACTTTGCCAAATGGTATACAGACATCTGTAAGAAAGCCGACCTGGTAGACTACTCCAGCGTAAAGGGCTGCATGATTATCCGTCCTTACGGCTACGCCATCTGGGAAAACATCCAGAAGATCCTGGACACCCGTTTCAAGGAACTGGGCCATGAAAACGTATATATGCCCATGTTTATTCCCGAATCCCTGCTGCAGAAGGAAAAGGACCATGTAGAAGGCTTCGCACCGGAAGTGGCATGGGTTACCCACGGCGGTCACGAAGAACTGACGGAAAAACTCTGTGTTCGTCCCACATCCGAAACCCTGTTCTGCGAACATTATGCCAATATCATCCGTTCCTACAGAGACCTGCCCAAGCTGTACAACCAGTGGTGTTCTGTGGTTCGCTGGGAAAAGACCACCCGTCCTTTCCTCCGCAGCCGTGAATTCCTGTGGCAGGAAGGCCATACCATGCACGCTACTGCCGAAGAAGCCAGAGAAGAAACCATCCAGATGCTGAATGTCTATGCAGACTTCCACATCAACGATCTGGCCATCCCTGTGGTAAAGGGCGCAAAGACCCCGTCCGATAAGTTCGCAGGCGCAGAAGATACCTACTGCATCGAAGCCATGATGCATGACGGTAAGGCTCTGCAGGCAGGTACTTCCCACTATTTCGGTGACGGATTTGCAAAGGCATTTGATATCCAGTTTACCGATAAGGAAAATAAGCTGCAGTACCCCCACCAGACTTCCTGGGGCGTAACCACCCGTATGATCGGTGGTATCATTATGACCCACGGTGACGACAACGGTCTGGTTCTGCCTCCCGCTGTTGCTCCCATTCAGGTAGTCATCATTCCTGTGGCACAGCACAAGGACGGCGTTCTGGAAGCCAACCGTGCCGTATACGACAGACTGGCGGACAAGTTCCGTGTAAAGCTGGACGACAGCGACAACAGCCCCGGATGGAAGTTTGCCGAATATGAAATGAAGGGTATTCCCGTGCGGATCGAGCTTGGCCCCCGTGACATCGAAGCCGGTCAGTGCGTTGTTGTGACCCGTCATAACATGGAAAAGGAAATCGTTCCGCTGGAAAACATCGAAGAAGTAATCGCTGCCAAGCTGCAGGCCGTTCGTGACGGTATGTATGCCAAGGCTCTCGAAAACCGTGAAAACCGTACCTATTCCTGCACCACCATCGACGAAATCAAGGAAGCTCTGGCCAGCCGCGGCGAAGGTTTCGTAAAGGCTATGTGGTGCGGCGACGAGGAATGCGAAGACAAGGTGAAGGAACTGACCGGTGTTGGTTCCCGCTGCATTCCCTTTGACCAGGAAAACCTGTCCGATGTATGTGTATGCTGCGGCAAGCCTGCAAAGCATATGGTATACTGGGGCATCGCATATTGATGAATCCGAATCATCCTGTATTTCTGCCTGTGTGGATCGTAAAGTCTGACAGGCAGAATGCCGTTTTACGGGAAGGAGAGTCGGCATGAAAGAATTTTCCGTAACCTTAAAAGAAAAAGTCCAGCAGTTGGATGTGGTGATGCTGTTCTGTGCCATTGCCCTCAGTATACTCAGCGTGATAACTCTGGCCTCATCTGCCGACGCATATGCATCCGGTATGGCATATGCCAGAAATCAGGTTTTTGCATTGGTGCTGGGTCTGATCTGTGTCGGTATCATTTCCATGATCGATTATGATATGCTGATTGAGCGTCTGGAATACATCTTCTTTGGCATATCTGTCGCACTGTTGGTGATCGTTATTCTGTTCGGTGAAGGGGAAATGGGAAACGAAAACTGGATTTCCATACCCATTATCAATATGAATATTCAGCCGACAGAATTTGTAAAAATCACATTTATCATTACATTTGCAAGACATCTGGATCGTCTGAAACACCGGATCAACCATCCTCTGAGTGTATTGCAGATTCTGATCCACGGCGGTCTGATTGCCGGAATGGTGGTTCTCTCCGGTGACGATGGCATGGCACTTGTATATCTTGCTATCATGGCGGTTATGGTATTCTGTGCCGGGATTTCTCTTTGGTATGTTGCAGGAGCCGTGGCACTTGTGATTATTCTGTTTCCGGTACTGTGGGAATACATGGCAGAATATCAGCGGCAAAGAATTCTGATAGGCTTCAACCCCGACCTGGATCCGGATGTTATCGGATATCAGTCTATCAGAAGCCGGGACTGCATTATCTCCGGGGGATTCCGGGGGGCAGGGTTTTCCGGCGGGACGAAGTACTATATTCTTCCTGCTGCCCAGTCTGACTGTCTTTTCTCCGTACTGGCAGAAAAGTTTGGTTTTATCGGCACGTTTACATATGTAATTCTGATTACCATCATCATCTGGCGTATTATTCTTCTTGCAAAAAACTGCCGGAAAACCTATGCATCCTTTATCTGCATGGGAATGGTGGGAATGCTGCTGGCACAGACACTGGAAAATATCGGGATGTGTCTGGCGATCATGCCTGTTGTGGGAATTACCCTGCCGTTTTTCTCCTACGGCGGATCTTCCATGCTGTCGATGTATATGTGTCTGGGTGTTCTGCAGAGCATCTGCTCTCATAATCACAAATATTATTTTGAGCGGGAACTGGAGTAAGGTTTCTGTTTACAAAAAACGTTTTCGGAGGATATTTCCATGAACGAAGAAAAGAAAACGATGCATTTTATTTCCCACACCCATTGGGACAGAGAATGGTACATGCCCTTTGAAGCCCATCGGTATAAGCTGGTGGAATTCTTTGACCGTCTGCTGGATACGCTGGACAGGGATCCCGCCTTCAAAAGCTTCCATCTGGACGGCCAGGCCATTGTTATTGAAGACTATCTGGAAGTACGACCCCAGATGCGGGAAAAGATTGAAAAATATATTGCCGAAGGCAGACTGGTTGCCGGTCCCTGGTATATCCTGCAGGACGAGTACCTGATCGATGGGGAATCCAATGTCCGGAATATGCTGATCGGGAAACAGGTATCCGCCAAATACGGCAAGGTTTCCGACATCGGGTATTTCCCGGATGCATTCGGCAACATCGGACAGGCACCTCAGATTCTCCGCGGTTTCGGTATCGACTGTGTGGCGTTCGGCAGAGGCGTTTCTCCCCGGAAAGGCGACCGTCTGGATACCGGGGAAGAAAATTACGGGAAGGCTGTATCTGAAGTGCTGTGGCGTTCTCCGGACGGCAGCGAAGTGATTGGTGCGGCATATCTGAACTGGTACAACAATGCCAGCGAAATTCCCGCAGAAAATACGGCTGAAAGACTGGATGCAGTCCGTCAGAACTGCGAACGGGTTGCCACCACTCCCCATCTGCTGTGTATGAACGGATGTGACCATCAGCCTGCACAGATCGACATCGGGCAGATTCTGGAAAGAGAAAATAAAACCTATCCCCACGAACTGATTCATTCCAATTTCCGGGACTATTTTGATGCCATCAAGCCCTATAAGGATCGTTTCGGAATTTTTATAGGCGAACTGGACGGAGAATATTCCAACGGCTGGAGCACCCTTGCCAATACCGCTTCCGCCAGAGTATATTTGAAACAGTGGAATGCAGTATGTGAAAATATTCTGGAACGGCAGGCGGAACCTATGTCTGTTGCAGCACAGCTGTATACAGGAAAGCCTGTTGACCGGGATTATTTCCGCTTTATCTGGAAAAATCTGCTGCAGAACCACCCCCACGATTCCATCTGCGGCTGTTCCGTGGACGATGTACATACGGAAATGGTGACCCGTTTCAAGAAGGTACATGCGGCTGCCGGACAGCTTCTCAGAAGCAATACCGAATCTGTTCTGGCTGCCCTCCATACCGCAGATCTGCAGGGAGAAAAGACCATCATCCGTTCCCTCTTCCATGAGTGATGAAGAATTGATGGAAGCATTCTGCCAATCCCAGGAAG
>JAFQGY010000196.1 GCA_017415325.1 Clostridia bacterium
ATATCCGGAGGGAGGTAATAGGTATACAGTTTATCCGCATGGTACGGTACATCCAGAATATACACAGACGCCAGCTCACCCATCAGACTCCCCTCCTTTCAGGCAGATTCCCCGGTATTCCGGATGGATTATTCTTCGTCAGCTTCTTCGTCTTCGGATTCGTCTTCGTCAGCACCCAGACCCAGCAGCAGCTCCAGTGCATCGGCAGCGGCGGCAGCATCGGCGTCCACGATTTCACCGTCTTCATCGTATTCGTCGGCCAGTGCTTCTTCGGCTTCCAGAGCGGCGGCTTCCGCTTCTGCCTTGGCGAGAGCTTCGGCCTTTCTCTGTTCTTCTTCTTCGGCCTGCTTGCGGTGCAGTTCGGCAGCTTCTTCATCGGACAGAATCCGGAATTCGCCGCTGTGGAGACCGGTGATGGCGTTTTTGACAGCCTTTTCGTCCCGGTATTCCTTGCGGATCAGGCCGGCAATGTTCTTGCTCTTTTCGTTGTCCTTGTTCATGGCCACCTTTTCGGCGTATTCTCTCTGCTTTACGTATTCATCGGTGATGATTCTGGCGCACTTGGCAGTGGCAACAACCAGAGTATAGCGGTTGATCTTCCCGTCCTGGGTCAGTTCGGCAATAGAAGGATAAATCATGATTTTTTCTCCTGTTCTGTAATGTCTATGATAGATGGTATTGTTTACTCAGTCAAAATAGTGGTCTGTGATGTGCCGCATCCGGGGATAGGTCAGATGGGCTGCTTTCAGTATTGCCAGAAGGTGTTCTGCACATTCCTCCTGCTTTCCGGTTTCGTTCAGTACCAGATATTCGTAGTCCCCTGCCACGGCGATTTCCGTGTGGGCCTTTTCCATGCGCATCCGGATTTTTTCTTCCGTTTCGGTGCCTCTGTCCCGGAGTCGGCGTTCCTGTTCGGCGGCATCGGGAGCCAGCAGCATGATCAGCACGCAGTCATCCCCCAGCAGCCGTTTCACCTGTCCGCCCCCGTCCACTTCGATTTCCAGAATCAGATCCCGGCCTGCGCCGATGACCTTTTCCGCTTCGGATTTCAGGGTGCCGTACAGGTTGCCGCTGTATTCGGTGTGTTCCAGAATCTCCCCGGCAGCCAGCAGTGCTTCAAATTCTTCTCTGGTTTTATAATGATATGTAACTCCATCCACCTCCCCTGGTCTGGGGGCACGTGTGGTGGCGGAAACGGCCACGCCGATGTTGGGAGCGATCTTCCGCAGTTCTTCCACGATGGTGCCTTTTCCGCTGCCGGAGGGGCCGGAGATCACAAATACAAGTCCTTTTTCCATTTCAGTTCCTCTTATCATTCAGGCAAGCACCACTTCGGCGTTTTCTGCCAGTCCGTCGATTTTCTGTGTATCACAGAACCGGGGATACGGCAGACTTCCGTCGCTGTGCAGATCCAGTATGTCAATGCGGTTTTCTTCTTTCAGCAGGTCGCCGGGGATATACAGGGTTTCCTGCGGCCCGATGTTCCAGTACCGTCCTACGGCAAATCCGTTGATCCAGACCTGTCCCCGGGTCATATTGCCGCTGCCTGCCGCAATGTCGGCAAACTGCAGGAAGGTATCCACGCCGGGTCTGGCAGAGAAGGTTCCGCTGAACAGCCGGGGTTCGGTGCCGCCGCCTTGTGTGTCGTCAACGGTCAGTGCGGCCTGCACCTGGGGATACCGGAAGGGCAGGGAACGGTTTTCCCAGTTTGTCAC
>JAFQGY010000197.1 GCA_017415325.1 Clostridia bacterium
CGGTGGGAGCGATGAACATGTTCTTAACGAAGTGAGCCTGCCATGCCACTTCCATGATGAAGCGGACAGCCATGCGGGAGTCCTTGTTGGTGCCGCAGAAGACGTCCATGACGTACAGCTTCTTGTTGCTCAGCTGCTCGACAGCCAGACGCTTGCACTCGTTCCATGCCTCGATGGAAGCGGGCTTGTTGTCGTTGGCGTACTCGGGGGAGGTCCACCACACGGTGTCCTTGGAGTTCTCGTCCATGACGATGAACTTGTCTTTGGGGGAGCGGCCGGTGTAGATGCCGGTCATGACGTTGACAGCGCCCAGCTCAGTCAGCTGGCCCTTCTCAAAGCCTTCCAGAGTGGGGTCCATTTCAGCTTCGAACAGTTCTTCATAGGAGGGGTTGTGGATGATCTCGGCGTTAATAATGCCATACTTGCTCAGATCGATCATAGTGGATAACCTCTTTCATTAGAATTTAAGTATATTTTACAGGGAGTCTTTGTGATTCGGCAACTTGAAAGACTTCCTATATCCTGTAAGAATATCATACACTATCAGTCAAAAAGTATCAATTAAAATTTTACACAAATTTTATCCGGAACCACTCTGTTTTTATCAAAAAATGGTACAATCCCTTTTCCGTTTTTCATGTCTGGATGCGGCGCGCCTTCTGTGCTATACTGATGGCAGCAGAGAGGGGAGCCTTACCCCCGGAAAAATGTCCCCTGACAGTTTCCATTTCTGCCTTCCTGCGTGCTATAATGGTGGCAGAAACAAAACAGAAAAGAGGTAATCCCCATGAAACAAAGAATCCTTTCGGCCGTGCTCCTGATAACAGTGGTTTTTCTGCTCACCGGCTGCTCCGGCAGCAGGGTTCCGGAATCGCGGATCCGCGCCGACATCGAGGCCAACGACTCCTTCATCACATCCTGCGGTCTGACCATCCGGGACTATTCCGAATCCGAGCATCAGACAAACAAGGAGACCGGACGGGAGATCGTCAGCGTTCTGGCCACCACCGAAAACGAGTTCGTGGAAGTCCGGAACGCCTATACCTTATATTACATCAAATACGACAAGGACTGGCAGCTGGTTAACTTTGACCAGGATACCGTTTCCTACACCGCAAAGACCCCTGTGGACAACTCCCGGGTAAAGCAGGACGTACAGGAACTGTACCGGGAGAAGCTGGCGGAATACAACCTCACCAGCCAGCAGTTCGGAGAACCGGAACAGGTACTGGAAGTATACGATTCTGAGACCTCCTTCCCCTACTGCGTCTACCGGATCCCCTTCACCGGTGAAAATGACTCCATCCGGGTGGATGCAGCACTGATCCTGGGTTATAAGCTGAACCTCGGCAAGGGCTGGGAAGTGATCGACAGCACCAGCGGCTGCAAGGATCATTTCACCGAAGTGGAAATCTCTCCTGTCAGCAACGGCGACAGCACTGTAGCGGCCTATATGCAGGAAGAAGGCATGGAATCCTATGAGATCGAATCCGTGGAGGAACGTTCCGCGGAAGAATACATCTATCATATCCTGGCCACCGACACCGACGGCAGCAAATATGCCACAAAGCATTTCCGCTACGAGCTTACCTGCAAGTTCAGCGAATACCACGGCTGGCAGATCATCGGCGATGACGGGATGAAGCTGGTGGATGCCGAGCCCCATATCGAAGGCACCTGGCTCTATGAGTACAACAGCAATTCCGGCACGTACCGGGACTATTACCTGGTCCATGTGGACAGAATGGATATGGATACCATAACCATCCGCTATGAGATGGTGGTCAGCAACAGCTACATTACCGGCTTCACCCGCACCGCCACCGAACCGGTCACCGTGGATCACGGTATTTTGGATCACGATACCAGAAAGCTCATCCTCGTCACCCCGGATCTGCTGGACGGGGAAGGCAGGGAGTACGGCATTTCCTTCAAGCTCCGGTTTGAGACCTACAGCGGCCGTGACTACGAAGAATCCGGCCTCTATGTAAACGGCGACAAGATGACGAAAATCAGCTGATGCGCCTCCTGTTTCCGCAAAGTTCACATCCCCGTTCCCAACAGGCGCGCCGCTTCCCCGGTGCGCCTGTTCCCTTTCCCGGACAGCGGGATTTTGCAGTTTTCGGCAAAATAACTCTAATTTGCATGTTTGGAATACAGTATTTTTATATCGAAATGTAAAAATCCCTATTTACATTTACACGGCAATATGGTACTATGTATTTGGTGAAGATTGGGAATTATTTTAGGATTTCTCAGAAAATATCGGGTTTTCCGGTATGAAATCCGAAGTAATTTATCGTTTTCAACTTTTTTCTGATTTTAATCAACTGCCCTTAAGACAAAGGGAAGCTGATTGAAAATAGAAGGATGTTTTTGAAGATTTATCCGGCTCTTTTACCGAAAATTAACCGGAATAAAAATCCTGATCCATCCATTAAAATCCATTCTACGGAGGTTACACCTAATGGCACAAAAAGTTCAGTTTGTAGAGACTGTTCTGCGTGACGCTAACCAGTCTCTGATCGCTACCCGTCTGCCCTTCGAGAAGTTCGCTCCCATGCTGGAGACCATCGACAAGGTGGGCTACTACGCCATCGAATGCTGGGGCGGCGCTACTTTCGACGTCTGCCTGCGCTACCTGAATGAAGATCCCTGGGAGCGTCTGCGTAAGATCAAGTCCGTCGTCAAGAACACCAAGCTGCAGATGCTGCTGCGTGGTCAGAACGTTCTGGGCTACTCCCACTATCCCGATGACTTCGTGAAGCTGTTCGTCAAGAAGGCTGTTGAAAACGGCATCGACGTCATCCGTATCTTCGACGCTCTGAACGACACCAATAACCTGAAGGTCGCTATGGAAGCCGCTGTTAACGCCGGCGCCATCGCTTCCGGCTGTATCTCCTACACCACATCTCCCGTA
>JAFQGY010000198.1 GCA_017415325.1 Clostridia bacterium
TGGTGAGCACAAAACTCCGGAAGAGCCTGGATGAGAGGGGAGGGTGGGAGGTCTCGGAGGGTAGGGAGGGGAGAAGGAGCGGCGTCTGAGCACCTACCTCTCCCCTCCCTATCCTCTGAGTCCCGTCCGGAAGGACACCCCTACGATGGTCATCGTACAAACCAACCCGCTGTAAGCAGAAGCAAAAGAAAATCCCCCTCGAACGTCTTCGAGAAAACCACCCCGCTGTACGCAGAAGCAAAAGAAAAACAAAAATACGCAAAAAAATTCCCACATTCACCCTGAAAATCCCCTTGAAAACCCCGCCCGAATATGGTACTATAGCAGAAAGAGAAAACAGGAGTAATCAAAACCAAATGCAGGAAGAAAAACAAACCTCTACCGTATATCCCGGAGATATGCCCATCGCCGCACTGCAGGGCGTCGGTGCCAAACGGGCTGAGTCCTTCGCCAAAGCCGGCGTCACTGCCCTGTCGGATCTCCTGCACTATTACCCCAGAGCCTACCAGAACCGGGGGGATGTGCGGGATCTGGCGCAGATCAGGGAATGCACCGGAGGCGGGGAAAGCCTGACCTGCAGTGCCGTGCTGACCGTGGGGACGGAACCGCAGATGCGCATGATCCGGAAGGGAATGACGCTGGTGAAATTCTCCGCTTTTGACGAATCCGGAACGTGCGAGATCACCTATTTCAATATGGACTACGTCCGGCGTACCTTTCATGTGGGCGCATCCTTCCGCTTCTTCGGACAGTTCCGCTATGATTACGGCCGGGTACAGGTCACCAATCCCATTTATGAACCATGGGTGGAAGGACGGGTGCTGCCTTCGCTGGTGCCGGTGTATCCGCTGGCGGCCGGACTGGGGCAGAAGCTGCTGTATCAGTGCACCGGGGAAGCCCTGATGCGGATGGGCGGCTGCCTGACGGAATACCTGCCTGCCTGGATCCTCAGAGAAGCGTCCCTGCCGTCCCACAGCTGGATGGTAAACGTGCTTCACCGGCCCCAGACGCTGGAACAGCTGGAAGCGGCAAAAAAACGGCTGGTGTTTGAAGAACTGTTTCTGCAGTTTGTCTGTATGGCCCAGAACGGCGGCGGGGCAAAAATCCCCAACCGGTATCCCCTGACGTGGCGGGATATTTCCCGGTTCACCGCCTGCCTGCCCTATGATCTGACCGATTCCCAGATGAAATGCCTGTCGGAGATTGCGGGGGATATGGCGGGGGAATATGCCATGAACCGGATCCTCATCGGGGATGTGGGCAGCGGGAAAACGGTGGTGGCGGCACTGTCTGCCTATCTGGCTATCCGCAGCGGCTGCAGAGCGGCTTTGCTGGTACCTACGGAAATTCTGGCGGCACAGCATTACAGGGAACTGTCGGTGCTGTTTGAAAAGCTGGGCATCGGCACGGTACTGCTGACCGGATCCACGGGAAAGAAAAAACGGGAAGCCGTTCTGGCATCTCTCCGGGACAACGGACTGACCATGGACGAGCATGGTGCTTCTTTGATAATAGGTACCCACGCCCTGCTGACGGACGATGTGCAGATTGACCGGCTGGGACTGGTCATCATCGACGAGCAGCACCGGTTCGGGGTCATGCAGCGGTCGGCCATTCTGGAAAAGGGCGAAGACTGCCACTGCCTGTTCATGAGCGCCACGCCCATTCCCAGAACCCTGTCCCTGGTGGCCTACGGCAGTCTGAACGTATCCTCCATTGACGCTCTGCCCAGGGGACGCCAGCCCATCGATACCTTCATCGTCAATTCCTCCTACCATGCCCGGATGCTGAACTTTATCCGGAAACAGGCGGCGGAAGGACACCAGACCTATATCGTGTGCCCGGCGGTGGAGGAACAGACACTAAAGAAAGAAAAAGAAGAAACCGACGCGGAGAATCTGACCAACCTGAGCCTGTTCGACATCACAGCGGAGCCCCGGACGGACGGTATGTACCCGGCCGCTGTCCAGACCCGGATTGAGGATGCCCTGACACCGGACGCACCGCCTCTGAAGGCCGCCGTAACCTATGCCGAAACGCTGGCGGAAGAACTGCCGGAACTGCAGGTGGGACTGGTGCACGGCAAGATGAAGCCGGCGGAAAAGGATGCGGTCATGGATGCCTTCTGCCGGGGGGAAACCCATGTGCTGGTGGCAACTACCGTTATCGAAGTGGGGGTGAATGTCCCTTCCGCTACGCTGATGATCGTGGAAAACGCCGAACGGTTCGGTCTGTCCCAGCTGCATCAGCTCCGGGGCCGGGTCGGCAGAGGAGACGCCAAGTCCTACTTCATTCTGGTCAGCGACAGCCATGAGGAAAACGCCATGGCCCGGCTGAAGATCCTGAAGGACACCGCAAACGGCTACGAAATTGCCCAGGCGGATCTGGAAATGCGGGGTGCGGGAGACTTCATCACCGGTACCGGGGTGCGTCAGTCCGGCCAGAGCATGTTCCGCCTTGCCGCAAACTGCCGGGATACGGACTTCATGGAACACACCGCCCGTCTGGCCAAGGAGCTGATCGGGGAAGACCCGGAGCTGACAGAGTGGCCGGCGCTCAGAGAAAAGGTGGACAGAATCCGCTATGCGGGAAGTCACATGGAAAATTGAGAATTCGGAATGCAGAATGCAGAATGATTGCGTGGAGCTTTGTAATACAGAATACCATCGAACGGAGGAAACATATGAAATATTCCAAATGTAATGATGTTATAGCAGATCAAAATGATGAAATCTACACATTAAAAATATAACCAATAATACATTAAGTATTATCAATCAAACTGCATATATTGTATGGGAATTATGCATGGATAGAACAATAGATGAAATATATACTGAAGTCTATCAAATATTTAATAATCAAATTGAAATTAATATTATTAAGAAAGACGTCAATATGATCCTCGAAGAGTTTTTAAAACAAAGTTTAATTATTGAACATTAATAGGAGAAATCATGGTTAAAGTATCATATATATTGTTAATAGCATCGATATTTATACTTCCGCCATACATAAGGTATATTATAAAACGTATTATATTCTATATAAAACTGAAAACTATATGCTGGAAAAAGGGGTATTCTGTTTATTTGAGAAGTGCCTTCTCTTTGTTTGCGGGGATACGCGGAAAACATTCCGATCTTTATATACATACTCCATTGTCTATATTTTCAGTGAAATTCGGCGGATCGCTTTCACGGTCAATGTATTATCATTTTTTTGATGAGACAAGATACAGCGTAAAGGATATGCGCTTTGCTTATGCACCGGGTGCTGGAAGAGATATTCAATATCAGGAAAAGAGTAAGCCAGAGTATGATTTTTATTCGGGACTTGCGGACTCTCACGCTGCAATGGATATAGTACCCATATTCATTATGTTGCCGTATCCTAAGGATGTGACATTCGGACCATTTCGTGAGACTTTATCAAACGGAAATGATATCGGTGAATGTTATTTTTATTCCGGAAGCGGCTTTCTCAGCAGTCTGAAGCAACTTTGATCCGTTCGATTACGGGAAAAAATTTGCTGTTCAAAAACTTCTGCTAAATTGCTGTTGGATTTTCGCTGAAATATGGTATACTATATTTTTCGATCATAAAAAACTAAGATTTGTGTTAAGCAGCGGTATCTAACTAATCAACAAACACGTAAAGGGCTGTGGTCGGAGCCTCCGTTAAACCGTCTTGCGGTAGGTGATACCAACCGATCCACAGCATCCTATACAGTATACCATAGTTCTTGGAGAGGAACTCTAAAAACTACTACTCTATTATACGAGGATTTACCTATGAATGTCAGGACTACAAAACAGGATTTCCGTGCCATCGGGCGGGTGTATCCCACATGGAATGCGCCTCTTGCCGACCTTCCCGTTTCCTTTACCTATGGGGGGAAAGAATATCGTGGGATGCCGGAATACAGCCGTGTCTCCCATGAACTGACCGACGCCAATATCATGCGGGCGGTCTACACTGCCGTTCTGGAAGCCGGGCTGGAAGTGCAGCTGACCTATACGGAATACCGGGACTTTCCCGTGAGAGAATGGGTGGCTTCCTTTACAAACACTGGTACCGCCGACACGCCCATTCTGGAAAACGTGAAGATCGGCGGGGCACTGGACGGGAAGCTGACCGACTTTGTCTGGTCCAACGGGGATACCTGCCGGGATGACGGCTACGAATGGTTCACCGAAACCTTCGGGGACAAGGACAGTCTGGCCATTGCTCCCGTGGACGGTACCTCCTGCAACGGTGCGGCTCCCTATATGCAGATCCATATGGAAGACTACGCCCTGCGCATCGGCATCGGCTGGTCCGCCATGTGGGAAGCCGTTTTGACAAAGTGTTCCTGCGGCGGCGGATGCTATACCGTGGGACAGAAGCGGTGCCATATGACCATCCACCCCGGCGAATCCATGCGTACGCCCCGGCTGACCGTGCTGGCATACACCGGAGACGAAGCCCACGGACGGAATCTGTGGAGACGGTGGTATCTGGCCCACATCCTGCCCAGAGAAAACGGCCAGCCCCTGAAGCCGTACCTGTGTATGCACAACTGGAACTGCGAGGGCAAGCCGGAACATACCGCCGCCACCGAAGAAAACCAGTGCGGTGCCATCGACCGGTATCTGGCAGGCGGACTGCACCCGGATATCTGGTGGATCGACGCCGGATGGTATCCCTGTGACTACAACTGGCCCCTGACCGGCACATGGTTCCCGGACGAAAAGCGGTTCCCCAACGGCCTTGGCCCCATCGGGAAGAAGTGCGAGGAAACCGGTATGCGGTTCTTACTCTGGTTTGAACCGGAACGGGTGGTCACCGGCACATGGCTGCATCAGAATCATCCCGAATGGCTCCTGTCCGCCTATGACGAAAACGGAAACGAACAGAGCAACCACCTGCTGGATCTGGGCAACAGAGAAGCATGGAGCTGGCTGGTGAACCACGTGGACGCCCTCATCAAGGAAAGCCATATCCACATCTACCGCCAGGACTTCAACTTCCCGCCGCTGCCCATCTGGGTTACCGCGGAAACGGAAGACCGGATCGGCGCCGTGGAAAACCTGCATGTACAGGGCTATCTGGCTTACTGGGATGAGCTGATCCTGCGGAATCCCGGCCTGTGGATCGACTCCTGTGCATCCGGCGGCAGACGAAACGATCTGGACACCATGCGCCGTGCCGTACCGCTGCATTACACCGACGTGGGCTACGGCAACCACCCCATCAAGCAGAAGCAGCATCGTGCCCTGTTCGAGTGGATTCCCTATTTCCGTGCCCACAACATGAGCTGGGACAACCCGGACGGCACCTACGGCGGCGCAAACAACCCCGTGGACGAATTTGCCTTCCAGTGCGCCATGGCTCCCGCTCTGACCTCCATGACCAGTTATCTGGCGGATGACGCTGCCTATGCGGTAGACCGGAAAATGGTACCCGTATGGCGGGCGGCTGCGGAAATCATGCTCCGGGGAGACTACTATCCCCTGACCGAATGCCGGAAGGATCCCGCCGACTGGTACGCCATGCAGTTTGACGACAGCGATGCCGGGGATGGTTTTGTACAGGTAGTGCGGAATACGCAGGTGGCAGAGGATACCTGTGTTGTACAGATGCACACGGAACCCGGGAAGACCTACACCTTCACCGACCGGCTCACCGGAAACAGCTTCACGAAAACGGCGGAAGAGCTGGCGGACGGATTGGCTGTGACTCTGGATAAGCGTTCCGGCGTGGTGCTGTTCTATGTATATGCATAAGGAAAGAAAAGAGGTTTTGTGATGCGGAAAAAACTCTGTCTGTATCTGCTGCTGGCGGGACTGCTGGCATCTTCCCTGACCGGCTGCGGCGGCGAAACTGTCCCGGAAACGGAAACGGCCGGAACCACGGAAACCGTGGAAGAAGCGGCTGCGGAAACGGACTATCTTCAGTCTCTGCCGGAGAAAACCTTTGACGGAGCCGTGTTCTCCATGATCGGCCCTCAAAACAATGCACGGCAGACTTTTGCCCTGGAAGAAGAAACCGGGGAACCCATCAACGATGCTCTTGTGCGCCGGGACATTCTGGTGGAGGATACCTATCAGGCGGACATCCAGACCCTGCTGGTGAATGAACCCCATGTTACGGTGGGCAACGCCATTCTGGCCGGGGATGCACCCTATGATGTGGTACTGGGCACCATGATCCAGACCCAGAAAACACTGGCGCTGGGTCACCAGCTGACGGACCTGCAGACCCTCCCCTATCTGCAGCCGGCAAGGGAATGGTGGTGTGCCGCTTCCTATGATACCCTGATGCTGAACGATCACCTGTACATGACCACCGGCCCCATCACGCCCCAGTATTATTTTGCCCCGGCCGTAATGGCGTACAACCATACGCTGGCGGGCAATTACGGGCTGCCGGACATCGACCAGATCGTGCTGGACGGCGGGTGGACGCTGGATCTGTTCAAAACCTATACCGCAGATACTTCCCGGGATCTGAACGGGGACGGTGTGATGAAGCTTTCCGACGACCAGTTTGCCTATGCCTACGACGGCGGCGTGACGGCCAACGGGATGTTTGTCAGCTGCGGCAACAGCTTTTTCGGGTATGACGAAAACGGAAAGATCACCGTGGATCTGCTGACGGACAAGGTGCTGTCCGATATGGAACGGATTCACGCCATCCTCAGCAATGAAACCATCACCATGGACGGATTTGCAGCCATGTCCCGGTACGGTGCTGTGCAGAAATGCGAGAATCTGGAATTTGCCGCCGGACGGGCGCTGTTTGTGGGCAACTCCATTGCCAACATGATGGAATTCTACCGGGATATGGAGGACGACTACAGCATCATCCCCTGTCCCAAGGCAGACGAACAGCAGGAAGACTACCGTTCTTATGCCAATCCCTGGTGTCTGGGAGGTGTGGGTGTGCCCATGAACATCACGGATCCCGAAAAGACCGGGTATCTGCTGGAGGTCATGGCGTATATTTCCTATGAGACCGTCCGTCCCGAACAGTATGACGGTATGCTGAAGAACAAAATGGCCCGGAACGAAAGACAGCATCTGCTGCTGGATCTGATTTTCGACAACATTTTCTATGACCTCAACCAGATTTTCGATTTCGGCGGTTCTGCCGTCATGGCCCAGAATGCTCTCATCAGCAGGTATGACACCTTCGCATCGGATTACGCCAGAATCGAAACCAAAATCCAGACTGCCATTGACGAAGTGCTTCTCTCTCTGGCAGAATAACGGCAGCATCTGTCTTTTTCCAATAGCTGATTGCAAAACTCAGAAAAAACAATATCCCGCACTCGAAAACCGGCTACGGTGAGCAGGGTAGAGGTCCCTGCGAACTCGCTCCACTATTTCTGATGTTTTGCAATTCCTATATATAGTGGCACATGGAATTGCAGTCACTATATCCAGATAAAACCATTTTAAAAGTTTTTGCGGAGCTTTTTTCAAAA
>JAFQGY010000199.1 GCA_017415325.1 Clostridia bacterium
CGGCGGTGTTGCATTCTATGACGGGGATGCCGGTGACGACATGGCTACCAGAGAAGCCCGTCAGTGGATCAACGCCATCATCAACGACAAGAATCCCTGCGTTCTGCCCGAACAGGCATATTGCGTAACCCAGATTCTGGAAGGGATCTACACTTCCGCCAAGACCGGCGACATCTATCGCTTCAACAAGTAATTATGCAGAACATTCCTTCGGGAAGACTGCAGCAACAGACGCAATAAAGATCCGAAAACGGAGGATACATATATGGAAAAGGTAAGAATCGGTATTATCGGCTGCGGCGGTATCGCCAACGGCAAGCACATGCCCGCTCTGTCCAAGGTTCCCCAGGCAGAAATGGTTGCATTCTGTGACATCGTACTGGAAAGAGCCGAAAAGGCTGCCAAGCAGTACGGCGTTCCCGGCGCAAAGGTTTACGAAGACTACAAGCAGCTGCTGGAAGACAAGACCATTGACGTTGTTCATGTTCTGACTCCCAACCGGGCACACAGCTTCATCACTGTGGATGCTCTGGATGCAGGCAAGCATGTTATGTGCGAAAAGCCCATGGCGATCAACTCTGTGGAAGCCAAGAAGATGCTGGACGCTGCCAAGAGAAACGGCAAGAAGCTGACCATCGGGTATCAGAACCGTCAGAGAAACGACTCTCTGTTCCTGAAGGCGGAAGCAGACGCCGGTACTTTCGGTGACATTTACTATGCAAAGGCTACCGCCATCCGTCGTCGTGCCGTTCCCACCTGGGGTGTATTCCTGAACGAATACGAACAGGGCGGCGGTCCTCTGATCGACATCGGGACCCATGCGCTTGACCTGACTCTGTGGACCATGAACAACTACAAGCCCGCTTACTGTCTGGGTACCACCTACCATAAGCTGAACAACGACACGGAAACCGGCAACGCCTGGGGCGACTGGGATCCTGCCAAGTTCACCGTGGAAGACTGTGCCTTCGGGATGATCGTGATGGAAAACGGCGCTACCATCAATCTGGAATCCGCATGGGCGCTGAACACCCTGGATGTAAAGGAAGCAGTTACCTCCGTATGCGGTACCAAGGCCGGCGGTGACCTGTGGGACGGCGTTCGCATCAACGGCATCCGTCAGGGCAGACAGTACGTTCTGAAGCCGAACCTGAATGCAGGCGGCGTAGCATTCTATGACGGTGACGGCGGGGATGATCCGGCTACCAGAGAAGCCCGTCAGTGGATCAACGCCATCATCAACGACAAGAACCCCTGCGTTCTGCCCGAACAGGCATACTGTGTAACCCAGATTCTGGAAGGGATCTACACCTCCGCCAAGACCGGCGACATCTATCGCTTTGACAAGTAATTGACTCCATTCTGCGGGGAATGGCGGGATGATCTGTGCTATTCCCTGCAGTTTTCTTTCTTATAAATTTTACAGTAAAGGAAATATAGAATTATGAAACTTTGTGTTCTTGCGAATCTGTACGGTTCCAAGCCGCTGGACGAAGCTCTGTCCATTCTGAAGGGCATGGGCGTGGAAGCTGTTGAAATCGGCTGCGGCGGGTATCCCGGAAAGGCACACTGCGATCCGGAAGTGCTGCTGAATGACGAAGCAAAGCTGCAGGAATGGATGGATACTTTCAAGAAGTATGACATCGAACTGGCTGCTCTGTCCTGCCACGGCAACCCTGTACATCCCGATCCGGCCATTGCCGCTTCTTTTGACAAGGATTTCCGGAATGCATGTCTGCTGGCTGAAAAGGTTGGCGTAGATACCATCATCACCTTCTCCGGCTGTCCCGGTGACGCGCCCGGTGCCAAGTACCCGAACTGGGTTACCTGCCCCTGGCCGGAAGATTTCCTCGCCATTCTGGACTACCAGTGGAACGAAGTGCTGATCCCCTACTGGAAGGAAGCAGGCGCATTTGCAGAAGCACACGGCGTAAAGCACATTGCTCTGGAACTACACCCCGGTTTCTGCTGCTACAACACTGAAACCCTGCTGAAGCTCCGTGCGGCTGTAGGTCCTGTGATCGGTGCAAACTTCGACCCCTCTCACCTGATCTGGCAGGGTATGGAACCCGCTGCTGCCATCCGGATGCTGGGAGACGCCATCTACCACGTACACGCCAAGGATACCAAGATCGATGCCATCAACACTGCCCGCATCGGCGTTCTGGACACCAAGCACTACAGCGACGAAGCAAACCGTGCATGGGTATTCCGGGCTGTTGGCTACGGTCATGACGCTTCCTACTGGAAGGATATTATGGACAACCTGCGGCTGGTAGGCTATGACAGAGTAATGTCCATCGAACATGAAGACAGCCTGATGTCCATTGATGAAGGACTTACCAAGGCTGTGGAATGCCTGAAGACGGTGATCATGCACGATCCCAAGCCGGGCACTATGGCATGGGCGTGAGGACTGCGGCGTTTTTTCGAACGGAAGAAATTCTGACGGTTCTGTCTCCTGCGACGGATGATCCTGTTGTGGCCATTGCGGTGGTGATGGGGGTCTCCGGCAGTCTGATGCTGTTTCTGGGAATTCTGCGGATTGCGGAATGGATCCGGCGGAAGCGGGAGGAAAAAGAGAAGTAAAAAGAAGGACAGATGCCTTTGACGGGTGTCTGTCCTTTATGTTTTGGCCTGCCCGGAATCACTGGGATTCTTCAAAAGCTTTGACCATATTTTCGATCCACTTTTCACAGGAGGATTTATTGGATTCGTAGTAGGAGGTGATGCTGTCTTTTTTGCCCTGGATGTTGCTGCGCAGTACGTTGACAGGGGAGAGCTTGAAGCTGCCTTCATCGAAGGAATCGAAGGAGAACTTGCGGCCTTCCAGTGCGTAGTCGATCATCCGGGTGGAGCCTTCGTCACGGGTCACCTTCACTTTCAGTGCGGTATCGTAAATGGCGGGTACCACGATCTGGCGGGAGTAGGCGTTCAGGGCTTCGGTGATGGTGCCGGTGCGTTCAAATTCCGATTCCGGCTGGGATACCAGGATCATCTGGGCAGAGAAGGTGCCGTCCAGGTGGGTGCTGTATCCGGGGTCTTCCGCCTGATACTTGGGAGTGGGCAGGATACCGTAGTCGTCTTCCATGTCCCGCATTTTCTCACCGTACAGAGTGACCATCAGCTGGTTGGAGAATACGGCGGTACCGGGAATGAAGGCCTGTTCCAGCTGGGTGAAGGCAGCGTTGATGGCGTATACACCGGTGGTTTCATAATACATTTTATAGATCTTGGAATATGCATCCACGGTGGTTTCGTTGTAGAAGTCCAGTACCGGGTAGTTGTTTTCGTCCTTGGAAATGGCGGACATATGGAAGGAACGGCCCAGGGAGTCTACAGCGGCGTAGGTGTCGGTGACGAAGCCGTAGGTATCGGTGACGTCCCGGGTGCCGTTGCCGTCGGTGTCTTCGTAGATGTCGGATACCAGAGAGAGGAAGTAGTCGATGGTCCAGTCTCCGGCGTCTACCACGTCGTACAGGCCGGTGATGCCGTATTTATCCAGCAGACGCAGGTTGGACACGAATACCCAGCAGCAGTTGATGTTGGAATCCATATAGTCCCCGAACAGGAGCATGGTTTTGTCGCCGAGGGAATAGGTTTTGTTGGCATCATCGATGTAGTAGGGACGGGACATGTCCACCTGGGGGATGTTGTTCCAGTTGACGAAATGGCCGCTGGTAAGGTTTTTGCCCAGATACAGGTGGGTACAGGTTACCAGGGAGTAGGGATTGTCCCCCGCCATAACGGAGGTCTGAATCTGGTCGTCGCCGGAGCCCCATGTCAGGATTTCGTATTCCAGATCGATGTTGTATTTTTCTTCGACGGCCATGTTTCGTTCGTATACGGCGTCGTTGATGACTTCACCGGTCTGTTCTTCGGCTTCGTGATGGTCACGCATTTCTTCGCCCATAACCCGGAACAGGAAGCCTTCGTAATCGGCGTCCGGCAGGTGGGAAGTGTAGGGGAATGGATCTTCGGTTTCGGCGGCTTCGGTGACAGCTTCTGTTGAATCCGCAGTGGGGGTATCGGTGGTTTCGGAGGCGCAGGCAGTCATGGAAGCAAGCAGCAGTGCCAGAAACAGGCAGAGGATCTGTTTTTTCATATGCGGTTCTCCTTGTTGCAGATTTGTTTGTTGTATTCAGTATACAGCAAAAATGACGGGAATGCAATAGGAAATGCGGAAATAAACAGGTGAAAATAACGAAATTGCGTTGGGGATCAAAGGATTTTGCTGCCGAAACCGCAGAGGATCTGGCCCTGCACCAGTTCCAGTACGGCATAGGATGGACGGAAGCCTGCGCCGGCGGAACCCGGGTTGATACAGCGGATCCTGCCGTATAGGGTATCTTCCCTGTGGTCATCGCTTATGTGGGTGTGGCCGTACAGGAGGACATCGGCTTTTTCCCGGGCAGCGCCGGTGGCGGCGTTCAGGATGTCGTTTTTGACGTGAGTGGTGTGGCCGTGGGTCAGAAAGAAGCGGAGACCATCTGCTTCCACGATGCGGC
>JAFQGY010000200.1 GCA_017415325.1 Clostridia bacterium
ATATACTTTGTGTATTTTCTCGTTTACGAACTGCTTCTGCTGAAAAAGTTCCGGAAAGAAGCCCTGCGCCACCAGAAGTATCTGGAAGGCTGTCTGGCAGAACGGGAGCTCGGCAGAAAATATGGAATGTGAAAGGGAGAGTGCGGTATGAAACTATATTTCGATCAGGAAACCGAACGGAAGCTGCTGCAGCTTGGCAGAAAGAAATACGTGAAAACCCTGACCCTGACCATCCTCTGGTGTGTGCTGGTACTGGGCGCATGGATCGCATATATTGTGTATAGCGGACAGAGCTGGAACAGTCCGTCTGTCTTTGCCTATCCGTTGTTATGTCTGCTGCCGTTCTTTCCCTTCCGGGTACAGAAGATTCTCTTTTCAAAAAACTTTTATGGCACGGTGGAATCCGCACGGTTGATTCCTTCTCACAAAGCCATTTCCGGTCCCATCACATACAGCCAGGCAAAGGAACTGGAAATCATGACTGCTGAAGTGGTGTTCCGGGGAGACCATGGCGAGAAACGGACGGTGACCTATACAGAAGCCAGTGTACTTGCCAAAGATCTGTATTACAGGAAGGATGATCGGGTACTTGTGATCCGGGGACTGAAATATCCCGTGAAATACCCCATTCCGGAAACGGAGGAATACATCTGTCCCGTATGCGGGAATTTCATCAAACCCGGTAAACGCTCCTGCCGCTGGTGCAGAACGGATTTTGGATAAGATAGAGAGAGGTGCTTGCTTCTCTCTTTTTTGTATTGCAGTTTTCTGAAACAATTTACTGCATTTTATATAACTTTACAGAAAAGGGTATTGACTCTATACCAAACTATAGTGTTATAATAAGGTAACAGAACTGGAGAACAGGAGGGAATGTAGTGCTCAAAATAGGAGAACTGTCAAAAATATGCCAGGTGAATATCCAGACCCTGCGGTATTATGACAGGATCGGTCTGTTATGTGCGGACAGGGTGGATGATGAGAGCGGATACCGGTATTATGCACCCGAAAAGGTTCTGGTATATCAGACGATTGTACATCTCAAGTCACTGGATTTTTCTCTTGAAGAGATAAAGGAATTTCTTCAGGTATCCCATGAGAAACAGTTGGTGATGTATCGAAATAAGAAGCAGGAGATTCTTGCCTTTGTACAGGAAAAGCGGGACATTCTGCAGAAAATCGACGATTCCTGTAAAAATGTGGGTGCAGGATACCTTTCCCTGAACGAGCAGATTCTGAAAATTCCATTTGAGGATGATCCGATGGTGGTGGGAAAATGGGTGTACTGCGGAAACATGGACAGGAAACAGAAGTTTACAGAGTCAGACATACTGCAGAAACGGGATGTCCTGCAAAAGAATCTGTATTTTCTGCCGGGAGGGAGTCCGGTATGGGGATACTTCTGGTCAAAAGGGAATTTGTATATCATGATGCCGGACTACAATGTTGTGGTACCGAATCCCTATCAGATCGTTACTTGCGGTACAAATGTGTATATGACAGTGGACTTCGTTGCGGAACGGTTTTACAGTTCTGACGATACTACGGTACGGATTTATCGGCAGGTCGATACAGCAATTCGGACAGAAAGAGAAACATACGAATTCCGGGATGATGTGAATCTGCCCTTTGTTCCGGACAGACATGTGATTGGCGAATGGGAAGCTGTGGATTTTCTGATGACATCGGATGCATTCACAGCCGATCCGTCACGGTGGCGGAAAAAACTGTGGATCAGGGGACTGCAGTTTCATGAGCGGGGGATCTGTATGAAACTCATGGCAGGTGGAAAACGGATGTGCCAATACACGACCGGTGTAATTATGGATGTGGAAAATGAAACAGCGGAACATTATATATTCCGGCAGGAAAACGGTACAGAATACCTGATTGCAGAACATAAAAGCGGAGACTATTCCTACAATGGAGAAATACAGTATTATGTGTTCCGGAGGAAAATATAGGTATGGATGATAATATTAAGCGGTTTGTCAGATACGGCAAGCGGTATGCAATACGGAAAACAGCCGCATTCATCGTATGGTACATTCTGATACTTGTCTGTTGGCTTTTTTATGTGATGAAATTTTCACAGCCGATTTTGAACCGGAATAGTTTTGTATTTATTCTACTGATTCTTCTTCCCGCTGTTTTACTGGATTTTCATAAGTGTTTTACAGAAAAAACATATTATGGTGTTGTGGAGAGAACTGATTTTACACATAAAACAAAGCAGATGATAGGATATCAGACGATCAAACAAGTACATGAATCGGAAAAGGAAGGGGTATCCCTGTATATAAAGTGCGATGACGGAAAACAGGAATATCTGGAATTGTTTTCACAAGACATATGCAGACATGATGGTTATTATCAGAAAGGCGACCGAATTCTGAAAATAAAGTTGTTGAAATATCCTGTGAAGTGCTGTGAACATTTCCAACCATATACCATTTGTCCGAAATGCGGTAGTTTTATGGATGTATCTGTCAGTAAATGCAGAAATTGTTTTACTAGATTTCATTAGAGAACAGGAGACATTATGAAGCAGAAAATTGTTCAGATATATGAAAGTACCAATGTGGACTGGCGGGATATCTGGTGGTATGGGTGTTCTGTTCTGCTGACGCACGTGATCATGCGCATATTTTATTATGTTGTTATGGCAATCATCAATGATGACAATGCATACGGTAACGGGAAGATTTATTCTTTTCTGCTGCAGAACAGATGGGCATATTATCTGCTGACAAGTCTGCTTTTGTATACGATCATCATTCACCTGATCTCCTTCAGAACAGTTGCCTTTTTTGCATCATATGAGTGTTTCATCTGTGATCAGAAATATATGTGGTTGAAATCCGGTCTGCTGTTGATGCTGCCCTGTGAAATGTTCAGACTACTTTTCAGCTTTGTTCCCATCCAGCATATCCAATTCGGAAACCACAGTTTCGGGAGTGCTTTTGCGCCGATAGCCAACCAGATGTGGAAAGCTGTCCGTGAGATAAACAGTATCCAAGCAGACGGCTTCCTGTGTGACTGCCTGCTCTATCTTCCATGCCATCTTCTGTATGTGGTGGCCTTTTTGGGGATACAACTCTATATCTACAGGCATTACTGGAAAAAGGAATGCGCAGAACTGATCCGGAAAGAAAAGGAAGCATCTGCTTACAGAGAAGCACAGTCCAAATATGGCCGGTGATAGGAGAAGCATACTTCTAAACCTATCTCTTACTTCTAACTTCTTACCTCTTACTTATTTTGTCAGTTCCAGCTCCTTGATCTTATCCCTGAGATACGCCGCTTCTTCAAACCGCAGGTCTTTGGCGGCCTGCTGCATTTCCTTCCGGAGGGCTTCGATCTGCTGTTCCTTTGTCTGCCCGCGTACTGCCGCAGATACCGCAGATTTGTCCCCTCCGGCTTTTTTGCGCCCTTTTCCGGTTGGTTGGCTGTCCGTCTGGTCAATGCTGATGGGGGCGGCGATTTCCTTGACGATGGTTTTGGGAATGATCCCGTGTTCTTCGTTGTAGGCCATCTGGATTGCCCGGCGTCTGTCCGTTTCTTCCATGGCACGGCGCATGGATTCCGTTTCTCCGTCGGCGTACAGGATGACAGTCCCCTCCGCGTTTCTGGCGGCACGGCCGATCATCTGCACAAGCGACCGCTCCGAACGGAACAGCCCCTCCTTGTCCGCATCCAGTATGGCCACCAGCGTTACCTCCGGCAGGTCGATCCCTTCCCGGAGCAGGTTGATCCCCACCAGTACGTCGAAGATGCCCATCCGCAGGTTCCGTAAGAGTTCCGTCCGTTCCATGGCGTCGATGTTGTGGTGGATGTATTTCACCCGGATGCCCAGACCGTCCAGATATTCTGTCAGGTCTTCCGCCATTTTTTTCGTCAGCGTGGTCACCAGTACCCGCTCTTTTTTCTGTACCCGGGCCCGGATTTCCCCGATGAGGTCGTCCACCTGGGTTTCCGCCGGGCGCACTTCCACTTTGGGATCCACCAGCCCCGTGGGTCGGATGATCTGTTCCACCACCTGGGAGGAATGCTCCGCTTCGTAGTCGGCGGGGGTGGCGGACACCAGGATCACCTGATTCAGCTTTTCTTCAAATTCGTCAAAGTGCAGGGGACGGTTGTCGTAGGCGGAGGGAAGCCGGAAACCGTATTCCACCAGATTGGTCTTTCTGGCTCTGTCCCCGCCGCTCATGCCCCGAACCTGGGGAATGGTCACATGGCTTTCGTCCACGAACAGGAGAAAATCCTTGGGGAAATAGTCCAGCAGGGTGTAGGGGGTGGAACCGGGTTCACGGCCCGCAAACACGGCGGAATAGTTCTCGATCCCCGAGCAGTAGCCGATTTCCCGGATCATTTCGATGTCGTACCGGGTGCGTTCCTCAATCCGCTGTGCTTCCAGCAGCTTGTTCTGGCTTTTGAACCACTCCACCCGTTCTTCCAGCTCTTCCTCGATCCGGGCGATGTAGATCTCCTTGGCGGTGGGGTCGGCTACATAGTGGGTGGCAGGGTAGATGGCCACGTAGTTCAGCACAGACAGGGTCTTGCCGGTCAGCGGGTCGATTTCGGAAATCCGGTCGATTTCGTCGCCGAAAAATTCCACCCGGACGGCACGGTTGTCATACCCGGCAGGATAGACTTCCAGTGTGTCTCCCTGGATGCGGAAATTGCCTCTGACAAAGTTCACGTCGTTCCGGTCGTAGGTGGACGCAATCAGAAGCAGGGCAAGGGTCTCCCGCTCCATTTCCATACCGGGACGGAGGCCGATGACCTGACGCTGGTATTCTTCCGGGGGCCCCAGAGAGTAGATGCAGGAGACGGAAGCCACAATGATCACGTCCCGCCGCTCGAACAGGGCAGAGGTGGCGCTGTGCCGGAGCTTGTCGATTTCGTCGTTGATGGAGGAGTCCTTTTCGATATAGATATCCCGTCCGGGCACGTAGGCTTCCGGCTGGTAGTAGTCATAATAGGAGACAAAATACTCCACCGCATTGTCGGGGAAAAACTCCCGGAATTCACAGCACCGCTGGGCAGCCAGGGTTTTGTTG
>JAFQGY010000201.1 GCA_017415325.1 Clostridia bacterium
TATTGCAGTCATCTGTATCCACCAGTTCATCCGGGAAACAATTCACAACATTTTCCGGAATTTCTTCCAGTGTACAGCAGCAGGAACAGCATTTTATCCTGGGTTCCATAACTTTGACATCCAGAATGATAGGATCCACTGTCTCCAGTACAGCAATCGGAAGATTGGTTCCCCTGGATTGTTTGCACCCCACCCCGCAGGAACAGTACCCGCCGTTCTGACTTTCGCTTTTGAACACACTGATATTCCCTTCACTTCCGAACAGGATTACCTTTTTCTCAACAACCGTCACCCCTTCGAATTCCTGAATATTTCCGGGTCCTACACAGGCTTCAAATAAGATTTTGCTGTAGATTTTAATGGACAGCTGATAAAATCCTCTGTTGAACGGTACCGGATCGATATCAATGTAGGACCAGAGAACCTTGGAGCTCTTCGCCCGTACTGCACCTGTACGCTGGATAATCTCCTGACCGCAGTTCGTCAGATATACCCGTACATTTTCAAAACAGTCCTTATCACGGCAGGAATCCAGAACACGATAGGTATCGATGCATACCATATCCCGTTCCTTATTCCCCTGCACACAGCTGTTGTTTCGATTTTCCACCATTTTACCCCCATACCGCATGATACGGTTTTTCCTGTATGTGGTCTGTTTCGTATCCATTGTTTTGCGAAACAGCTCGATTGGAGTTTTCGTGCCTCCGATATCAGCATATGCGCAAAATTACAATCCGTGAAAAAAGGAAACAGACCGCAGTGTACGGATACACCCGGCCTGTTTATGTTATGACAGTGTCAAGCGGCTCAGAGATACTTCTTCACGGTTTCGGTTGCATCCTCTACAGCCAGGGAAGAAGTAATGGTGCAGTTTACGGGATTGTTCTTCAGCAGCCCTTCCAGTTCCTTCAGGAACAGTTCAAAGCTTTCCGGATCGTTTCCGCAGATCTTCAGAGCGGAGTCGATGAACAGATCGGTAACGTCATGGTTGCTTGCCAGGATACCGGCGATGAAACCATACAGAGACTGTCCGTCGCTGATGAGGTATTCATTGGTGTCGATGAGTCTGCACTGATACTTGATGTCAAACTTCAGCTTGTCACCCTTTTCAATGCATACAACATCACCCTTGGTCATGGCCAGCGCTTCGTCCACCATGCTGATGAGAGTCTTGGTCTTGCCGGAACCCTTTTTGCCGATGATCAATTTTAACATAATAACCTCCAAAAAATATTTATTAGGAATTCATTCTTGCTTCCAGAGCTGCTTTCTGGTCTTCAAATCCGGGCTTACCCAGCAGAGCGTACATATTCTTCTTGTATGCTTCCACACCGGGCTGGTCGAAGGGGTTTACACCAAGCATATACCCGGAAACAGCGCAGGCCAGTTCAAAGAAGTATACCAGATACCCAAAGGAATATGCGCTTCTGTCTTCCACTTCCAGAACGATGTTGGGAACGCCGCCGTCATTGTGTGCAAACAGAGTACCTGTCATAGCCATCTTGTTTACGTCATGCAGATCCTTGCCTGACAGGAAATTCAGACCGTCAATGTTGTTCGGGTCGTCCGGAATCACAACAGAATCGTTGGACTTGGCAAAGGAAATCACAGTTTCAAACATCGTTCTCTGCCCTTCCTGTACATACTGTCCCAGAGAATGCAGGTCGGTGGAGAAAATAACAGAGGAAGGATACAGCGCCTTGTTGTCCTTGCCTTCGCTTTCGCCGTACAGCTGCTTCCACCATTCGCAGAACATCTGGACAGCAGGTTCATAGGCTACCAGAATTTCCATAGACTTGCCCTTGTTGTACAGGACGTTGCGCAGAGCGGCATATCTCAGGCAGTCATTGTTTTCGGTATCGTCATTGTTCAGATTTTCTCTGGCAACAGCGGCACCTTCCATCATCTTGTCGATGTCGATCCCGGCTACAGCGATGGGCAGCAGACCTACAGCAGTCAGTACGGAATACCGTCCGCCGATATCATCCGGTACAACGAAGGTTTCGTATCCCTTTTCGGTGGAGAATTCCTTCAGCTTCCCTCTGGCTTTGTCGGTGGTCACAAAAATCCGTTCTCTTGCACCTTCTTCACCGTACTTCTTTTCCAGCAGTTCCCGGAAAATACGGAAGGTTACGGCAGGCTCGGTAGTGGTACCGGACTTGGAGATCACGTTGATGCAGACATCTCTGCCTTCACAGATGGAAAGGATGTCGGCCAGCGCAGAAGCACTGATGCTGTTCCCGGCGAAGTATACATCGGGGGTATCCTTCTTCAGGTTATTGTACAGGGGAGACTTCACGAATTCGATGGCTGCACGGGCACCCAGATAGGAACCGCCGATACCAATGACCACAAATACGTCACACATCTTCTGAATCTTTGCGGATGCCGCCTTGATTCTGGAAAATTCTTCCTTATCGTAATTGACCGGAAGGTCTACCCAGCCCAGGAAGTCATTCCCGGCGCCGCTGCGGGTCTTCACAACGTCATACGCAGCGCGTGTCAGGTGAGAAATCTTCTGCACCTCACTGTCGGATACAAATCCGGCCAGATATTTCTCATTGCATTTTACTGCCATTTCTTTATATGTCCTCGTTTCTCCGCCGCACGGATCCCCGGAATGACTGCGGCGGACATCATCCCGTGACAATATCACATTCTTCAGATCGTTTTACACAAACCGAATTCATGTGCATTTTCTGGTCACTAATATCATACAACATTTTACGGAATTTTTCAATAGGAAATTCGTGAAATTATCATTTACTTCATCAAATATATGCCAAACATTCGCAAAAAAAGCTCCGCAAATCCGATCCGTTCCACATCTTCACCGGAAAGTATCGGTTTTTCTGTCAGAATTTCCCCCTCCAGATAATATCGCACAATTCCAATTGTATCCCCTGCATGAACAGGTGCGGGAATATTTTCGTAATAAATATGTTCTACCGTTACCGCTTTCTGTTTGCCTTTCGGCAGCAATACAGAGTAAGTCCCGGCATCTCCCCTGCAGGTATTCTGCACACCGCCGATCACCGATGCACTGCCCTCCGTTTCATCTGTATGGTTATAAACGGAATAATTGGCAAATCCCCAGTCCAACAGTGTTTTGGCTGCTTCATTCCGGGTGTCTCTGGTGTCCGAACCCATTATCACGGCAATCAGATGCAGTCCCTCCCGCTGTGCTGTGGCACTGATGCAGAATTTCGCTTTGGATGTGGAACCTGTCTTCAGTCCGGTGGCTCCCGGATAAAAACGGATCAGCCGGTTGGTATTGGTCAGGCCGAATTCACCGCCCCGTATTGTGTCCATCCATATTCCGCTGTACTCCAGAATCTTGGGATGGTTCAGCAGTTCCCGGGACATCAGTGCAATATCATAGGCACTGGTCATATGGTTTGTGGTATCGTCATCCAGTCCGGTCACATTCTCAAAATGGGTATTGTGCATCCCCAGTTCCGCCGCCCTCTCATTCATTCTGGCAACAAAAGCCTCCTCACTGCCGGCTACCTTTTCTGCCAGTGCTACCGCTGCATCGTTGGCAGAAGCAATGATTACACATTTCAGCATTTCCTCTGCGGTCATGGTTTCTCCCGGTTCCAGAAATACCTGTGATCCACCCATGGATGCCGCATATTCACTGACGGATACCGCCTCATCCAGAGGCAGATTCCCGCTGTCAATCGATTCCATGATCAGCAGCAGTGTCATCACCTTTGTCACGGAAGCCGGCGGCAGTGCCTGATCTGCGTTTTTGGAATACAGTACAGTCCCGGTATTCCAGTCCATCAGCACAGCGCTTTTGGCATTCACATCAAATGGAATCTGATTCTCTGCCGCAGCAGGCAGACAGAACAGCAAAGCCAGTCCTACAGCAATCCAGCATTTGATCCGTTTTTTCATCATAAAAAATCACCTCACGCACAAAATACAGATGTACTCTATATGTACGGAGGTGATCTTCCTTTTATACCATATACCGGTGAATGATTTCACACATGCTTTTCAGAATTTCCGAAGCCTCTTCCATGGAAACTTCTTCTTCCGCATACTTGATTTTCTCGAATGCAGCCGTAATCGGACGGATTTCTTCCCCGGATACCGCACGCAGTACCTTGAATTCCACTTCTCTGGGGGTATCGGACCGTTTCAGGTTCACATTTCCCTGGGCATACATCCGAACCAGCACCGCATAGGCAAAACAAAGCTGTGCCCCTGCATCCGGCATCCGGGACAGCTGCTGCAGAAACTCTTTGTAGGACGAGATATGCTCCGCCAGTTTTTCATATTCCCGGATCAATGCATTCTGGGTCTTACGTTCTTCGTCTACATAATTCTGGTAAAATGTTTCTTCCGGATGTCCTGCGGGGTTCCGTTTCTGCAGAATGGCTCCGAAGATTTCCATTATCCATCGGCCAATCCCCGCCGCAGCCCGCTTGAACCATCCCGTCTTGAATCCGATAAATACCAGTATTGCTACGGAGATATATCCGATCAGCAGACCAATATAATCCGCTGTGTTGTTTTTTTCAAGCTGTCTGGTATATTCCTCAGCCATTCCGAAATATTCATACTGTCTGGCCGGATCATCTGCCGCTTTTGCAAACAGAAGCTTGTACAGTACAACCCATACGATCATGGAAACAAGGGAATATATCCCGTTTACTACAATATAGGATACGCCGTACACAATACCCAATACGACGAACAGAATACATACAAGAAAAATATTGTACATCCGATCTCTCGGTTTGAAGACGGACACAACAGAGCCTTTATATGTGTTCTCCAGAAAACTCTGATTATACAGGATGGTAATGCATACACAGAATACCGCAAGACAGACTGTAAAAGGTCTTTCCAGTGATCCTGTCATACTGAGCCCCTTGGTCGATACTTCAACTCCGAAAACAATGAACAGTATGCCCAGTCCCCATAAAAGGGTGGTCAGCGTTGCCAGACGTACCGGAGGATAAAACCAGATAACAATCCCCACCAGCTGAGAGACAAAACAAAGAAATGCACACAAATACGGTACGAAGGATTCCTTGACCAGTGTTGCATACGGATTCTGCACATACAGCTGTTCCATATACTCCTGCAGAAGATATTCCTCCATGATCGGCCGAAACAGGAAAAATACACCTGCCGATATACCGATTGCAAGCATCAGCGGTATGATGGCATGGGTATGGTGATATTTTGTAAACGTATTTACATCATAGTACAAAGCATTGGCTGTCGCCCTTTTTCCAAGATAAGCACAGTATATGCTCTGCATGAAATTCCCCAGGCAGACAAGCAGGAACGTCATCAGCGGAATGACTGTACGACTGCCGGGAAAGGTTCCATCCAGCAAATGCAGATTCACGGGAATTACCAGCATCGCCGCACCGACAACAGAAATCCCTCTCAGAAATACAGAAAAACCATCCTGCAGTGATCTGTTTTTCATGCCTCTCATCTCTCCTTTCCCTCAGTCTTTGTACGCCTTGAAATGTACTTCCACATCGTCCGGGATGATCTGAGCATTGCTGGATGTGGTAGTAATATAGAAAATCACCGTGATCCCCTGCCGGCGCATCGCATAACAGAACTGGATCATGCGCTCATTCAGAAAAGAGGATACAAAGATGATGTTCCCGCCGCTTGTGTACGCATATGGATTCTGTACAATATGATCCAGCAGGCGCTCCACCGGCATGGATATGGTCAGATCCAGCTGTGCCAGCATCCGCAGAGCAGTCAGGATGTTGTTTCGTCCCTGGTACATAGGGGAAACAAAAACCTTTGCGCCCGCCTCATCCGATTCTGATACAGCGGCATTATACTCTTCTCCGAACTGCTCCGGCGGTGTATTGCAGATTACCCTTACCGGTATCCTGTCAACGGCAACACTGTCCAGGATGGAAGCAGCTACAGTGATGCAAAGCTCCACAGCAGTCCGTATGCTGGGCGGCCCCGGAATCTGTTTTTCCATATCTCTGGACTGCATATTCACAACAATGTTGAAGGCATACCGCTTGGTATATTCCTCCACATTGACCATCAGTTTCTGCTGCGACGCAGTTTTCAGCCAGTTGATCCGGTTTATAGGGTCGCCATTCTGATATTCCCGTACGCCGGCCATGTACAGGGGATCACTGATCAGACTGCGGCTGACCAGAACATCTCCGCTGTTATACATGGAGGAGGTGAATTCTTTTTCCAAAGATATGGCTCTCGGCAGAACTACCAGTACATTCCTTCCTGTATTTCCGTGTATATCTGTCTCCTCCGGATCCGGTACAATGATTTTACTTTGCAGGTGTGTTCCTAAAATATCATCGGTCAGAAGTGTTACATTTCCCAGTGTATAGGTTCCCCGCATCCTGCAGCGGATCTTCCAGCGCCGCCGGATACATTGATGCCCGCGCAGTACAAAAAGACTGTGGATCACCGTCGGATAGGTCTCCCGGAAACCGCCCGCCTTCCGGTCCTGTTCTGTAATGCAGAAAACAAGCCCGTCCGGCAGTTCTGTATCCACCTTCACATACGGCAGAGGAAGCCATTTGTCATTGGTGATTTCTTCGTATATATAGATCTCATCATTTTCGAATACTTCCCCGCGACCGGCTTCCACGGTATACCGGACATTGTGAAAAGCAAATTTCTTGTACAGAAAATACTGCAGGAGATATACACCCACCAGGGCGATCAGCAAAGAGATAAAGAGCATATACCCTCCTCCGGCCGTTTATTCAATAGGCGCTTTCTCAGTATCTACAATATATTCAATAATCTGTTCTCCGGTATCCGCAAGACGGATGGTATTCTGGGTTCTTACAATCACACGGTGTGCCATCACGGGAACGGCAATTTTCTTGACATCATCCGGCAGAACGTAATCACGCCCCATCATCCCCGCATACACCTGTGCGGCTTTCATCAGTGCCAGCGAACCGCGGGGACTCACTCCCAGACGGAGCCGGTCGCTGTTCCGGGTGGTATCCGCCAGAGTCAGGATATAATTCTTGATACTTTCACTGACAGTGATACTTTCTGCCGCAAGACGCGCTTCCACAATATCCGCTTTGGTACATACCGCTGTCAGGGTATCCAGAGGAGTAGAGGCAGTGCCATGATTGTTCAGGATTTCCCGTTCGTTGGTCATATCCGGATACCCCAGGGCCAGCTTCATGAAAAAGCGGTCCATCTGTGCTTCCGGCAGCGGGAAGGTTCCCTGGGATTCCAGAGGATTCTGGGTGGCAATGACGAAAAAAGGATCGTCCATGGTATAGGTCACACCATCCACCGTAGTCTGTTTTTCTGCCATGCATTCCAGCAGTGCCGACTGGGTACGGGGGGTGGTACGGTTGATTTCGTCCGCCAGAACAATGTTGGTGAATACCGGCCCTCTGCGGAACATAAAATCTCCTGTTTTCTGGTTATAGAAATTGATCCCGGTTACATCTCCCGGCAGAAGGTCCGGGGTAAACTGAATCCGTTTCGTATCTGCCGCAATGGATTTTGCCAGCGCTTTTGCCAGTGTGGTTTTTCCGGTCCCCGGTATGTCATCCAGCAGGACATGTCCGCCGCACAGCAGAGCCACCAGCACCAGCCGCAGTTTTTCTTCTTTTCCGTAAATAACCTTTCCGACATTGGCAAGGATCCTGTCCGTCAGAGGCATAATCTTTTCAGTATACATAATGCCGTTTCTCCTTCTGTCAATAGTTGTATTTCGGGAAGTATTCCGGGATCTCTACTTCTGCATTGATATCATGGAACACCGCTTCTTTCGGTGTACGTACTATGGGGCTGATCAGGAAAGTGCAGGAAGATGCTTCGATGGGAACACTGACTTTCGTATAGATTTCCCCGCGGAACCGTACAAGTTCGGCCGTCAGCTTATGGATCTTCCCGGTATACGGATTCCATTCTTCCGGCTGATGCCGTCCCCGGAGCAGGATATTCCGGTTAAATGCAGAACCTGTGGTATTGGTGATGTAAAAGATGTCGCATCCGGCATACCGCTTATGGATATAGTTCATGGAACATCCCTTCGCCAGTCTGGGGCCGATACCGACTTTCATGAACGCAGGCAGATGGTAGTTTACAATGCCGCTGAATTCCACCCGAGGCATCCCGTCAATATATACATCCGGTGCCATGTGGAATTTTTCAATGGCCTGATACAGCATATTGGCGGACACAGATTCGGTTCCGTCCACAGTCGTTTTGTTGGACGGGAAATAATAGGCCTGACCGCCGTTCTCGTTTTCATTTTTATAAAACTGCTTGATGATCCGGTTATCCTGACAGTCATCGCCGAAAATGTATTTGATAATCGACTGTACTTCCTTGTCTTCCGGCGTCAGCGTTTTCATAGCTGTATTCATTTCTGTATCCAGCATGCTGCATTCGTAGGCGCCGCCCGGCAGGTTGTCCGTTGCAATAATCTTTCCGCCCTCATCAAAGAATTTCTTGATAACACGCAGTGTTTTGAGACTGATCAGAGACATGGACGGCATTACAAGCACCTTGTATTTCTGCAGTGACTCCTTCCCCTCCTGCTTGACAAACAGGGTTCCGTCTTCCGAAAATGCTCTGTCCCGGATAATGTTGGGATGTACAAACGTGGAGTCCATACCGACATAATTCAGAAAACTGTTCATGGTTTCCATATAGTCTGCATTCTCCGGTGTTACGGGATATTCAAACTCCTGTACATCGGCAGCCTGATACAGGAATACCACAGAATGCAGGGAATGGATGGGATACAGGATCGCTACATCACAAATATGCTCACCGCCCCGGAGAAGTGCCTGGGAACGGGTTGTAAAGCCTGCATATTCTGCAAGATCGTCATTTTTGGAGAATATTGTTCCCCACTTTTCCCCGAAGGTAGACTGTTCATCGGTGCGGTCTTCCCCCAGATGGGCAAAAAGCATATTGACACCGCGTACAAAGGCATTCATGGTTTCCCGATAAATGATGTCCTTGGAAAGCTGTCCGTAATATTTGAAGATGTCAGCGGAAACGACTTCCTGACCAAATGCATCTGCTGCTCCTGCCGCCACCTTGATCCCATTGAGTCCGTACAGATAGGCAAACGGAATAGACACACCGGGGGCAGAGGTATACTTATGCAGCATCTGACCGTCGCCGAACATCCAGGAACAGGAAGTGGTTTTGGACTCGGCGGGGAAACCGGTACAGTAGATCCCCTTGGCATGACAGATATCTGCCACGGCTTTCATATATCCTTCCACCAGCATATGGGCTCTGCAGACCATCAGCATACTCTTATACCGTTTGGAATACCGGCCGAAATCCCGGAACAGCAGAGGGTAATACGGTGCCGGATCAAAACCATAATATTCTTCAAAAACGGTATTGAAATTTCCATTCCACATCCGGCGGTTTTGTCCGCCATACACAACATTCCGGTAAATGAATATGTTCACCAGATCTTCCGCGCCCTCTCCCATTTTATCAAGCCAGTGCCGGAAGGTTGCCTTCAGATACTCAGAAGAAATATCGTAATCCAGATAGTCGATATAGGGAGATCCTGTATCCTTCTCACAGCTGTACTGTTCCATATTCCAGTTGCCTTCCGGAACTGTCCAGTCCAGAATCCATTTTCCGTCTTCTTCCGTCAGATACGGCCGCAGATCCAGCAGATCCTGGGTATCGTCATTGACTGCCATAAGGGACATCAGCTTTCCGTGGTCGGGAATGACTTTATGCATATGCTCGCCCGTTATACAGGCGGTTTCATATCTGCAGAGTACAGAACACTGAGATGCATGATCCGTCTCCGCAGCAATATATTCCCGCATAATATAGGAGTCATCGATATACCCCACATGCATACCGTTGTCCCGTGCCGCCCGGCATACCATATCAATTATTTGATAATATTCCATGGAGAGAGCCTTGATTGGGCTTTTGCCGTATGCAAACGGGATCACACCGCTGTAGCCGGATTTCTTATATCCCTGAATCAGTTTTGTAATTCTTTCTTCCGTATTCAGCTGATTATCTGAAGTGATCGGGAAATACATAAAAGGGCTGAAATCCCTGTTCTCATTCTGAAACCATTTTTTCAGTTCTGCCATATCTGTGGCGCGACGCAATTCGTACATATCCTGTCCTTTCTGTTCTGCCGCCCTTCTGAAACAGATGTCATCCTTCTGTTCCCAAACGGAGAGGGACGCTTTATTCTGCCGGGACAAACCGATGCTTTGCAGCTTTACTGTATTATACCATATCCTGACGGAATTTGTATATAAATTTTCTATTTTTTCTGTCTGCCGGCACAAATTTGTTTCTGTTATATTATTAAAGGATCCATAAGAATGTCGCACTATCAATTTTCTGTAAATGCAACAAATTATAGCAAGATTCCCTCTCTATTTCTAAATCTGACAGTTGACTTTTTTATTATTATCTTGTATAATGTAACCAGTCTTGCCTGACAGACCCAAAAACAGACTGCACATGCGCTGCCGGTCTTTCCGATCGATGCATCTGTATGACAGGCGGATATTTTTGTGCGAATCACTTTCATCGCACCGACATCCCCGGAAAGGAGAAATTTTATGGTAGAAAAACAATGGTATTTCGATCCTTCCCAGCCTGCGGAAGTACCGGAATGCCTGCACGATGTTCTGGAAAAACGCGGTATTCCTCTTTCTGAGATCAAGCTGTGCCTCATGACCGACCTTTCACCGGACATGGTACGCTGCGACTGCTGGCTTCTGGCAACAGACACCCATATTCTGGTGATCTGCGGCTCCATGATGCTGACCTCTCCCCAATCCAGAAAAAAGGGCTATACGCCGGATCGTTCATTTGCGGAAATATCCTATACAGTTTTTGAACTGAAGGAATTTGCGGAATTTTTTGTGGAGGAACAGATCGCTTCCATACGGCTCACTGCCAAGCGGAAAGAAGAATCCACCTATCAGCTGCTTCTCAACGGTTCCAATACATACCGTCCTTCCTGTCAGTCTGCTGCCAGATTTCTGAAACAGCTGGTGGAAAAAGGGGAAATCGAGCCGGACAAAAACGGAAATAAACGGGACGAAGTATTCTGTCCCAAATGCGGTACCCGTTATGTGGACAAAGCACGGAAAATCTGTCCGAAATGTATGGACAAGAACAAAATCATCCGTCGGATGGGCTCCTTCCTGCTGCGGTACCGGGCTCACATGATCATGATCCTCATTGCATTGGTACTCTCCAGTGCCATTGGGGTGCTTTCTCCCTATATCAGCTCCGGTTTCTATTTTGATGAAGTGCTGAATATCAGCGGGAAATTCTACGGACAGATCCTTATGGTTCTGGCAATGATTGTCGGTACACGGCTGATTTCCGTGGCAATATCCATGTTCCACAACATAGTCACTTCCGTAGTGGCCGCCAAGCTGAGTTATGACCTGAAAAAGACCATTTTTACTGCCATCGAACGGCTGTCCATCAGTTTCTACACCAACCGGCAGACCGGCGGCCTGATGGCACAGGTAACCAATGATGCCAACACCATCTACTGGTTCTTCTGCGACGGTGTTCCCTATTTCCTGGTGAATATTGTACAGATCGCCGTGATGCTGGTAATTATGCTGGTAATGAATCCCCTGCTGACCCTGCTGGCGCTGATTACTGTTCCGCTAGTATTTATATCCATCCGGATGCTCTTTGACAAAATGGGAAAGCTCCACGCCAAGCGCTGGGCCAAGTCCAGAGGCATGAACGCAATCCTCAGTGATGTACTGAGCGGTATGCGGGTGGTAAAAGCATTCTCCAAGGAAAAAGATGAGATCAAGCGTTTCCGCAAGAGCAGTCTTTCTGTAGCGGAAGCAGAACAGAACACTTCTATTTTTGCGACGCTCGCTTTTCCCGGTGTAAACCTGCTTTTCTCCATCAGCAACCTGATCGTTCTGGGCGCCGGCGGCTGGATGGTTATCAAAGGCAACATGACTTACGGGATGCTGCTGACCTTCATATCCTATATGAATATGATCTACAGCCCCATGTATTCTTTCGTGGACATGGTTTCCTGGTTCACCGATTCTCTCAATGCCATGAGCCGTCTGATCGAAGTCATGGATGCGGAACCGGAAGTGGTGGAAGCGGAGAATCCCAAGTCTCTCGGAGACATCAGGGGACATGTGGAATTCCGGCATGTGGATTTCTCCTATGACAAGAACCGGAAGATTATTGACGATGTTTCCTTTGACCTTGAAGCCGGTCATGCCTTGGGTATCGTAGGACATACCGGTGCCGGGAAATCCACACTGGCCAATCTGCTGATCCGGCTGTATGATGTAACCGCCGGGGAGATTCTGATTGATGGTATCAATGTAAAAGATATTTCCTTCGAAGAGCTACGGAAGCATGTAGCCATTGTATCCCAGGAGACCTATCTGTTTATGGGTACCATTCTGGACAATATCCGGTACGCCCGTCCTGACGCCACTTATGAAGAAGTGATTGAAGCCGCCAAGATTGCCGGAGCTCACGATTTTATCATCAAGCTGCCTGACGGATATTCCACCATGATCGGTTTTGGGTACAAGGATCTGTCCGGCGGTGAACGGCAGCGGCTGTCCATTGCCCGTTCCATTCTGCGGGACCCCAAGATTCTGATTCTGGATGAAGCTACCGCAGCTATGGACACGGAAACCGAACGGAAAATCCAGACCGCCATTGAACGGCTTTCCAAGGGTCGTACCACCATCACCATTGCCCACCGTCTCTCCACACTGCGGGACGCTGACAAGCTGATTGTGATCGAAAACGGCAAAATGCCGGAAGCGGGTACCCATCTGGAACTGATTAACAAAAAAGGCATTTATTACAACCTTTACAAGCTCCAGCTGGATGCCATGAAGAATATCGGTATTGAAGGCTGACGAGGTAATTATTATGGACGAAAACAAGAACCAGACAAAAAAGTCTTTGAATGAAATTGTAGCAATCGTCTACATCACAAAAGACAATGCCGTATTTGAGAAAAAATCCGATTTTCTGACACTCACACTGACTGCTCCCAATGAGGAAGGTGTGGTGGAAACCAAAACATATGAACGGATTTTCCTGCACAGAGCATTCCCCTTTGATAATCCGTTCTCTTACATCTCTGTTCTGGACAAGGACAACAAAGAAATCGGTATGATCTCCGATCTGTCTGTTCTGGCAGAGGAAGATGCCGAGGCCATACGTAATGAGCTGAACAGGAAATATTATACCCCTGTGGTAAAGTCCATTATTTCCATGAAGGACAAATTCGGTTTTTCTTACTGGAAGGTCATGACCGACGAAGGAGAACTCAGCTTTACCCTGCACGATACCTTCCACAGCCTGATGAAGGTGGACGGCGGTTCCCGGATCTTCATCACCGACATTGACGGCAACCGGTATGAGATTCCGGACATTGAAGCACTGGACAGAAAGAGTTACAAGAAAATCGAACTGTTCCTGTAAGTTTATCGTTTTCAGAAAAAGAAAGGCAAGATCATACGATTTATGGAAAACAGAAAACAACTGACCGCCAGGATCTGCACACTGGATCCTTCCATACAGGAAGAAGATGTGCTTCTGGCTTATGGATTTGATCTGCTTCCCGATGCCACCAGAGTACGCTGTGACGGGATCGCCGTCCTTCTGAAAGAACGTTTTCTCTTATTTCAGGACGGTAAGCAGATTCTGTCCCTGCCGCTGAAGCAGGTGAAAGAGTTCATTTTCCGTCAGGGAATCGGTTGTGTGTTCACGGAATACAAAGACCTGTCGGACACAGAGCACCTTCTCTGCCGGGCGGATATGCAGCATCTGAACGCCTTTGCTGCTGTCATCAAGGAAATGAACCGGCATCTGGAAGGCAAGGATATCCATTATGAATACGAAGCAGAACTGGACAGAGTGTGTCCCAAATGCGGCAGACCGTACCGTCCGGGTTCCTCCATCTGTGACTTCTGCGTTGACAAGAAAAGTTATATCAAGCGGCTGTGGGATGTGGCGCATCCGTACCGCTGGCTGATTTATGCATCTGTGGCGATGTACTTCATCATTGCCCTGTGCAATCTGATTCCGCCGTATCTGAACCGGATTCTGGTGGACGAGTACATCCAGGCAGATACCATGCCGGAGCTGCATATGTTTGTTGCAGTGCTGCTGTCCATGCTGGGAGTACAGATATTTATCCGGCTGCTTGGCATGGGACGCAGTGTGCTGTTGATCATCGCCGGGAATAAAGTGGTTGTGGCACTGCGGGAAATGGTCTTCAATAAGATCCAGATGCTCTCCATTGCCCGGATCGCCAAGCGGACTGCCGGTGAGCTGATCACCAGAGTTTCCAGAGATACCCGGGAACTGACACAGTTTATCACCGGCGACCTTGGAAACATCATTGAACAGGTTGTCACTCTTCTGGCTGTAAGTATCGTGCTCTTCTCCTATGACTGGCGTCTGGCACTTATGATTATCCTGCCCACCCCCATTGTGATGTATGCCAACCGGCTGTTCTGGAGTTTCATGCATAAAATGTACCACAAACAGTGGATTCTGGAATCCAAATCCAGCACTGTTCTGCATGATATTTTCAGCGGAATCCGTGTGGTAAAAGCATTCGGGATGGAGCACCGGGAAACGGAACGCTTCAACGCCATTATCGAAGATCAGAGAGACACTTCCATCCGGAATGAAAAGTTCTTTGGCGTTGTGAATCCTATACTGAGTTTCTTCATGGGGGTCGGGGAATTCTTCCTCCTGTATTATGTAGGGAACAAAATTGTCGGCGGCACCATGAGTATCGGTGAAATGAGCCAGTTCTCCGCTTATGTAAGCATCATTTATGGGCCGCTGCGCTGGATGTCCTCTATCCCGAGACGGCTTGTGCGGCTGATGACGTCCATTGTCAAGATTTTCGACGTCATTGATGAAGAACCGGATATCGCAGACAAGGAAGAAGCCATTGAACATGAAATTGAAGGCACCATTACCTTTGACAATGTTTCTTTTGGCTACAACAATACCACCAATGTACTGAAAAATCTTTCCGTGGAAATCCATCCCGGTGAAATGATCGGGATTGTCGGGAAATCCGGCGTCGGGAAATCCACTCTGATCAACCTTGTAATGCGTATGTATGACGTCAACGAAGGTTCTCTGAAGATTGACGGTATTGATATCCGGGATATTTCCCAGGATTCCCTCCGTTCCCAGATCGGTGTGGTGCTGCAGGAAACCTTCCTGTTCTCCGGAACGATTTACGACAACATTGCATATGCCAAACCGGATGCCACCCGTGATGAAGTCATAACCGCCGCCAAGATTGCCGGTGCCCATTCTTTCATCATGAAGCTGCCCAATGCATACAACACTAAGGTCGGGGAACGCGGTCACACCCTTTCCGGCGGCGAACGCCAGCGTGTTGCCATCGCAAGAGCTCTCCTGCACAATCCCCGGATTCTGATTCTGGACGAAGCTACAGCCTCTCTGGATACGGAAACCGAAAAGCAAATTCAGGACGCTCTGCAGCAGCTGATTGCCGATCGTACTACACTGGCCATTGCACACCGTCTTTCCACACTGCGGAATGCTACCAGAATTCTGGTACTGGATAAAGGTGAGCTCGCCGAAATCGGTACCCATGATGAACTGATGCGCAAGAAAGGTATTTATTACGGTCTGGTAATGGCGCAGCGGCAAATGTCTAAAATGTCTCCTAAGAATACAGATAGTACAGAAAGAGCAGCTGAAACTCAAACGACAAACGCCTAAATCCATTTAAGACATCCGCCTAACATAAATAGTTGAATCCTATACATAATGGTGCATAGA
>JAFQGY010000202.1 GCA_017415325.1 Clostridia bacterium
TCACAGAACCGTGCAGCATCTTCCGGAGCCACAACCAAGGCCATTCTTTCCTGGGATTCGGAGATAGCCAGTTCCGTACCGTCCAGGCCGTCGTACTTCTTTGGTACCTTGTCCAGCTCGATAACCAGACCGTCCGCCAGTTCCCCGATGGCTACGGAAACACCGCCGGCACCGAAGTCATTGCAGCGCTTGATCAGTCTGGCAGCTTCGCCGTTACGGAACAGTCTCTGCAGCTTTCTTTCTTCGGGAGCGTTCCCCTTCTGCACTTCCGCACCGCAGGATTCCAGAGAGTGCAGGTCATGGGACTTGGAAGAACCGGTAGCACCGCCGCAGCCGTCACGTCCGGTACGACCGCCCAGCAGGATCACCAGATCTCCATCCACAGGGCATTCCCGGCGTACATGGTCTTCGGGGGTAGCCGCAATGACAGCACCGATTTCCATACGCTTTGCCATATATCCGTCGTGGTACAGTTCATCCACCTGCCCGGTAGCCAGACCGATCTGATTCCCGTAGGAAGAATACCCGGCTGCCGCAGTGGTCACCAGCTTCTTCTGGGGCAGCTTCCCGGTGAGGGTTTCGGAAACAGGACGGGTGGGGTCGGCAGCACCGGTCACACGCATGGCGGCATATACATAGGAACGGCCGGACAGCGGGTCACGGATGGCACCGCCGATACAGGTGGCCGCACCGCCGAAGGGTTCGATTTCGGTGGGATGGTTGTGGGTTTCGTTTTTGAACAGCAGCAGCCACTTTTCCGGCTTGCCGTCCACATTCACTTCCATCTTTACGGTGCAGGCATTGATTTCTTCGGATTCATCCAGTTTGTCCAGTCTGCCGTCCGCTTTCAGAGCCTTGCCGGCGATGGTGCCGATGTCCATCAGATTGATGGGCTTGTGGGTACGGCCCAGCTTTTCACGGGTAGCCTTGTATTCATCGAAGGTTTTCTGCAGCAGTTCGTCTTCAAAGGTGACATTGTCGATGGTAGTCAGGAAGGTGGTATGACGGCAGTGGTCAGACCAGTAGGTGTCTGTCATACGGATTTCGGTGATGGTGGGTTCTCGGTTTTCCGTTCTGAAGTAATTCTGCAGGAACCGCAGGTCATCCACGTCCATAGCCAGTCCGTACTGCTTTACAAATCCGGCAAGCCCTGCTTCGTCCAGCGCCAGGAAGTCGTCCATTACTTCCACGTCAGCCGGAACATCATATCTGGCGGCCAGAGTTTCCTTTTCTTCCAGTCCTGCTTCTCTGGCTTCCACAGGGTTGATGACGTACTTCTTTACGGCAGCCAGTTCCTCGGCAGTCAGTGCGCCGGAGAGAATATATACCTTGGCGGTACGTACTTCCGGACGGTTGCCCTGGGAGATGATCTGGATACACTGTGCGGCGGAGTCGGCTCTCTGGTCGTACTGGCCGGGCAGATATTCCACGGCGAATACGGTATCGTCAGCAGCGGCAGGCAGCTCGGTATAGGTTACGTCTACCTGCGGTTCGGAGAATACTGTTGTCCGGGCATACTCAAACAGCTCGGGAGTGATGTTTTCCACGTCATACCGGTTTACCAGACGCAGCGCTTCCACGGACTGGATTCCCAGAAAGGCGTGAATGTCAGACAGAAGCGCATCGGCTTCCACAGCCAGCCCTTTTCTTTTTTCTACATAAATGCGATATACCATTGGTTTTACTCTCCCTTGATTTCATAAGCGGCCATGGCTCTGGCACCGATGTCGTTTCTCTTGTAGGCGTTTTCGAAGGTAACTTCTGCTGCAGCGTCATATGCATTGGCAATGGCGTCCTTCAGGGAATCTGCCACAGCCGTTACGCCCAGAACCCGTCCGCCTGCAGTCAGCAGTGTTCCGTTTTCATCCCGCTTTGCCCCGGCAATATATACCTGCGCACCATGCTTCAGTTCGGCAGGCATGGTGATGGGGAACCCTGATGCATACTTCTTCGGATATCCGTCGGAAGCCAGAATCACACAGCAGGCATGACCGTCACGGAATTTCACTTCGGTTTCCGCCAGCTTTTCATCCGCAACAGCCTTCATGATGGTGAACAGATCGGATTCCAGCAGAGGCAGAACCACCTGGGTCTCCGGATCCCCGAAGCGGCAGTTATATTCGATAACCTTGGGCCCCTTGGGGGTCAGCATCAGACCGAAGTACAGGCAGCCCTTGAAGGTGCGGCCTTCCGCATTCATGGCATTCATGGTAGGTAGGAAGATGGTTTCCATGCATTCCTTTGCGATTTCTTCAGTATAATAGGGGTTCGGTGCCACAGTGCCCATCCCGCCGGTGTTCAGCCCGGTATCGTTATCCCCCGCACGCTTGTGGTCCATGGAGGATACCATGGGAACGACCACTTTCCCGTCGGTGAAGGACAGTACAGAAACTTCGGGACCGGTCAGAAATTCTTCGATAACAACCCGGCTGCCGGATGCGCCGAAAATCTTGTCTTCCATGATTTCCTTCAGTGCCGCTGCAGCTTCCATATGGGTCTGACAGATCAGCACCCCTTTGCCCAGTGCCAGGCCGTCCGCCTTGATGACGATGGGCATATCGGCAGTGTCCACATACTTCATGGCATCGTCAATGTTGTCGAACACTTCGTAGGCAGCGGTGGGAATCCCGTATTTCTTCATGAGATTCTTGGAGAATACCTTGCTCCCCTCAATCTCAGCTGCCAGTTTGTTTGGCCCGAAGCAGGGAATTCCGATTTCCTCCAGTCTGTCCACCAGACCCAGCACCAGCGGATCATCGGGGGCAACCACCGCAAAGTCGATCTTCTTTTCCGCAGCGAAAGCCGCAATGGCGTCCAGATCCTTCACACCGATGGCAACACATTCTGCGATATCGGTCATACCGCCGTTCCCGGGCAGGGCATACAGCTTGTCGATTTCACGGCTTTCTGCCAGCTTTTTGAGAATGGTGTGTTCTCTCCCGCCGGAGCCGATTACCAGTACAGTCATAATATTTTTCTCCGTTTATGTATTTCTGTTTAACGCACCCAGCGGAATCCGGTAAAATGGGAGGAAACCCCCTTCATTTTTACTGAATTCCGCTCGTGTGTGAAAATATTTTATTTATTAATGATGGAACAGACGCATACCGGTGAAGCACATAGCCATACCGTATCCGTTGCAGCAGTCGATAACCAGATCGTCACGGATGGATCCGCCGGGTTCTGCAATGTACTTTACACCGGACTTCTTGGCCCGTTCGATGTTGTCGCTGAAGGGGAAGAATGCATCGGAACCTAGAGCAACACCGTCAATGGTGTCCAGATATGCTCTCTGTTCTTCCTTGGTGAAGGGTTCGGGCTGTCTGGTGAAGTACTTCTGCCAGTTGCCGTCGGCACATACATCTTCTTCGTTCTGGTTGATGTAGCCGTCGATGACATTGTCTCTGTCGGGTCTGCCCAGGGTATCCTTGAAGGGCAGGTTCAGCACCTTGTCGCTCTGCCGCAGGAACCATGTATCCGCCTTACCGCCTGCCAGTCTGGTGCAGTGTACTCTGGACTGCTGACCGGCACCCACACCGATGGCCTGACCGTCCACAGCGAAGCAAACGGAGTTGGACTGGGTATATTTCAGCGTAATCAGCGCAATGATCAGGTCACGGATGGCGGATTCGGGCATATCCTTGTTTTCGGTAACAATGTTGGAGAGCAGTTCCCGGTTGATCCTGAAGTTGTTTCTGCCCTGCTGGAAGGTGATGCCGTATACCTGCTTGGTTTCGATTTCAGCGGGAACATAGTTGGGATCGATCTGTACGATGTTGTAGCCGCCTTTTCTCTTGCCCTTGAGGATTTCCAGTGCTTCGGGTTCGTAGCCGGGGGCGATGATCCCGTCGGAAACTTCTCTGGCCAGCATCTTGGCAGTGGTTACATCACATACATCGCTCAGTGCCACCCAGTCCCCGAAAGAGCACATTCTGTCAGTCCCTCTTGCTCTTGCGTAAGCGCAGGCGATGGGGGAATCGTCCAGACCTTCGATATCATCCACAAAGCATGCCTTCTTCAGCTTTTCGGGCAGCGGAATGCCAACAGCGGCGGAGGTGGGGGAAACGTGTTTGAAAGAGGTAACAGCAGGCAGGCCGGTTGCTTCCTTCAGTTCCTTTACCAGCTGCCAGGAGTTGAAGGCATCCAGGAAGTTGATGTACCCCGGACGGCCGTTCAGGATTTCGATAGGCAGTTCAGAACCGTCGTGCATGTAAATCTTGGAAGGCTTCTGATGGGGGTTACAGCCGTACTTCAGTTCAAATTCTTTCATGTTGCTGTCCTTTCTTTGGCTTTCAGGTGATTTCAAACGTTCTTGTTTACGATTCTGGTGTCTGCGCAGCCGGTTTCCAGATCAATGTACCGTACAAACAGGGAAACCTTGTTGTCTTCGTTCAGATTGGTCCAGATCAGGTCGGTCAGGGCGTCAATATCCAGATCGGGCAGTTCCAGGGTCTTGGGTTCGCCTTCAAAGGAGGGCAGGGGATTGCCGTCGCCGTTGTAGGTGTGGATGAACTTGGCCCGGCCGGCAACGGGATTGCTGTAGGCATAAGTGAAGCGTTCGCAGGAGCTGTCGTCGCCTTCCGCACTCTTGAGGATGGACATAGCGAAGTTCATTTCGCCGTTTTCGCGGTGGATGATACCGGAAATACGGGGGGTGAAGTTCGGCTTGTCGTCTTCAAATTCGCGGGTACGGAGCGCCTGTTCAA
>JAFQGY010000203.1 GCA_017415325.1 Clostridia bacterium
GGAGGATCTTTTTCAAAAGATCCTCCAGTTTCGTTCTTGTTAGCAATCCCTTACTTCTTATCTCTCATGATCCGCAGGTTTTCGTCCAGCAGAACCTGATCTGCGTTATTCACCAGCGTGTAGGCGCCGGAATAGAGGAAGCAGAGGATTTCGTAGCCGCCCCGGACGATCTGGTCTTCGGTGGGGAGGTACGCATTGTAGCCGTTGGTATTGGAAAGGGCCAGGGTATAACGGATGGGGGAATGATACCGCAGGCGGAGGGAGATTTCGGAGAAGATTTCAAAGGGATAGGGCACAAAGGCGACCTCGCCCAGAGAAATAATGGTCTGGGGAATCCGGTAGTGGGTGTCGTGTTCCGGAACACCGGCTTCGTACACGTCCTTGATGGCACGGTAGTGGGCGTATTCCAGCTTCTGGATATTGAACAGCTTTTCCGGTTCGCTGTAGGTGGCCAGCTTGGCGTCCACTTCGGCCTCGGGCAGCAGGGGCTTATAGGGGATTGCCACCTCTCCCTGATAGATATGAAGGTCGCCCTGGACGTACATGCCTCTGGCTTCGTAGGCCCGCTTGGCATCCATAGCCGCTACGCCGCCCAGTTCTTCCACGTGCTTGATATCCCCCACCGTTGCGCCGTTGGTGAGTCTGGGGCCCACGTCACCCTGACAGCCGTTCCAGAAGGCGGTGAGGGTACCGGTTTCCTTTTCCAGTCTGTCCACCATAATGCCGGACCAGTCCCGGGAGATTTCTCTGTTGCATCCTGCGGCGGTACCGTGGCAGCCGTAGTGGATGATATTCAGGATGCCCTTCTTTGTTTCTGCGTTCCGGATGGCGATGCAGGTCATGTTGGGGTCATAGCAGCCCCAGGGATTCTGTCCCAGTGCGATGCTGCCGTCTTCCCGCTGTTCTCTGCGGTTGATGCCCACTTTGGATTCGGTGACGCCCACGGCATATTCCGCCGGCTGGAGGTTTTCCAGTGCTTCCTTTGCGGCCTTCTTCATAGCGGGAATCAGGATGGCATCCACGTAGGGTCTGTCCACGCCGCCCCAGCCTTCCATACCAGCCACATTGGGTGCGGAATGGGTATGGGTAGCCGCTACGACGATCCGTGCCGCATCCAGTCCGCATTCTGCGCTGATGAGTCCCTTGATCTCGTTCACCAGCTCCGTCTGGAAGTCCCCGACAGTCACCGACATCAGCAGTGCCGTATCGTCCCCCTGCCGCACAGCCATTGCCGTAACGTCCAGGTTATCATGGATCGAGGTACTTTCCTGATGCGGATTATATCCATACAGCAGTGTCCCCACAGCCGGCGTAATATCCGCTCTTGCTGCGCCTGCGTAGAATGCTTTTGTTGTTGTCATTTTTTGTATATCCTCCTGGGTTTTAGTAGTACAAATTGTTTTGGGGGAGAGACCAGAGTTGCCATGCAACTCATCGAGTTCGATGAAATCGAATCTCGGAGGGACGCTTTTTGAAAAAAGCTTGGCAAAAACTTTAAACAGGGGGTGCAATAAATATAGTTGGGTGCAGTAGGCACGGCACTGCTTTTGTGATGCATTTAGGGGAGCGATCCTTGACACGGAGAAGTAGTGGAGCGAGCTCGCAGGGGCCTCCTCCCTGCTCGCAACAGATCGTTTCTGATTGCATAATGTTTGTTTGGCTTCGATGGGAGCTGTTTTCATTACAAGCCTGCGCACAAGCTTCAAACAATAATTCTCACCATTTCTAATACACCCGATAGCCTTCGTTGCTCTCCCGTCACTTTTTTTTATTCTTCCTCAATTCCGTAGGCTTCCAGACTGGCGACACCGATTTCGTGCAGTAGTGCCAGGGCAGCCCGTTTTACACGGAGCGGCGGGAATTTCAGCTTATCATCTCCATGGCCGTCCCGGTATGGGCAGAAATTGTCGGATTCAAAGGTCAGCGGACCCGTATATCCGGCGTCGAGCAGGCCGCGGATCACGGCGTCTACGTTCAGGGTACCGAAGAAAGGTGCGATATGCTCGTCGTATTTGCCGCCGTTGTCCTGAAAATGGATGGCGTGGAGGTTTTTCCCCAGTGTGGTCAGCTCCTTATACGGGTCAGCTCCCCGCATATTGCCGTGGCCGGTATCCCAGCAGGCGCCTATGAGGGGGTGATTGGCATACGCGATGAAGTCGTTCATATCCTCGGCGGTCATGAAGAAATAATTGGTGCCCATGTTCCCTTCTGCGCTGTTTTCGATGCACACACGGACGTTCCACTTTTCCATTTCCGGATAGAACGTCTGCAGGAAGGGGAGGTTATCGGCGAAATACTGTTCCTGATCGTCCGGGTATCTGCTCCGGGGGCCGTACGCCGTATGCACCACGATATTGGGGATTCCCAGTCGGCCGCAGGCTTCAATGGAGCGTCTGGTGGCCAGAATACCGGCTTCATGGTAGGCGGTGTCGCCCGGGTCATGGTAGGGGTTATAGTCCGGGGAATGGGCCTGCACGAAAGCGAATCCCAGTCCGGCGGCAGCTTCTCCGGCGTCGTTCACCTGTTCCAGCCAGTTGTCGGTCAGGAAGGGGGAGCCGGGGCGGTTGGCACGGTAGAAGCTGTAGTCCAGCCAGCGGAAACCGGTACCTTCGTACATCCGCACCGCATCGGCCGGGGTATTGACATAGGGGTACATTTCCCCGATGGTTGTTGCAATTTTCATGGATATTCTCCTTGGATTCCCGGGGGGAGGTCAGTTCTGCCGGCGGTTTACCGGTATCCCCGCAATTCTGTCATCCGTTTCTGTCAGCCCAGCTTTTCCCGCAGGAATGCCGCACTTCTGGCTGCGCACTGGAAAGCGTCCAGACCGTCGGAGGGGTCGTCCTGTTCCACGCAGATCCACTGTGCCGTACCGCAGGCAGAGAGAATCCCGTCCCAGTCCAGCACACCGTCGCCCACAGGCTTGAATCCCTTTCTGCCGCCGGCCTTGCCGCAGTCCTTCAGATGGATCACGGGCGCCCGGTCGGCATACTTTGTGATATAGTCCACCGGATCCACGCCGCCGGAATAGAGCCAGCAGGTATCCAGTTCCGCACCCAGCACATCTCCGGGCAGAGCCGCATACAGTGCCGCAAGTTTTGTAGTATCGGCAAGGGGCGCCAGATCGAAGTCGTGGTTATGATACAGCACCAGCATACCCCGCTTGGCCGCTTCCCCGCTGTACTTCCGGATCAGCGCACAGGTTTCGTCAAAGTTTGCGCCGCCGGCCAGACGATCTTCCGGGAGCCATCCGATGGGCAGCCACTTCACGCCTTCCTTTGCCAGTGCGTCCATCACATCGGTATCGCAGTCCATCACGTCCTGAATGTTGATGTGCACGGAGAAAAATTCCAGTCCGGCATCCCGGGTGATTTTCGCCAGTTCTGCGGGGGTATAGCCCATCAGGCCCGGCCATTCGATGCCGTCGTAGCCCATTTCCTTTACGGTTTGCAGGGTATTGCGAATATCGTCAGCCCCCAGATACTGTCTGAGGGTATAAATCTGCAGTGCCAGTTTCATATTGGTGTCCTCCTATGGGATCAGGTTGTACAGATAGCAGTATAGCACATTTTTCCGGGATGTGCAAGAGTATTTCTGTCACTCACGGCAGTTTTTCGTAACTTTCCAGAATCTTGTCAAAGGCGGTCTTGATCTTTTCTTCATTGGCCGCAATGGTGGACGCAAAGCCTTCGCCGTGCTTGTTGTAGAGATTCTGCCATACGGTATTGGCCAGATCTCCGATGTTGAATACACCGAAAATGTCATAGATAATGTTTTCGTGGATCATTTTCAGGATTTCGGCGGATTCCCTGTCGGGGGCGTTTTTGGACTGCATGATGTCTTCAATAAAGGTAGGATACGTGGTGGTATGGGACAGAGCGGACAGGGCTTCCAGCAGAACACCGGTCATTTCCAGCGCATCCCCGGTCACAGTAACCGGCACGCCCAGGATGGAGGACCATTCCGTCTGCATGGAGGTCAGGTAGTTTTCCTGTGCTTCGTTATACTTGGGCTGGGGCAGCACACCGAAGGCGTCTTCCATATCAAACATCCGGACACACTGGGAAACCTCGTGGTAGAACAGACCTCTGCCTTCCTGGAAGGGAATCTGCATATTTTCCAGCTTTCCGTGGCAGTCCTCCCACCAGATGGTGTTATCGGTGTAAAACGTATCTGCCAGAGACTCGATCGTATTGATGGTGTGTTCCGAAGTGATGGCCAGAGAGTAGCTGTCGTCCGCTTCCTTTTTGGAATAGGTGGAGCCCATGCCGAAGAGCAGGTAAGGCAGATAGGTTTTGGAACCGCTGATCATCCCGAACTGGTCCTTCACCGGATCCAGCTTGCCGTCCCCGTCCAGATCCATGGTAGCTTCGGTGGTGTAGCTGTTCATCAGATCCACCGTCCATTTCCCGTCCCATACGGCGTCGTACAGATTGGGAATGCCCATATCGTCGGCCATGTCGTGGTTGAAGAACACCACCAGCACACGCTGTTTGTCATACAGGACATATTCACCGGTGGTCACGTACAGTTTCCCGCCGATGCTGTATGCATCCACAGCGTTCTGATCCCACCAGGGTTTTTCCAGATCCACATACGGCAGAGAATACAGATTCAGCAGGTGTCCCTGTGTGGAGGAATTCGTCAGTTTGGTAGGCCAGTCGGTGATCACCTGATAGGGCGTTTCGCCTGCTTTCACATCCTTGGAAAGCCGGTTCTGAGGGGGATTTTCCGAGATGGTGCTGATGGTCACATCGTACTGCTCCTCAATCTCCATATTCCGGTTATAGATCGAGTCATTCAGCAGTTCCCCGGTCAGCTCTTCCACATCGAATTCAAAATAGTTATGCACGCCGTTCCCGGCATCCCATTTCAGCACGTTAAATTCAGCACCGCCAAAGGTTACGTCCGGCAGATCGGGCAGGATTTCCGTTTCCACCGTTTCCGCAGTGGTTTCTGCAGTGGCAGCAGCAGTTCCCGTTTCTGCAGGAGTGTCTTCTCCCCCGCCGCAGCTGCTCATCACAAAGAGGGACGCCAAAAAGATACAAAGTACGCTCTGCTTTTTCATCATGGGTAATCTCCTTTTCCTATGTGTATTTCGTTTTGTATGCGTTTGCTGAATCCATATAACAGGGGCTCCGGATATGCAGCGCCCTTTGTTCCGGTACTATGTATACATTATAGCAGAATCCCGCATCGTTTCATATACCCAGTTCTGCTATAATTTCATAGATATTTTTGAGCATATTGCACAAGTTCTTTTCTGTATACGCATACAGGCAAAAAAATACCCCCACTCGTGAGAGCAGAGGTATTTTTGATAACCAAACAGGTTCGCTGCAGAGCGGCTGAACTTAACCAGTGATACCGGAACGTTCGATACCCTGTACGATGTACCGCTGACCAAACAGGTACAGAATGATCAGGGGGAACAGGATCAGGATACCGCAGGTGTTGCGGATTGCGGAAGTGTACAGCGCCTGACCGGCATAGTTGGTATCCAGAGACTTGGGTACCTTGATGATGTCGGGCAGCAGGATGTCACCGGAGGTGGTGTAGAACAGTTCGGTGTAGAAGTTGTCAGTCCACTGCCAGCAGAAGGAGAACATGAAGACGGTGATCATCATGGTCACGGACAGGGGAATGATGATGCTGAAGAAGGTGCGGAATACGCCGGAACCATCCAGGTAAGCAGATTCTTCCAGTTCGTCCGGGATACCCTTGAAGAACTGACGCATCAGGAAGATGAACAGACCGTTCTTGAAACCAAGACCAGTGAAGGAAAGGATGTACAGAGGCGCGTTGGTGTTGATCATGTTGATACTGGTGGATTCCAGAATCTTCACCGAGTCTATCACGCCGCCTCCCAGGAAGTTCACAATACCGAGAACGTCGAAGTACCGGAATTCCATGAACAGGGACAGCTGCAGAGTTGCATGCGGAACAACCATCGTGAAGATAACCAGCAGGAACAGCAGATCGTTGAACTTGAACTTGAACTTTGCGAAGCCGTAGCCTACGAAGCAGCAGATGAAGGTCTGGATCAGACCACAGGTCAGGGACAGGATGAAGGTATTCAGCAGAGCTTCAAAATACTTGTTGTCCACGATAACTGCCTTATAGGTGTCCAAGGTGGGATGCCGGGGGATCAGACGTACGGTTACGTCCACGAAGTCTTCAGGGCTCATGAAAGAGGAGGAGATCTTCGTGAAGAAGGGGAACAGAATTACATAGGAGATACCAAGCAGCAGCAGGAAGCGGAACAGATACCATACCACTCTCTTTACGGTGTACAGGTTGATGAACTTCGCCTTCAGTCTTTCCAGAAGGGGAGTCCGTTCAAACTCTACCCGGATCTTATTCTTGGTTTCTTTCTTGATCGTAGGGGATGTCATATCGGTTTAGCCTCCTTTCTTAGTCTCTTCTCTGGTAGAAGACGAACGAACCAAGGATACCGGCTACAGCGGCAATGATCAGGATAACTACCAGGAAGTACATCCAGGACATTGCGGAGGACAGCACGTTACCGTTCGCTTCTTCGTACACAGTGGAAATGTATGCCATAACCTGGTTATCCGCGGAGGTAAACGCATCGATAACGGTATAGATGGAGTTTACCAGAATCATCGGAGATACCATAGGCAGGGTGATCTTCCAGAAGGTTTCCCAACCGGATGCACCGTCGATGGAGCAGGATTCGTAAATCGCGGGGGAGATGGACTGCAGACCGGACAGGAAGATCAGCATCTGTACACCGCAGCGGTTGATGATGTTGAAGATGTTGTTTACCAGGGATACAACGTATTCAACGATCTCGGTACCGATCATCATGTTGGAGAACAGTCTTTCCACGTCCATTACGGACACGATTTCGGTTGCAGCACTTTCCTGACCGGAACCGTCGTCGATACCTTCGGCGTTGCCCATGTATTCATTCATGGTGTTGCCGGCGTCGATATCGCTGATAAGCCCTGTGGTCAGAATAACCGGGATGAAGAAGATAGCACGGAACGCTGCACGGCCGGCGATCTTCTGGTTCAGGATGATAGCCACGAACAGGGAGAAGAGCACGATAGAGGGAATATCCAGAATCAGCTGCTTCAGACCGGATACGAGGGTCGTTACGAAGGAGGTATCAACCAGGATAGCGTCAGAGTAGTTCTTCCAGCCCACCCATTCCAGTTCGTAACCACCGCCCACCAGGATTTTGATTTCATGGAAGGAGTACTTGATGGAGTCGAAAATGATGGGCAGATAGATCAGTACGAAACCGATCAGGAAGGGCAGGATGAAGATCCATCCCGCTCTTGCCTTACGGACGTCCAGGGAAGCGCTGCGTTTTCTTTTCTTGCCGGGAGCATTGTCAATCTGAATCTTTTGCTTCTTCGGCGCCTTTGCGTCTACGTTCATTCTTGCACTCCCCTTTCTTATTTAGTCTTTACGAAGTTCATGCCTTCAACCGTGTAGGTCTTGCCATTTACTTCAGTGGTGATGTCGAAGGAATTGTAGTTCAGAATGAAGCCGATACCGTTTTCATATTCCACGTATACGATAGAACCGCTGGTGGTGGCATACTTTTCGGGAACGATCTTTTCTTCTTCTTCTTCTACGATTACTTCACCGAATTCATTCAGGCCGCCGTTGTCTTCTTCTTCGTCTTCATCTTCGGCAACTTCTTCTTCTGCTTCTTCAGCTTCTTCTTCAGTGCCGTACTGCTTTGCCAGACGATCAGCCAGACGAGCTGCCCGTTCTTCCTTTTCGGCTGCCAGTGCTTCTTCTTCTGCCAGAGCTTCGGCTTCCAGAGCAGCAGCTACTGCATCGGCTTCAGCTTCGTCAGCGTCCGGAACACGTTCGCCTTCCAGGAACTGGTGGTCTACGATATACTGATCCTGTACGTCGCGGATGGCTTCGTTCAGAGTGGTATAGTAGGTTACCAGGTCTTCTTTCCAGATTTCGTAGTTAACGGAGTAGTACTTGGAGGTACTCATGGCTTCCTTCAGACGGTTGGTGTTCTGATAGGACAGGATGAAGTACAGGGATGCGCCGCTTTCGATGGAACGGAGAACCATTTCATTGATGTCACCTTCCATGTTGGCGGGAGTACCGGTGATGATCTTGGAGCCGTGGAGAACCATACCCATGAAAGGAATGGATTCGGAGGCCTTAACGTACTGGGAAGATTCCAGAGACATATTGGTAACTACGTCAACATAGGGCAGAGTGAATGCGTTACCGCCTTCTACCATTACGTTTTCGTAATCAGCAGCAACCTTTTCCATGAAGCCCAGGGTGTATGCCTTGTTATCTTCGCGGTGGTACGGTTCGTCTTCATCGAAGTCGGAGTTCAGGTCGGTACCCATGGTGGACAGGGAGATTGCATTGTTGCCGAAGCTCTTGTAAACCGGTCCGAACTTTTCGTAGAACAGGTCATAGGACTTGGGAGAGATACACAGTGCAAAGGTTCTGTCGAAGGACTGGGTAGCCGGGTCGTATGCTCTGCGTACGGTGTAACGGTCGTCGATGGTCTTGATGGCGTCTCTCTTCATCCAAACACCGTCAAATGCATCGGACCAGTTCTGGTATGCAAAGTCAAATTCGGGGTAAATGTTGAAGTTGTTCTGCTGTGCGAATGCAACCAGGTCAGTAAAGCCTTCGTCGCCGCCAACAGCCTTGGTCCACTTCAGCTTAGCGGGGTAGGTGTAGAAGTCCATGGTACCGTTGGCATAACCGGTGAGACGGAAATCGATATTGGGGATTCCCATTTCGGTCAGTTCGGTGTACATGGTCTTTACATCTTCAAAGGTAGTCAGGGGGGTGTCAACTTCCATGGGGAAGGACATGAATCTTTCCAGCGTTTCGATGGCACCGAAGGATTCGATGAACAGCGGGATGTCAGCTTCTACGTTTTCCAGCTTGGTCAGCACGCCGGTGTCGGTCCAGTAGTCACGGAGAGCCAGCGCCATACCCTGATAGGAAGCGTCGTAGTAGTTCTTCACGCCCTTTTCAGCGGCAACTTCGGGGTCGGTCAGCAGGAAGTAACGGATCCGGTAGCTTTCGGTGTACTTCCGTTCGGAGGTAACGGTCCAGGTTGCGGAACCGGATACGGAGATGGAGTCTGCCAGGTTGTAGGTGTCGGAAGGACGGGGAGTGAACTTTGCATATACAGTGTTGTAGGGATGCAGAGTACCGCCGTGTTCGGACATCAGGGTTGCCAGGGAGTCACCTTCGGTTACCAGAGCCATGTACCCAACGGTAGTGGTGATAGGTTCACCGGCTTCGGGGTCAACGGTTGTGGTAGTGGAGGTGGTGGATTCAGAGGAAGCGGAGGTATCGGTACCTGCGGGCTTCGCAGTGATCCGTTCGGGAGCGATTTCGCCGTAGTCGGTTACAACGCCCCATACAGGCCAGCGCATTACTTCGGAGTGCTGTCCGGAGATTTCGTGGTACGCATAGTCCGCACCGTAAACCTGACCGGAGATATTGTAGGTGATACCCTTAACATCCTCGAAACGGATCAGAGAACCGGAACCGTCGGGGATCATGGTGTACCCGCAATAGGTATTGGAGCCGGTGCCGAAGTAGGGCAGGATCTGCACGGTGTCGAACTGATAAGCTTCTTCGTCGAATTCGATACCGTTGGCAGGCAGACGAACTTCAAAGCCGCCGTCTACGATCTTGTATTCCAGAGCCAGACGGAAACGCGGGGGAGCAGCATCGTCGCCTTCGTAACCGGTCATGCTGTGGTCAACGTCCAGTTCTTCGTAGGTGTACAGAGGACACCAGGTCTTGATGATTTCTTCGAGTTCACGAAGTTCTCTTGCCTTGATGTCAGGGTCACATACGTATACAGCCATTTCCATGGTGATGGGGAACTTGGACTGCATTTCGATGATACCACGTTCGGTCAGTTCCGGAGCGTTGGGGTCCTTCAGGGTGTAGAAGGATTCCAGCTTTTCACGGAGCCAGTCGTTTTCGATGTATTCCAGAACCAGGGAACGGAACCGGCTTACTTCGATCAGACGGGGAACCAGACGGGTGGTCTGCTGTTCACCCAGGGTATATTCTACACGCATACCGCCCTTGATGTTCTTCAGAGTGATCTGACCACGGAGGGCAGCTTCCTTGTAGGAGTTCATTTCCTTGGACACGTCGTTGTCCAGATAGTTGATGATAACCTGAGACAGCAGCTTTTCCTTTACAGCAACGGAAGTGCTTGCGGTAGCTGCAACGTCGATGGGGTTGGAAAAGAAGGTCTGGCCGCTTGCGGTATCCACAACAGCGATTTCGCCGGTGAATTCTTCAAACCACATCTGATAGCCGTTTTCTTCTTTTACCATGATCATTTCGGCCAGCTTCTTGTCCGGATTGTTGTAAACCTGAGTCATGTAGTCGATGATGGGATTTTCATCTTCGTCTACCTTGTCAGCCCACGCGGCGGAAACACCGGTGGTAAACATACCCAGGAGCATAACCAGAGCAAGGAACGCCGAAAGAATTCTGCTTTTCTTCATAATATCTTTTCTCCTATCTCTCGTTATACTTACAACCGGTAGCTGATTTCTTCCACGATCTGTACCAGGAACATGATGATCTTACCAACAAGGCTGGAGAACAGGATGCCCAGGAACATGATGAACGCCATACCGACGATGGTTGCGATACAGGTCAGGATGTTCTTGCCGACGGTATAGTCGTGGGTAGACATCATACCGATAACTACCAGGATACCCAGCCACAGGTAGGCGAAGGAGTTCAGCATGGTTACGATACCGCCTTCGTTGGCTGCCAGGAAGTTGGTGCACAGGGTAGTGATGGTGATGATGATCGGCAGAGGAGTGAGGGCGTAGCAGGCAGCGGTGAAGATGTCACCCATGGAGCCTTCGCCTTCGAACAGGGTGGTCAGACACCAGTTGGCAACAACCCACAGCAGCAGAGGAGCTACTACAGCGGTAATGGAGCCGAAGATGTCAGCATAGGAAGTACGAGGATTGAAGATATAACCCTTACCAATGGAGCTGTAGAAGTACGCTACGATGGTAATGATCAGGATAACGAAACCGGAGCGGATGGAACCGCGCTTTTCGTGCTTCAGGTCCCAGAAACCGTCGAAGGGATGGAAGATGATGTGGATCGCATACAGCAGTTCTTCCTTCAGGCTCTTACGGCCCATCTTCAGAGCGGCTCTCTTGTTCACCTTGGCGGCGTAACCGAAGAACTTGGCGATCAGCACGCAGGCAACCACGATTACAACGGGAATCAGCCAGAAGTTGGCGGAAGCCCATTCCTTACGGATTTCCTTGTATGCGTCGGAATAGTTTTCGGTTTCGTAAGCTGCCTTGTAGTATTCCATGGCCTCTTCGTATTCACCCTTACGATACAGAGCCTTACCGATCTGGATGTAAGCGTTGTCGAAGTTGTTGTTTCTCTTGAGGATTTCAGTCCAGTCCTCAATGGTCATGTCATACATTCTGTTGTTGTCGTGTTCCAGAGCCTGCAGCAGCATGTCACCGTATTCGGTACGGCGGTACACGATGATGTTGTCGTTGGTCTTGTCCAGGAGCAGGATCTTGTCGCCCTGGTAAACGATGGCTTCTACGGAACCGGCGTTACCGGTCTGGATACCTACGTCACCGAATACGAACAGCAGGTTACCGTTGTCGTCATAGGTGAAGACCTTGGAACGCTTTTCGTCGATGATGGACCAGGTACCTTCCGGACCAACAGCGGCGTCAATGATCTTGGAAGCACCGGTGATGGTGGAAGTGGACAGGTTGGAGATGGAAACTTCACCGGACGGGGGCCAGAAACCGGTACGCTTCATAACGTCGGCACCGGAGGCATTCAGCTTCTTAACGGGAGCGTAGTCGGAAGAAGTGGACTTGCCCCAGATAGCGTTCTGCTGCTGGCTTTCGTCGATGGAGGAGGTGGTTACGTAAATGAAGTTGTCTTCATCGATGGTGATGTTGTTGAATTCGGTGGAGACGTATTCTTCACTCTGTGCTCTCTGTTCGTCGGTCTGGATCTTTCTCCACAGGATTTCCAGAGCACCGATGGCAACCTTCTGGGCACCGATAAATCCGAAGAAGTCGGCGTTGTCGTTGATTACGATGATACCCTGATAGGTGGTGGAAGATACCACGAACAGTCGGCCGTACTGGTCAACCGCACAGGCAACGGGCTTGTAGATGGAGCCTTCTTCAAACAGGTTGGATTCAGGCTTCTTGATGATCTTTTCGTAGTTCCCTTCCAGGTCGAACATAACGATACGGTTGTTGTCGGTATCGCATACGTAGATGTGTTCTTCGTTTACGAACACGCCGGAGGGGTTGTTGAACTTGTCGGGAACACCATGTTCGTTGGTGAATTCCTTGATTTCAAACTGGAACTTGTAGTAGCGGTCGCAGACCAGCACACGGCCACCTGCGGCGTCTACCAGATACATCTTCTGGTCGGGCCCGATAAACAGGTCTCTCGGGTCATCGAATGCCACTTCCAAGCCCATGTATGTGGAGTCTACCACCTGGTCCGGCACGTAAGCGGCAGGAGAAGTCAGAACTCTCTGGCTGTCTGCGGCGTAGGTGTAGGTTGCGTAGGGGGCAGATGCGCTGAGCATGGTGGGTACGATGGCGAGGACTGCCATAGCGGAAGCCAGACCGGCAAGGAGTCTTGTCTTGATATTTTTCATTCTATCCTCCTTAATCCTTCATACCGCTGGAACCCATGGTTTCAATGATGTTGGACTGGGATACCACGAATACGAGGATCGGAACCATCATCATAACTACGGTAGCAGCAGCACTGGAACCGGAACGGGCGATACCACCGGCGTTGATCTGGCTGATGGCGTAGTTCAGAGTCTTGAGCTGTTCGGAATAAATCAGGTTGGTCTGACCCATGTTCCACAGACCCTGGAAGGAGTAAATGATCAGAGTCAGCCATGCGGGCTTAACCATGGGCATTGCGATGGACCAGAAAGTACGCAGTTCGCTTGCACCGTCAAGCCGTGCAGATTCCAGAACTTCGGTGGTAACGTTGGTTTCCATGAACTGCTTCATCAGGTACAGACCCAGAGTGGAGCCCCAGGCGGGAATGATCAGTGCCAGGTAGGTGTCGATCCAGCCGATGTAGGACAGGGTAATGAAGTTTACCAGACCGGTTACAACGGCGTTGATCATCAGAGACTTCTGAATGACCTGGAACAGGAACTTGGAGCCGGGGAAGTCGATTTTTGCCAGCGCGTACGCGGACAGGGAGGACAGAACCAGGTTACCGAATGTACCGCCTACAGAGATCAGCACAGTGTTGAAAATGTAACGGGAGAAGGGAACCCAGGAGTCCGCCATCAGGTTGAATAAGCTCTTGAAGTTATCCAGCGTGGGGTTTGCCACGTAGAAACGGGGCGGGAAGTAGAACAGCTCATCCATGGGCTTCAGGGACTGGATGATGGTGTAGTACATGGGCAGGAACATGAACAGACCGAAGATGGCCAGGATCACGGTAATCCCTGCGTCACCGCCTACAGAACGGTTCAGGACAACTTCATGCTTTCTGGTACGTAATTTCTTTGCCATGTTACTGTCCTACCTTTGAAATAAGTTTCGTGATCAGCATGTTGGCCCCGATCATCATCAGGAACATGATGAAGGAAATTGCGGATGCGTAACCAACTTCCCAACGAGTACCCTGGTACTCAGACAGGTGATGGTTCAGGGTGTATGCTACGTAGTCTACAGAGGGGTTACCGGCCAGAGCGGTTACAACGGGACCGAACCCGAAGGCACCGGTGATAGCCAGGATCGCACCGAACATCAGCTGCGGCTTCATGGAAGGCAGGGTGATGTACCACAGTTCCTGCCAACGGTTCTTAACACCGTCGATGGCGCCTGCTTCGTACAGGGACTTGTTGATCCCCTGCAGACCTGCGATGAAGGACAGGAATGCAGTACCCAGAGACATCCACAGCGCTACGATGATACACAGGGGCATAACGTAGGTTGCGTTCTGGAACCACAGGATGGGAGTGTCGATGATACCCAGTTCCATCAGAATTGCATTGGCCCAGCCGTATGCGTCGGAGGAGAACAGGGTGGTCCAGATCAGGTACGCGTTACCGGCGATGGACGGTGCGTAGAAGATCAGGGTTACGATAGCACGGATCTTGGGGGGCAGCTCGTTGATGAACCATGCCACCACGAAGGACAGCAGGTAGGAAACGGGACCGGTAACGGCTGCGAAGATCAGGGTGTTTTTCAGAGCGGTGATGAACAGCTCATCATCCAGGAACAGGGTGATGTAGTTGTCCATGAAGATGAACTTCGGTGCTTCCAGCATATTGAACTGGGTGAAGCTCAGGAACAGAGACGCCACAACGGGTACAACGGTGAACAGGACGAAGATGAACATGAAGGGCAGAACCATGAAGTATGCCGTTTTGTTCTTCCGTACGAGAAACCATGTCCATTCAGCCTTTGTCATCTCGTGACGAGTCTTGACTTGCTTTTCAGTATTCTTAGACATGTACGCTCTCCTTTGTTTAGATTTTCGGCTCCTATTATATAATAGGAAGGAAATGCGAACTTACTTTTCCTTGCGGGAGATCAGGTCGCTCAGTCGAGGTAGGATTCGAGGGCATTTGCTGCGTCTTCCAGCCAGCCGGCAATCTGTGCGTCGGTGGCGGCGAATCCATCAGCGGCCTTTCTCAGAGCGGCGATGTCTTCACTTTCGATAGCAGCCAGAGCAGCTTCTACTGCGGCAGAGTTCTTAGCGGCGTCATCCATAGCATCGATGGCTTCCAGAACCTGGTCCATACGCTTGTCAGCCAGGGTGGAACCGATGGGCAGGATTTCCAGTTCAAACTCAGTTCTCTTACGGTTGATTTCCTTGTTGATGGTATTGATATACTGCAGCAGGGAGTCAACGGGGTCAGCGTGGTTGTTGTATGCATCCAGGAATGCGAAGTCGGTGTAACGGGCAATGATGTAGGAGCCGGGGTACTGCGGGATTGCAGACAGGCTGTTCATCTGCTTCATCAGCTGTTCGTATTCTCTGGAGGTCCAGGGCAGTTCTTCCAGGGCTTCCTGGTTAGCAGTAGCGTTCTTGGCAGCGTCGCCCAGGATGGCAACCAGTTCGTTGGAGTAGTCTACCTGGAACTGGGTGTCGGTGTACCACTTCATGAATTCCCAGGAGGAGGCGGCGTCATCCGTACCGGCCATCATAACCAGAGCGGAGGTACCGGACATGGTGGTGTTGTTGATCTTGCCGTCTTCGTCGATCATACCGGGTACAGGACCGAATTCCCACAGACCTGCGATTTCCGTACCGAAGATAACCACGTTGTTGTACATGGTGTAGTTCTGGATCGCAATGGGCATTTCACCGGTCTTGAAACGGTTGGCGAAGTCGTAGGTGTAAGGCAGGGAGTACTGGGTAAAGTAGTTACACATGGTTTCGAATGCTTCCAGAGACTTGTTGGAGTCCAGGTTGATTCTCATACCATCGTCGGCCCACAGGTCTTCTTCCATCTGGTACATGAAGATCTGATAGTCCTTGGCCAGACCGATTTCCATGTTGTTGAACTGCAGCACGGGAACCAGAGCCATCAGGTCGTCCCAGGTTTCGGGAACGTCCACGCCCAGGTCAGCCAGGATGTCGGTCCGGTAGAACATCATGTTCCAGGACTGGGTATCGGGCAGACCGTAGGTTTTGCCGTACAGGGAGATCGGAATGAAAGCAGCTTCGGTGAACCGCTTTGCCACTTCGTCGAAGTCGGCGAATACGGTACGCATTTCTGCGTTGAACGCCTTTTCTTCTTCGGTAGCGTCAGCTTCGTCCACATATGCTTCGGGGTTCACTGCGTATACAGCGGAACGGATAGCATACTGAATGGGGTCAGCACCTGCGCCGGGCAGAGCAACGTCAGGACCAACGCCTGCCAGAACGGAGGGAAGCAGAGTATCGGCAGACACCAGCTTCATGTTTGCTGCGATATTGTATTCGGGAATGAAGTAGTTATCGATCAGGTTACGGATGATCTGCGCCTGGTCACGACCGGTGGCAGCCCATACGTCGATGGAGTAATCGGAGACCACATCGCCTGTTACGGAACCCAGAGAGTTGTAGTCGGTGAAGAAGGAACCTACGAACTGCTTGATTTCGTGTGCGAACGCCTGGAAGAAGTTGCCTTCGGCCTTGGGCAGTTCGGCAGAAGCGGGCTGCACCAGAACGTAGTCAAATTCCAGAGGCTGCTTCTTGATGTTGTTGATCCAGGTACCCAGAGTACCGATGTCGGTCTTCAGGTCGTCCAGGTTGGCGGCGATTTCGTCTTCGTCCGTGCCCATTTCTTCCAGACGTCTTGCGATGTTGGTCAGGGAAGCGGAGTTGGAGGACTTCATTTCACCGGTGGATTCGATATAGGAGATAACGTCGTTCAGGTTGATGGACTGGATAACCAGGTCTTCCACCACGTGAGGCATTACACGGCCGAAACCGTAGTCACGGTAGGAGTCAGGGGAAGCACCGGTCAGCTTCAGGATTTCCAGATAGTCATCGTTGATGGCATCCAGAACGTCGGCTACCTGACGAACGATGCCGCCCATTTCACCCAGAGTTACTTCGAAACGGATGGTGTGAACACCGGGTTCCAGATAGAACTCAAAGGTATCGGCGCCGTTGTTCAGGGGAACCAGCTGCCAGTCGGTATCGTAGTTGAACTTACAGTAGTTGGCTTCTTCAAAAGGAACCTTACCGTCGATCAGGATCTTCCGGGATACGTACATACCGTCCAGAGTGTTCTGACGGAAACGCGGGATGATCTGATACATACCGGCGGAGGCCACTTCGATTTCGTATTCAACAAACTGACCAACCTTAGTCCACTTTTCACCGCCGATGGTGTTCAGCAGGATCTTGGTGTGGTGCTGAGGTTCTGTGATCGCGGACTTACGGTCATAAACCGGATACACAGTGTAGTCAGAGGTAGCGGAGGGCAGTTCGGCTGCGATGTAGATTTCATCGGAACCTGCGCTCTTGCCGGCCGCATAGTCAGCATAGGCGATCTTATCTTCATAAGGATAAATGGTGATGCTCTGGATGGCCATGGGTTCACGAACCGCACCCAGCGTAATCACGTTTTCACCCTTTTCCAGATAGAACTCGAAGGGGTTGGCGTAGTAGCCGTTGGAGTCGATGAACTCGTATTCCTTCCACACGTGGTCAACCGTAGCGGTGGGACGCAGTTCATTTCCGTTGCCGTCGATCTTGAAACGACCGTCAACGTATTCATTGACCCAGTTTTTCTTCATAAGCAGATAACGTGCTTCCGAGAAGGGCACCTTACCGTTTATGTACAGCGTACGTTCGATGGAATTGGTCTTGTCGGACACGGAGCAGTAGTCGACCTTGATCGCATACAGACCGGTCTTGGGAACGTTGACCATCCAGGACACCTGACCATCGTCCTGCATGATCAGGCTCTGGCCGCTTTTGCCCATGTAATTGCTTTCTACCTTAACAGTAGCGTCGGTCTGGTCAGCGATGTAATCCACAGCCTTGATGGTGACGGCGGAAGTACCTCTGACAGCTTCAGCGTGCAGTTCCTGGTATTCGGCGTAATTGATGGACGAAAGGGCTTCGCTGATTTCCTTGAGTCCGGACGCATCTGCAGCCTTGGCATCGTCCGCAAAGGCAGTAACCTGTGCAGCGGTACCCAGAGTCATCAGAAGCGCCAGAGCCAAGCATGTCAGCTTCTTGCTTGTGGTTTTTCTCATAGAACCTTCCTCCTGCTTGATTTTGGATCAGCCCCTTTTCCGTGACCGATGGAAAAGAGAACTGTCCGACCCACTTCGGGGTGTCGTTCATGCCTCCTGCCTGCCGTCTGCCTACAATAATTATAAAGCAGCGCAGCACAGAAAACACAATCGTACCGATCCCGTCCGCACCGGTTCCGTCATCCCCCGGGGGAAATCCGGGCCGGAACAGCCGGTTTCTGTACAAATGGAGGCGCAAACGACCGTGCCGGTTCCCTGATTTCCCGGAAGAAACCCTGGCTCCGGCGGCTTACGTCCCCGAAACAGAGAGAATTTTAGCCTTCTCTCCGAATTTATATGCCATAATAATAGCATAAGCGCACAAAAAAGTCAAGCGTCCCCTGTGGTTCGGTTGTTCCGTTTGGTGGGAAATCGACGATTCCGGGGCGGATTTTTCCCGTTTATTCAAAGTTTTGTTTTTCCTCTGTCACGCTGCCTCCGAAATCTGTTATTTTTCCCTGATTTGAAATCTACCGGAAACGTAAGCCAATTTTACCGTTTAAGTTGATTTTTCGCCTTTATATATACGTTATTCCTTGATTTTTCGTTTGTTTATCTTGTTTGGTATGAATCAAATATATGTATGTAAGTTTATTTTACCCGCTTTCCTGTGAAACAGGTCATGGGCAGGTGAGAAGGGGGTAACGTGAAAGGGATAAAAGAACAAAATATCCCCGGCATTCTGCACAAAAATCAACGCTTTTTTTCTACGCCTATCCAAAATGCACAAAATTTTCAAAAATCCGTGATTTTATGGTGGTTTTTGGTAGTTTTCTGGGCGTTTTGGTAATTTGTGGTAAATTATTGAAGGGTGGGTGTTGATTTTGCTTACAGCGGTATTGTTGATACGATGACCATCGTGGGGGTGTCCTTCCGGACGGGACTCAGAGGATAGGGGAGGGGAGAGATTGACTTCAGGTGCCAGTCATCTCCCCTCCCCTACCCTCCGAGACCTCCCACCCCTCCCCTCTTAACTGGGCTGGTTTGGGCTAGTAGCCATATTCTGACATAGGTTGA
>JAFQGY010000204.1 GCA_017415325.1 Clostridia bacterium
CCCCCCAAGCCCCCGCAGGAAATTCTATGCCCCCAGCCATAAATTCATTCTTGTATTTCCCCCGCACATTTGCTATACTATACACAGAACCCAACCAAATCATAAAAGGATGGTGCATACCAATGAAATATGGCTTTGTCAGACTGACCGCAGCAGTACCGGAAATCCGGGTTGCTTCGCCGCTATATAATAAGGAAGAAATCTGTTCCCTCATGGACGCCGCATACGCGCAGGGAACCCACGTGCTGACCTTCCCCGAGCTCTCCCTCACCGGGGCCACCTGCGGGGATCTGTTCTTCTCCGATAAGCTCCTGAAAGACGCCATGACCGCACTGGAAGAGATCGCAGAACATTCCGCCGGGATGCAGATGTTCACCTTCGTGGGGCTGCCTGTCCGGTGCGGCGGAAAACTGTACAACTGTATGGCCTCCGTCTGGAACGGTAAGATCCTCGGATTCACGGCCAAAGAACACATCACTGCCGGCGGAGATCTGGATCAGGCACGGTATTTTACCCCTTGCAGCCAGAGCTTCTGGAGTGACACCCTGCAGCGTACAATCCATTCCGCCCGTGACAGCCTGTACCGCTGCAGCGAACTGCCGGAACTGAAAATCGCCTGCTGTATCGGAGAAGCGGAATGCGATACCGGTGCCGCCGTTGTGGTGAATCCATCCGCCTCCGCAGAAATCATCGGCAGAGAGGACTGGCGCCGTCTGCAGGTGCGTTCGCTTTCCGGGAAGGCGCACTGTGCCATTGTGTACGCAGAACCCGGCGAAACGGAATCCACTACCGATATGGTCTTCGGCGGACACTGCATGATCGCAGAAAACGGCGTTCTGCTGGCGGAAAATCTTCCCTTCGGCGGCAGCAGGTGCATCACAGCCGTGGTCGATCTGCAGCATCTGTACCATGACCGTCTGCGGGACACAACCTCCGCTACGTCCCACCCGGAACCGACGGCGAACTTTGAATTCTCCCTCCCCCTCTCCGACACCGACCTGACCGGCGTCATCGATCCCTGTCCCTTCCTGCCCCGGACCGCCGATCCCGATGCCGTATGCGCACGGATTCTGGAGATTCAGGCACGGGGTCTGGCCAAGCGGCTGACAGCGGCCCATGCTTCCGGTGCGGTCATCGCCCTTTCCGGCGGACTGGACTCCACCCTTGCGCTGATTGTCACGGTAAAGGCCATGGATCTGCTGCGGCGTGACCGGAAGGAAATTCTCTCCGTCACCATGCCCTGCTTCGGCACCACCACCCGTACCCGGGGCAATGCGGAGGAGCTGGCCCTGCAGTTCGGTACGGACTTCCGCTGTGTGGACATCAAGGAAGCGGTAGACCTGCACTTCCGGGACATCGGCCATGATTCCACCAACCTTTCCGTAGTCTACGAAAACGCACAGGCCAGAGAACGGACCCAGATCATCATGGACATCGCCAACGGGACAAATGCACTGGTCATCGGTACCGGCGACCTTTCCGAGCTGGCACTGGGCTGGGCTACCTACAACGGCGACCACATGTCCAACTACGGCGTCAACGGCGGGATTCCCAAGACCCTGGTGCGCCATGTGGTGCGGTATTATGCGGAACAGTGTCAGAAAACCGGTCAGGACAAGCTGGCTGCCGTACTGCTGGACATTCTGGCCACCCCGGTTTCCCCCGAACTGCTGCCCCCCAAGGACGGCGACATTGCCCAGCGTACCGAAGACATTGTAGGCCCCTATGACCTGCACGACTTCTTCCTGTATCACTTCGTCCGCTGGGGCGAGGAACCGGAAAAGATCCGCAGAGAAGCCATTGCCGCCTTTGCCGGACGGTTCACAGAAGAGGTCATCGACGGCTGGCTGAAGATTTTCCTGCGCCGGTTCTTTACCCAGCAGTTCAAACGCAGCGCACTCCCGGACGGCCCGAAAGTCGGCTCCATTGCCCTGTCCCCCAGAGGCGCATGGATGATGCCCAGCGATGCGGGAATCTGGAATATGTAAGAAGTAAGTAAACACTGATTAACTATATTTATGCAATCGGAAACGTTCTGTGGCGAGCAGGGTCGGGTCCCTGGGAGCTCTCTCCACTATTTCTCATGTCTTGGATATACAATATCCAGTGGCAGATGGAATTGCAGGGACTATATCCAGTGGAAATCCTGTAGAAAGTTCTTTGCTGAGCTTTCTTTCAAGAAAGCGACCCGTTCCCTCTATACAAACAGGTTAGTTAATCATCATTTACGTAAGAAATAAGAAGTAGTCTCAGACGGTTCTGAAGTGTACAGAAACGGGGATGGACTGCTTCTTATGAGAATTCTTACATTTTTCTGCACAGACGCTTCTATTATTTCTTACTTCTGATCTCTTACTTCTTACTTTTCTGTGGAGGTTTACTATGTACAAACTCACATTCGGTACCCCCGAGACCCATGTGCCTTCCCGGTACTGTCCCCATTTTTCCTATACCGAAACGCCGGTGTCCTTTCCCACAGAACAGATCCGATTCCGGGTGAACAGCCGGGGGTGCGTGCTGTCCTTCCCGCTGGAGGCCGACACCCAGATCTACGGCTTCGGGCTGCAGCTGAAACAGTTCAACCATAAGGGACGCAAGCTGAAGCTGTCCGTCAATGCCGACCCTGCCCTGCCCACCGGTGACAGCCATGCACCCGTTCCCTTCTTCGTCACCAACAAAGGCTGGGGAATCTACGTGGACACTGCCCGGTATGCGGAATTCTACTGCGGCAATCAGATGAATCCTTCCTATGGCGGCAGCAGTGCGGTTCATCCTGTACAGGCAGACGCCGAAACCAATACCCCCGCCGACAACACCGACGATCTGTACGCCCTCCGGGAACTGTCCGGGCAGGTGATGACCATTCAGATTCCCGGCTGCGAAGGGGTGGACATTTATATAATAGAAGGAAAGAACATCACCGACATCGTCGCCCGGTACAACATGCTCTCCGGCGGCGGCTGTGATGTGCCCGACTGGGGACTGGGTGTGCTGTACCGCTGCTACACCAAGTACACCGCCGACCGGGTGATCGCCATGGCGGACGAGTTCCGGGAAAAGGACATTCCCCTCCACATCATCGGCCTGGAACCCGGCTGGCAGACCCACACCTATTCCTGTTCCTACGTCTGGAGCGACCTGTACCCGGATCCCGCCGGATTCCTTGCGGAAATGAAAAAGCGGGACGTACACGTCAACCTGTGGCAGCACGCCTTCACCCATCCCACCTCCCCCATCCATGACGACATCGCACCCTATTCCGGGGACACTCTGGTCTGGGGCGGCGTGGTACCGGACTTTACCCTCCCCGAAGCCCGCGCCATCTTCCGGGACTATCAGAAGAATGTTCTGGTGGACGCCGGCATCGACGGATTCAAGCTGGACGAATGCGACTCCTCCGACAACACCGGTTCCTGGTCCTTCCCCCTGTCCACCCGGTTCCCCTCCGGCATGGACGGCGAGCAGTACCATTCCCTGTTCGGCACGCTGTATGCGCAGGTGCTGATGGAAGCGCTGGGGGACACGAAGACCCTGTCGGAAATCCGCAACATGGGTGCGCTGGCGGCCTCCTACCCCTTCGTGCTGTACAGCGACCTGTATGACCACAAGGACTTTATCCGGGGTGTAACCACCTCCTCCTTCTCCGGCCTGCTCTGGTCGCCGGAAGTGCGGGACGCCCGGACAAAGGAAGAACTGATCCGCCGTCTGCAGGTGGTGGTGTTCTCCGTCCAGTGTCTGATCAACGCATGGTACTGTCCGGACGTACCCTGGCGGGAGCTGGACTGCGAAGCGGAAGTGAAAGAACTCCTGAAGCTGCGGGAAGCCCTGATGCCCCGTCTCATCGAAGCCTTCCGGCTGTACAGAGAAACGGGCATCCCCCCGGTCCGTGCGCTGGTGATGGACTGGACACAAGACCCGGAAGTATGGAATATGGACGACGAGTATATGTTCTGCGCCGATCTGCTGGTGGCCCCCATTGCGGCAGACACCGGGAATACCAGAAAGGTATATCTGCCCGCCGGAGAATGGGAGGACTACTTCACCGGAGAAGCCATAGCGGCAGGCTGGCATGAAGTGACCACAGACGGGATTCCGGTGTACCGGAAAAGGTAAGTCAATGATGATTAACTTGTTTTTTAAAAAATGAAAATACTGTAGGGCGGGATGCCCTCATCCCGCCGCCGTTAAGTTTGGTATTCTACCAGACAACACAGCAATACAGAAAGTTTTGCGAAAAAACGTATGTTTACCTGACAGAAACCCGCCTCTTGCATGACTTTTGTCGGCGGGATGAGGGCATCCCGCCCTACCGTTTGTCAACCGACAGCGGTATAGAGTTAATCAGTATTTACATAAGAGATAAGAAGTCAGAGATAAGAAATACAGGAGCCGAAAGAAAAGTCACCCTGCCGGAGGAGGCATTGCTTTATGGAAAAAGTTGTAACCGTATACAGTCAGTATTTTCTGACAGATAAAGCCATGGAAAAAGTCAATAAATATCTTGAGGAAGGCTGGAGAGTCAAATCCGTAACCGTGGTTCCATTCATGTGCGGAGATGACGTGTCCGTACTCTTTGGCCTGGAGAAATAGGCGCATCTTCCCGCATATTTCTCCCATATTCCACAAATCTCTTGACAAATCCGCATATATTCATTATAATAATACCAAAGGTGCCTGTCTTTCCACAAAAAGCGGGCATACATTCTGAAAGGCAGGATTTATTTATGTATACTATCGGTGTTGACCTTGGCGGTACCAATATTGCCATCGGTCTCGTAAACGAAAAATTTGAAATCGTAAAGAAGGGCAGTGTTCCCACCAAGCCCGAACGGGGTGCGGATCCCATCATTGCCGACATGGCAAAGCTGTCCCGTCAGCTCATGGAAGAAATGGGTATCACGATGGACGAAATCTCCTTCATCGGTGTGGCTACTCCCGGTACGGCCAACAACGTGACCGGTGTTGTGGAATACGCCAACAACATTCCCTTCCTGCGTTACCCCCTGGCCGCCAACCTGTCCGCTCTGATGGACGGCAAGCCGGTTTACATTGAAAACGACGCCAACGCAGCCGCCAAGGCAGAAGCTATGGCCGGTGTTGCAGCAGGCGCTCCCATCTCCGTAATGATCACCCTGGGCACAGGTCTGGGCGGCGGTATCGTCATCGACGGTAAGGTTTACACCGGGTTCAACTTCGCCGGTGCGGAACTGGGCCACATTGTTATCGAAAAGGACGGCAGACAGTGTTCCTGCGGCCGTAAGGGCTGCTGGGAAGCATACTCCTCCGCTACGGGTCTGGTAAACATCACCAAGGACTACATCACCGCTGCCAAGGCAGAAGGCAAGACCACCGTGATGGAAGAAATGATCGGCGGCGACCTGTCCAAGGTATCCGCACGCACCGCATTCAACGCCATGAAGCAGGGTGACGAAGTGGGCGCTGCTGCTGTTGAAGAATACATCAGCTACCTGGCCTGCGGGATCGTAAACATCCTGAACATCTTCCAGCCCAACGTACTGTCCATCGGCGGCGGCGTATGCAACGAAGGTGACAACCTGATGAAGCCTCTGCTGGAAAAGGTATGGGGCGAAACCTACACCAGAGAAGGCACCCCCAGAACCGAAATCAAGATTGCCAAGCTGGGCAACGACGCCGGTATCATCGGTGCTGCCGTACTGGGCATGTAATGTAAGGTAAGTGATAAGAGGTCAGAAATGGCTTCGGGCGTTCTTATGGTTCGCTGAAATGACAAGTACCCTCATCCGTTCAGGTTCTCCCTGCGGGTGGGGGTATTTTTGCGGGCGGTACCGGTTGACATTACAGAAAAGCTGGGCTGTAAATCATGAAAAAAGCACCTCAGATTAGGCGGGTGTCCGTAAAACAGTTAAGCGTCCCTATGAAAAGTTCATAGGGACGCTTTTTTTCGTAATCATGCGGCAGCGCCCAATGCTCCTTTGTGTAAAGCCGCACAATACGCACTACACCGAAGGGGGTGTATAGAAGTGCGCCCTTTATCTGTTCGACAAATTGGAATTTGTCGAACTCTTTCATCGAGTAAAGTATACCACAAAACATGGAGATTTCAAACAACAACTCAATGGGACTGAGTTATTTTATAGCCCCGAACACACCTGCATAGCAGGTGGTTTATTTTTGTTGTTAAAATGCCATCTCTATTCAGTACCAAAACCAACATATGGAATCTTCTCTATTAAACATTCCGCGGCATCCTCAATATCTTCGTAATCAAGTTCTTCTCCTTCACGAGCAGAGCATTCAAATTCATCCACAATATTTTCAATCAGTACCATATCAATAAATAACTGCAACTGGTTAAGGAGTTCATCAGATACTTCGGTTTCACTTCGATATCCCTCAAGAATAGTGGCGAAATATTGATCCATACCCTCCATTCGTTTTGCTGCATCTATTTCGAATTGATACCAACCAACTCCATGGGTCCAAAGATTGGCAAGTTCAAACATATACCAACAATACATGCAATTATCAAAATCAAATACAGTTAACTCACCTGTTTCCATATCGATATGATAATTACCATCACTAAAGTCAAAATGTACAAGACCATAGCAATCTTCTTGTATTGGTAGTGCATGAAAAGCTTCCAGGCGTTCAAATATAGAAGTCTTGAGCGTATCATATGTATCAGGAATCAAATAGTTTATATACTCTTCATTGTACTTATCAAAGTAATTCCCACGACGGTAAGTCGGAGAAAATTGCTTTGATAATTTATGGATTTTACCCAGAGTTTTTCCTGTATTATAGAAATACTCACTCAAAGGTGCCCCTTCTCTATAGCGATAGCCGTTGTCAGAAATCAATATTCCCTTTGCATAAGCAAAAAGACTGATGTAGATTACTTTTCCATCACATTCAATACACTCTACATACTTATTATTGATAGATGGAATAACATCTGCTACAGGCGCTCCGTTCTGTGCCAGATAGCGAACAAATTCCGTTTCTGCCAAATAATCTTTTTCTTCCTTATCACCTAGGATTGAAACCCTCAGAATGTACTTGTTTTCTCCATTCTGGCTACAAATATAAACTATGTTGCGACCGCCATCATATCCAGAAACTTGCTTGATTTCATATGAATTTAAATTATATACATCTTTCGAAAAATCAAGTATTTTTTTCAGCATATATCTCTCCTTGTATGTTACTCATTAACAAATTCAAGTTTGTCGAACTGTTTGTTTTCAGTTTATCATGAAAAGTGAAGTTCTACAAGAACAGGCACAGAGCAAGCCGCTGTGCCTGTTAACTGTTTTATGAGCACCTGCCATTTCTCCGGGATGCTTTGATCGTTTTGACTTTGTCGTCTTTTTCTGTTATTTCAGACCGTCTATCTTCTTATAGACGTCACCGCGGGAACCGCCAAGAATCGTGCTTACAACGATGACCTTCCCGTTGATGAGAGCATAGACCACACGGTAATTTCCAAGGCGAATCCTGTAATAATCTCCGCGTTTTCCTTTGATCCGTTTTACATCTACCTTTTCAGGATGATCTCCAACGAGCAGTTCTTTGATTGCATCCTCGTACTGCGCCCGCACTTCTTCATGTGTTTTGAAGAATTTGTCTGCGGCTTTTGTGTATTGGATCTCATAAGAGATTCCTTTTCTTTCGCTCATGGAGTCCTCCTGTCAGATATCAAACCGCCTCACGGTAGTGATAGTCAGATCATCATCTGACAGGGTTTCGATTTCAGACAGAATCTCTTCGGATTCTTCTTCTGAGGCATCCTGGACATGAATAGTCAATCTGTAAAAAGGATCCTGCTTCATTTTGTCCAGATACTCAGTGACTGCTTCCTTAATGACATCAGTCATGGTTTTGTTGAATACAGTCGCAACCTGTTTCATGTCCATGATGATATTTTCTTCTAATTTAAAGTTCAAGGCTTTAGATGCCATAATCAACACCTTCCTCTCACTTTATATTATATACGATAAAGACGATAAAGTCAAGTACCGTTTGGAAATTTCATATGACAAATCTTTAACATTGTAAAAATGCCCGTAACACCGTCCGCCAGTTTACCTCCATCACCGGTATCAGGAGAAAAAGTCCCGGCACGGGTTCTGGTTTTCCATTGGGTATTTACCAGTATTGGTTCCTGATGTCAAGATATATCGAATTTTTGTTCCTTTTTTTCCATAAAAAGGAACCCCACACGAGGCGGGGCAAGGAAAATATTATCTGTATTTTTCCAGGACAGCTCTGTACTCCGGGTTTTTCAGAAGCTCGGCACGTCTGCCCCCTGCAGCATGCATGCGAAAATCAAGATTGTACTGAAAAAAGTTTTCGCGTATCGTTTCGCCGTAACGGTCAAAGGAACGATCCAGCGCTTCGTTTGCCTGCCTCATCTCTTCTGTCTTTTTCGTCACATACAGATTTTTATCCATAATTGCGGTAACCTGTTCGTCTGTTCCGCCGCGATAGTAAAAATCGTTTTCCATCCTTGCGAGGAAAGACCTTGCGAGCATCAGGAAGAACGCTTCGTTTGTTTCTTCAAATGCGGATACCATCAGATCGCCATATTGCAGCGCACGCATGGCCTTTTCTTCCATGGATGCGTCCGGAGCAAAGAATACGGTTCTGCCCAGCTTGTCTGCCGCAAAATCAATAAGCTCAAACATATTCTTCTGTACGTGAAAATAATATTCTTTCGTGTCTTTGGCAAACAGCTGCTCTGTTTTTTGTCCGCTGGTAGTAAACCAGTCTGTGAATTTAGAGCGGTAAATTTCCAGTGCTTCTTCCGTTTTCCCTTCCGCATGCAGAATTTTTGCACGCATATTCCATGCGCCAAGACGCAGACTTTCCTCCGTACAGCCTTCCAGAATTTTTTCACAGATCGCCAGAAATTCGTCCTTGTGCGCAATCAGAACAGCAGGATCATTGTCCGCCAGATCGCCGCCGATATTCCACATATAGTAATGCATGATCCAATAGTCATTCGGATACTCTTTGTAAGCTTCCACGATGATCTCCCGGCCTGTATTGCTGTTCCAATGCTTTCTGTACAGAGCAATGGCCTCCTCAATTCCGGCCCGGATCTTTTCCTGATTATAGCCCATAAGTTCATCGAGCGTTACTCCGAAGAAATAGGCCAAAGGCTGCAGAAGTGTAATGTCGGGGTAGGTTTCGCCCCGTTCCCATTTACTTACTGCGGCACAGGTGACATTCATCGCCACAGAAAGCTGCTCCTGCGTAATACTTTTTGCGGTACGCAGCCGTTTGATGTTTGCACCGATCGTCATTTCCATATACATATCTCCACTGAAATAAAAGTAAGCCGACGTCTGCTTCTGGGTATATTATAGCACCAAAACAGGTTCAGTAAAGGTATTGTCAGGAAACCTCATGTAAACCCGGAGTTAAAAAAAGATAGCAACGGTATAAAACCTCTTTTGGTCTGCTTTTCCGATATTCCGTTTTGGGGCTGTTATCGTTTCCCCATGATGTCCTTACAATGCCGCCGACGTCCCCGTGGAAAAACATAAGGGCAAACCCGAAGATTTACCCTTATCCAAACTGAATATTGCTTTACCTGAATGATACCCGTCCCATGAATATCCGTATCATTCAAAAATCTGCGTAACTTCCTTATAGTAATTTTCCGTCTTTTCCTTCACAGAAGCAATCTTGGAAGCCAGATCCGTCTTCTTGCCGGTGATCAGGTTTACCAGAATGTCCCGGTTGATGGTCACATCGTATACGTAGCCGAAGTTGAATACTCTGCCTTCCCGGATCAGGGACAGCATTTCCGGCATGATTTCGTCCTGGGCAAACTTGGTCTGCATGGCGGTTTCGTAGTATGCGGGCAGAACGCTGTTGTAGGTGGCGGCGGAGAAGGCTTCCACCATGGCGCCCACAAATTCCTGGTCTTCCGCAGTCAGGGTCACCGGCAGGGCCATCACGGATGCATGACCGTCCACCAGAGACAGATACCGTTCCTGCTCTTCGTCATACTTGGGATAGGGCACCAGACCATACCCGATGTCCTTGTCCCGGTTCACTTCCACGTCCCGGATCATCATGGAGGCAAAGAGGGTCTGGTCGTGCCAGAAGATCATGTCGGCGCCGGCGGTCTGATCCCAGTAGGCAATGTCGTTTTCCGCCAGCAGGGCGTACATCTTTTCAAACACGGTCTGGGTCTTTTCGCTGTCCATGGCAAAATAGGGCTGGCCGTTGTCGTCAAAGCGGGAGATGGTTTCGCCGCAGCCCCACCAGTAGTTGGAGATGGAAGCCAGCCACGGATGGCCGTAGGAGTTGATGCCGTACACGTCGTCCACGGTCATTTTGCCGTCACCGTTGCTGTCGTAGGAAACATCCTTGACCATGCTGCAGTAATTGTCAATGGTCCACTTATTTTCCGCCACCAGATCATAGGGCGTTTCGGAGATCCCCATATCGGCCATCATCTGCTTGTTGAAGATCAGGCACCATGCCATCTCAAAGGTGTTCAGGCAGTAGTCGGAAGCGGTGACATACATGATGTCGTTTACCGTCAGTTCTTCCACGGAGGATGTCCACCAGGGCTTTTCAAAATTCAGGTAGGGAATATCGTACCAGTTCAGGGTCACGCCCCCGGCCGCCAGCGATGCGGTGAAGATCATATGCTGGAAGGCGATATCGAAGTTTCTGTCCCCGGCCGTGACGCTGTTGGTGAAGCTGTTGTTCAGATCGCCTTCCTTTACCGGCACCAGACCCACCGTAATATCAAACCGTTCGCAGATTTCCTCTGTCCGGTTGTAGATGGCGTCGTTGATGATTTCCCCGGTCAGCTCTTCCGCCGTAATTTCCCGCAGGTGTTCGTCCTCGTCCCGGTACAGCACATTATATGCCCGTCCGCCGAAGGTCACGTCCCCGATCTCGTCGGAGGTTTCCCGCCAGCTGTCGTCGGTTTCGGTCTCCGTTTCCACCGTTTCCGCCGGTGTTTCCGTGGTTTCTTCCACTGTCTGTCCGCAGCCTGCCAGTGTGCCGGTGAGCATTGCGGCCAGCAGGAGCCAGATGATATACTTTTTCATTGGTTTGATCCGTCCTTTTCTGTTTCTGTGTATACTCTGGGGGTATTATAGCATATTCTTTCCTGTTTCGTCAACATGGGTGGAATATTTTTATAAATTTAGTATTTTTAGTAGGGATTTTGGAGTTTCTTTTGCTTGACAGCGGTTTTGTTGGTGCGGGAGTTTTTGTGATTTGGTTTTTCTTTTGCTTACAGCGGTTTTGTTGATACGATGACCATCGTAGGGGGTGTCCTTCCGGACGGGACTCAGAGGACAAGGGAGGGGGGAAATTGTCGCTCAGGTGCCGCGTCATCCCCCCTCCCCTGCCCTCCGAGACCTCCCACCCCTCCCCCCTTAACTGGGCTGGTTTGGGTGGTCACCAA
>JAFQGY010000205.1 GCA_017415325.1 Clostridia bacterium
AATCTGCAGCATGATGTTGAACACATCCGGATGGGCCTTTTCGATTTCATCAAAGAGTACCACGGAATAGGGACGTCTGCGAAGCTTTTCGGTAAGCTGTCCCCCTTCGTCATACCCCACGTATCCCGGAGGAGAACCGATCAGTTTGGACACGCTGTGCTTTTCCATGTATTCGGACATGTCGATCCGGATCATGGCGTTTTCGTCCCCGAACATAACGTCCGCCAGCGCCTTGGTCAGTTCCGTTTTACCCACACCGGTAGGGCCCAGGAAGATAAAGGAACCGATGGGGCGTTTCGGATCTTTCAGACCCATGCGTCCCCGGCGGATGGCTCTGGCTACGGCATCCACTGCTTCGTCCTGCCCGATGATCCGGCCTTTCAGGATTTCGTCCAGGTGGAGCAGTCTGGTTCCTTCTTCCTCCGCCAGCTTCTTCACCGGGATTCCCGTCCAGCTGGTAACGATGTCCGCAATGTCTTCCTCCGTCACCACAAGCCCATCGCTGTTCACGGGAGCGGCGGACTGTTTTCTGGCTTCCAGTTCTTCTGCCAGCTTCTTTTCTTCGTCCCGGAGTCCGGCGGCTTTTTCGTAATCCTCTGCCAGGATGGCTTCTTCCTTTTCGGCAGTAACGGCTTTCAGCTTGTTTTCCGCTTCCCGTACATCTGCCGTGGGGGTAAAGTGGGAAATACGCTTTTTGCTGGCTGCTTCGTCGATCAGGTCGATGGCTTTGTCCGGCAGGAACCGGTCGCTGATGTACCGTACCGACAGCTTTACGGCGGCAGCAATGGCATCATCCCCGATTTTCAGTTTGTGATGGGCTTCGTATTTATCCCTGAGTCCCATGAGAATCTGTTCCGCTTCTTCAGGGGAGGGTTCGCCCACCATGACAGACTGAAACCGGCGTTCCAGTGCGGCATCTTTTTCGATATGGCGCCTGTATTCATCAATGGTGGTGGCGCCGATGACCTGCATTTCCCCTCTGGCAAGGGCAGGCTTGATGATGTTGGCAGCATCCACAGCCCCTTCCGCACCGCCGGCACCGATGATGGTATGGATTTCGTCAATGAACAGGATGATGTCGGGATTCTGGCGTACCTCGTCCATGACATTTTTCATCCGCTCTTCAAATTCGCCCCTGTATTTGGCACCGGCAATCATAGCGGAGATGTCCAGCGTCACAATGGTCTTGTCCCGCAGGGTATCCGGTACCGAGCCGTCGGTGATCCGCTGGGCCAGACCTTCCACCACGGCGGTTTTCCCCACACCCGGTTCCCCGATGAGGCAGGGATTGTTTTTCGTCCGGCGGGAGAGAATCTGGATCACCCGTTCCGTTTCGGTGTCTCTGCCGATGATGGGGTCGATCTTCCCTTCCTTGGCCATCTGACACAGATTTCTGCCGTAGGAGGACAGGGTGGGAGCGTCCTTCAGTTCCGCACCGGCAGCCCCGGCCGATTTTTCTCCGCTTTCCCCATTCTGGCTGAAATAGGACACAATGTCTCTTTTGATGTCTGCTGCAGCTGCACCCTGGGAACTCATCAGCTTCACGGCAAAGCAGTCCGCTTCTCCGCACAGGGCACACAGCAGATGTTCGGTTCCGATATACCCATGCCCCATTTCCATAGCGACACCGGCAGAGGATTCGATGATCTTCTTGGTGCGGGGGGTGATGTCGGCTGCAGTGAGCTTGGTGGGCGTGCCGGTACCCACATTCTGTGCCAGCAGTTCCCTGGTTTTCTCAAAGGTGATGTTCCGTTCTTCCAGTACTCTTTTGGCCACGCCGTCCTTTTCCGACAGCAGACCCAGCAGCAGATGTTCACTGCCCACGCAGGTATGTCCCATTTCACAGGCATAATACAGTGCTCTGTTCAGTGCGTTCTGCGCTTTCTGTGTAAATCCGATTCTCATATATCTGTAAACACTCCTTATTCATCCGATTCCATTCTGTTCAGTATAGTCCGCACCCGGGGGATTTATGCGTTCCCTTCCCACAGCATTTCCGGTGTCCCCGGTGCATGTCAGTATCCCGTTTCCCATACGATCTTTTATCTTGATTTTACTTCTGTTCTTTCAGAATCCGCCGGATCACGTCTGCTCTGGTTTTATCTCTGGCGGCACTGTCATCCTCCAGTCCTTCCGCCACCGTCAGCGTCCCCGGCATGCTTTCCACCAGCATTCTGTCCGCCATGGTGACAGTCACGCCCTCCAGCAGTTTCATGGATGCGCCCATACGCAGTGTGGTGTACAGTCCCAGCAGTTCCGCGCTGTCCATCCGTCTGGCATACAGCAGAATCCCCAGTGTCCGGCTGGCACGGTCGGCGAGGGCTTCTTTATCCTGCCGTTCCCGGAGCTGCCGTTCCTTTTCCACAATCTGCTTCACAACGGTTTCCAGCTTCCGGATGGTTTCCTCTTCCGTGATCCCCAGGGTGATCTGGTTGGAGATCTGGTACAGGCATCCTTCCGCACTGCTGCCTTCTCCGTACATGCCCCGGATGGTCAGCCCGATCTTGGAGAGCTGAGCGGCAAGGGACTGGATTCCGCGGGCAGCGGTATAGGCCGGCAGGAACAGCATCACCGAAGCCCGCATCCCGGTACCCAGATTGGTGGGGCAGTGGGTCAGGTAGCCGAGCTTTTCCGTATAGGCAACATTGGCGTTTTCGTCCAGCAGGCGATCGGCTTCTGCGGCGTCATGCCATGCTTCGTCCAGCGCCAGACCGGGGTAGATGGACTGGATCCGCAGGTGGTCTTCTTCCAGTGCCATGATGTATACGCTGTTTCTGGCAAACAGGGCGCAGGGTGTTTTCTTACCCGCAAAGGCAGGGCTCACCAGATGCTTTTCTCCGTAAGAACGCTTTTCGGCGGGGGAAAGAGTGGAAAAATCGGTGTATGTCCAGCCGTCGCTGTAGATGGTTTTCAGTTTTTCGCAGATTTCCTTTGCCTGTTCTGGGGTGAGGCGGGGTTCAAAGGGATAGTCAGCCAGATTTCTTGCCAGTCTGACACGGGAGCTGACCACCACATCGTTTTCATTGCCGGGGATTTCGTACCAGTTTGTCATATCGTCCGCCTCCTTTCTCATGCATTCCGCAGGTTCCGGAGCGTATCCCGGATTTCTGCGGCTTTTTCATAGTTTTCCGTCCGGATGGCTTCCTTCAGTTCCGTTTCCAGACCGGCGATCTTCTGCTTCTTTTCGTTTTCCTCCCGGAATCTGGCGGGGGCCTGTCCGTTGTGTGCCGTTCTGCCGTGGATCCGCTGGATGGAAGGCAGCAGTTCCGCCTCAAAGGTTTCGTAGCACCGGGGGCATCCGGCCTTTCCGGTTTTCACAAAGTCATGGAAGGTGCCGCCGCAGAGAGGACAGCTCTTACCCCGTTCCGCAGTTTTCTGGGGAGATCCGATGAGCTTTCCGAACAGATCATCTCCGCCGAAGAAATCGTCTCCGGAGAGGATGTTCATCATCTTGGCAATGGGGTCTTCCCCAAACCCGGTCTGGATTTCTCCCGACTTCTGCATTTCCGCAGCGCAGTCTCCGCACAGATGGTATGTCTTTACCGTTCCGTTCACGTTCTCCTTATAATAAAAGGTAGCTTCTTTCTTACCGCATCTTTCACACAGCATACTATATTCCTCCAAAAATATTTTTTACATCATCAGCATCATAAGCACATGGCGCATGATATCGGCTCTGACCGCAGAACGGCTTTCCGCAGGTACCTTTTCCAGTGCTTTATGGGTCATGGACGCCATGGCCAGGTTGGCTTCCCGGGGGGTGATGATCCCGGCGTCTGCAAGATTTTTCAGGCAGGCCTTCGCTTCATTTTCTTCCATCCCTTCACCGATGGCATGAAAGAAATGCATCAGGTAACTGCTCTTTGTCATGGGCACCCGGACGATCCGGATATACCCGCCGCCGCCCCGTCTGCTTTCGGTGACATACCCTCTTTCCGGGGTGAAGCGGGAAGTGATCACATAATTGATCTGACTGGGCACACAGCCGATTCTTGCCGCCAGATCGTTTCTGCGGACTTCCGCCTGTCCGTTTCCTTCTTCCAGCATTTCTTCGATCAGCCGGGCTATGTGGTCTGATAATACCATACAGTCACTCCTGTTCTTTTGTCTTTGACTTTCTTTGATCTTTGTGCCTATAGTATACTCCAAAGAGCAGAAAAGGTCAAAGTCAGTTTTGGTCAAAAATCCACCCATCAAGAATTGTTATAACGAATTATCTATATGTTTTCTCCGTTTTTCTCACGAAATCTCACTATTTCATAATTTTTCTGACTTTCACTGACTATTTGACCAAACAAGGGAAAGTCAGAATCCCGCTCTGACCTTCCCTCTGTACAGTGAACTGTATATTTCTGACCTCTTATTTCTTACTACTTAATTTTCTATCACGTCCCTGTACGTATTCGCCAGGGTATTCCAGGTTGCCGCTCCTACGAATCCGGTGACAGGCAGACCGAACAGTCCCTGGAATACCCTGACCGACTGTGCTGTGTTCTGTCCGAATATCCCGTCCGGTGTCACCTTCGGGATCGACGGATAGACCTCGCTGACCCGGTTCAGGTAGGTCTGCAGGGTTGCCACATCCTCCCCTTCCGAACCGATCCGCAGGGGTGTGCCCGGGTATGGCTGTACCGGAACACCGAAATAGTCCGGCGGCAGGGAATCCAGATAGGAACGGTATACGCGGAAGAGGGTATTCCAGGTTGCTGTATCCACAATTCCCGTAACGGGCAGGCCATAGGTGCGCTGGAAATCCTCCACACTCTGCCGGGTACGCTGACCGAAAATCCCGTCAATGGATACCGGCTGGATGAAATCATTGAAGGTGCCGATAAAGCTGAGGAAATACTGCAGTTCCCGGACGCCAATGCCGGCATCCCCTTCCTGCAGGTTCTCCGGCTGGCTGCTTATCACTTCTTCCGGATCAATCCCCTCTGCGTTCAGCTCGGCCAGGCGTGTCACGGCGGCGGCAGTACGGTTGATGGCATACCAGGTGGCCCTGCCCACAATCCCGTCCGGCGTCAGGCTGAAAATCTGCTGAAAAGCCCTGACCGCCGCATCGGTATCGTTGTCGAACACACCGTCGGGATTCCGGATCCGCGGGATGGCCGGGAAATTGCGCCGGATCCGGTTCAGCCGCTGCTGGATCTGCCGTACTTCGTTTCCGGTGTTGCCCAGACGCAGTGCCGTACCGGGATAGCTTTCCGTGTTCCCCATGATGGGTGCATCCCGTACCAGACGGATGTCCCCGCCGTAATACCGGGTCAGGATCTCGAATGGGGTCAGTCCCGCTTCCGCCAGAGGTACCGTGCCCCATTGGGACAGACCGTTGCACTGTACCTGCACCCCGTCGCAGTAGGCCGCAAAGAGAGGCACCACGGAGTTTTCCCGCCGGATATAGGTGTTGAAGATTTCATCCACAATCTGCGAAATGTTGTCAAAGATGTCCCTGCCGTACACAAAGGACTGGTCGCTGGCGGTGGAGTTTGTAATATCGAAGGGATACCCCCGGCTCCGGTAGTATTCGGTGTAGATCCGGTTCAGGGTGAAGCTGATCTGGGCAAGGATATTGGCACGGAGAGCGGCATCCGGCCATGTGGGATAAATTTCGCTGGAGGCAACATTTTTGATATAGTCCACAAAAGGAACGGTCACGTTGGGCGCATCGGATCCGGGAGGGCCCAGATGTACTGTCACCGTTTCCGGAATGTATGGCAGAAGAGCGCCCCCGTTCATTTTGTCCCCCTTCCGTACTCCGGCAGATCGTTGTCGTCCCAGTACAGTTCCGTATCCCCTGCCGTATCGGGTACATCCTCGCTGTCCGGGGCATTGTCGATGGGGCGTCTGCCGGTGTTGTCCCGGGGATCCGGCTGTGTGTCGGACGGTACTGCACTGTTCTGCCGGAGACGCTGGTATGGTGCCTGCGAATGGATCAGATATGGCTGCGGCATGGGCACGGCGCCCTCATCCTGTGCCGGAACCAGCGTGATGGGCTGCAGGGATGTGATGCCGTCAAAAACCGGCACGGCCATTTCCCGGACAGGCTGGTATCCGGACAGCTCCACAGTGACCAGATACAGTGCGTACGGTGCTGCAGAACTCCCCGGTGTCAGACTGTCGGAAGCAGGCGGAGCAGACAGTTCCACGGTGGGGGTCAGTCCGCTTTCCCCGGTGCGCAGGACGTGGAGAATATTACCGGTTTCGTCGCGGATCTGTACGGGAACACCCTGCACCGGCAGAGAGCCGCCTGCGGTGGTAGTCCAAATCCGGAGATACCCTTTGTGCGGTGATGTATGGTTCATAAAGCCTCCGTTACAAAATAAGAAATCTGAGCTTGGAGATATGTTTCTGTACAGTATATGCAGATGGATGGGCGTTTGTGCTGCAAGCAGTACTTGCAGAATGAAGTCCGGCAGGCAAGAACAGGTGTGCAACAAATGCTTTATTGACAAAATCCGTGTCGTCCTGTATACTGGTGGTACCGAAAGCGCTTTGGAGAATTGGAATTACGAAAGGATTACAACCATGACAGACAGAACAACCATCGGCCAGAACATCGCATTCCTGCGGAAACAGGCGGGACTGACCCAGACGGAACTGGCAGACAGGCTTCATGTGAGCCATCAGGCCATTTCCCAGTGGGAACGGGCGGAAACCCTGCCGGATATTCTGACACTGCCTGCCCTGGCGGAAATTTTCGGGAAGCAGGTCGGCGTGATTCTTGGTGTGGAGGAAACGGATGCTGCGGAAAACGGCGGAACGGTTTCTGTGCCCCACACGGATCCTGTGGAAATCTATACGGAAACCGATAGGCAGCAGGAATACCGTCCCGGCACGCTGGAAGAAACCGGGGAATATGCCGTGGTACTGGAAAAAAACGGAGTAAAAGTGGCGGAAATTCCGATAGAGATACGGAAGCAGATCATCGTTGTGCTGGAAGGCAACTGCCGGGGACTGTCCTCCTCCTTCACCACGGAGATCCGGGGCAGTGTGGAAGGCAATGCGGCCATTTCCGGCGGGGCCAGTATCGGTACCTGCATCGGCGGGAATGCGGCTATCTCCGGCGGGGCAACTATAAACGGATCCGTAAACGGAGATCTGACCCTCTCGGGCGGGGCTGCCATCGGCGGATGCATCAACGGGAATGCTACCTTCTCCGGTCAGTGCACCATTGCCGGCTGTGTAAACGATGGGAATGTCATCACTGACAGCGATCTGACCATCGGCGGCAATGTGGAAGGCAATATCGAAATACACGAAGGAAGCAATGTGACCGTAACCGTACAGGGGGATGTAAACGGGGATGTAAGCTGCGGGGATCTTGCTGTGGGCGGAAGCATTGCAGGAGACGTGGACGGAAGAGACATGACCGTAGGCGGAGACATTGCGGGAGACGTGGACGGCGGAAACATGACCGTGGGCGGGGACATTGCCGGGGATGTGGACTGCGGCAATCTGGAAGTCCATGGAGACATTGCCGGAGATGTGGGCTGCGGGGAATGCCATGTGGAAGGGGATGTGGATGGAGACATCGACTGTTCCGGCTGTACAGTGGACGGAGAAGCAAACGGCGACATCACCTGCACTGCCTGCACCATCAACGGTGATATGGAAGGCGATATTCTCTCCGCCGATACAGTAACCGTAAACGGCGACGCCAACGGGGACATCACCGCCGACACTGTGAAGGTATACGGCACCGCGCCGGAATGCGAAGGCGAAGATGAGGACGACGAAGACTGACCATCCAAACGAAAACTTTAATACTGTCACCCCTCCGTGGCAGTATTTTTGTTTTCCGTATCTCTGATTTCTTACTTCTGACTTCTTATTTCCCCCGCCGCCAGCACCATCCCGCAGAGCATCCATGTCACGCTTCCCCCCGCACGCAGTACCATCCACATGCCCCCCATCCAGAACAGCACGCCGCAAAACCCGGATACCACCCGACAGATCCGGTCTGCTCTGTCTCCGTCTGTCCACCGATGCAGCAGACAGTACAGAATCCTGCCGCCGTCCAGCCCCCGCACCGGCAGAAGGTTTGCCAGATTCAGCACCAGTGCCCAAAGCCGGTACACCGGATGCCGGAACCAGAGAAGGGTCAGCAGTCCAAGCAGGCTGCCGGAGAACAGTACACCCAGTTCCTGCCGGTAGGACACCTGTTCCATGGCAAACTCCATCCGCAGTCCCGTCAGCCCAATTCCAAACCGCCGTATCGGTACCCCCGCCGGAATGCTGCCTGCCAGATGGCCCAGTTCATGAAACAATACAGCCGCCAGAAACGGAAGGATATGTTCCAGAAGCTCCCTCAGGACAGCAGTGACCATACCAGATCCCCGATGTAT
>JAFQGY010000206.1 GCA_017415325.1 Clostridia bacterium
TCACCGAGCTGGCGTCTTATGCCTATGGTGTGGACCGTCCTGTACAGCTTACGGAAAAATACGGTTTCCGGCAGGTCTGGGAAGAGGCGGAAGAAACGGAAGACACACCGGAACCCCGGGCCGAAACAGATCCCCTGACGGAAGGAAACCGGATGCATCACCAGCTTGCCGCAGACAGGCTCAGCGAAACGGAACATGCCGCCGCAGAAATGGAGCTTGCCTGGGGATGTGTCCTGGAGGGGCAGCCCATCGAACTCCACGGACGCTGTGATAGTATTGCCTTTGACGGAGAAATCCATACCATTGAAGAGGTGAAAACCCTTTCCTCCTTCCGGGACAATCCCACGCCGTTTTCCAATCCCGTCCATTTTGCCCAGGCTGTGTGCTACGCTTTCATCCTCTGCGAAACAGGCAGTGTGGACAAGGCGGCAGTACAGATCACTTTCGTACGGCGGGCGGACGGAGCAAGACGGGTCTGGCGGGCAGTTTTCGGACACACCATGCTGTCGGCTTTTGTCACGGGACTGCTGCGGCGTGCTCTGCCCTTTCTGCAGATCGAAAAGGAACGGATGTCCCTGCGGCTGGATGAACTGAAGAATCTGCCCTTCCCCTATCCCCGGATCCGTTCCGGCCAGAAGGATTTTGTCCATGAAGCATTCCGCACCATCAGATCCGGCGGCAGGCTGTTTGTATCCGCCCCCACCGGCATCGGAAAAACCATGTCCAGCCTGTATCCTGCCCTCCGCGGCATCGGACTGGGCAAATGCGATCGGATTTTTTATGCCACTGCCAAAACCATCACGGGAAAAGCGGCTCTGGATGCGGCGGCCCGGATAGCCAGACATGCGCCCCACATGCGGGCAATCCTGCTTCTGGCCAAGGAACTGACCTGTCCCACCGGAGAGATCGAAGGGGAAACCAGTATGGCACTGAAATGTCCCATCTGCCCTTCCCTGCATGCCGCCGGATGGGAAAAAACCTTCCGTTCCTTTGAACAGCGGCAGTCGGAAGCCCTTCTGGAACTGCTGCAGGGCGGACAGATCTACACCATCGAACAGATCCGGCAGACTGCCAAAGCCCACGAGGTCTGTCCCCATGAGCTGGCGCTGGCACTGAGCGAATACTGCGATCTGATTGTATGCGACTACAACTACATCTTCGACGACCGGATGCGGCTCCGGCGGTATTTCAAGGACGTCAAGCGGAAGGAAAAATACGTCTTTCTCATCGACGAAGCCCACAACCTCCCGGACAGAGCCAGAGCCATGTACTCCGCTTCTCTGGCGGCTGATGAGATCCGGCAGCTGCGGCTGGTGAAGGACAAGCTGTTTCCGGAGGATGAAGGATTTGAAAATGTGCTGCTTCCCGTAGAAAACTGGTTCCGGGTGATGTTCCGGCGGTGCGGAAAGGAAGCGTATCTGGTGACGGACGGCGGGGCAGAGAAAAAAATCGGCCACTACCAGTCCGCCCGGATTCCGGAAGAAATCTCAAAACGGTTCGGTGAGCTGACCCGTCTGCTGGGCAAATACATCCGGGACAGGCATGAATTCGCCGGGGAGCTGGTTCCCTTCCGGCAGAGTCTGCTGCAGTTCACGGGAATTCTGGAGTATGCAGACGAAAAATTCTGTTTTCTGGCCTCCTCCGAAGCACCGGTACAGGCAGACAATCCCCCGGCACAGACGGCGGATCCTCTGTTTCCCGGGGAATTGACGGTACAGATCCTATGTCTGGATCCCGGCGGCCTCCTCGACACCATGCTGCACAGTGCCAAAGCCGCCATTCTGTTCTCCGCAACCCTGTCCCCCGCCGAATATTACCAGAGCGTCACCGGCTCCCCGGACAGCGTGTATCTGGATCTGCCCTCCCCCTATGAGAACGAAAACCTGTGTCTGGTGGCTTATGACGGTATCAGCACCCGGTTCAGTGACAGACGGGGGACTGCGGAGGAAACGGCAGACATCATCGCCCGGGCCGTGGAAGCCAGAGAGGGGCATTACATCGTCTATTTTCCATCGTATGCCTATATGAAATCGGTATACCGGATCTTCCGGCAGATTATGCCCCATGTAAAGACCATCCTGCAGAAGGCCGGCATGTCCTTCCGGGACAGAGAACAGTTCCTGCAGGTGTTTGAGAGCGGCCGGTATCCCCATCTGGTGGGGTTCTGCGTACTGGGAGGGATGTTCTCCGAAGGAATCGACCTGCGGGGGAACTCCCTGATCGGTGCCATTATCGTGGGGACGGGACTGCCCGGTCTTTCTCCGGAACTGAACCTGACGGCGGAATACTATCAGAATCTGTCGGAAAACGGACGGGAGTTCGCCTATATCTATCCCGGGATGAACAAGGTTCTGCAGGCGGCGGGACGGGTGATCCGGTCGGAAACGGACAGAGGTGTGGTACTGCTGATCGACGACCGCTACAACGAACCGGGAACCAAACTGCTCTTTCCCGCCCACTGGCAGCACATCAAGTATACGGCCGACCCTGATTCTCTGGAACGGATTCTGCAGCGGTTCTTGGAAAGTAAGAAGTGAGAAATACGAAGTTAGAAATATATGGGAGAGTATTATGGACTGCACAAAAGGAGTTGTACTGCTGTATGAAGACCTTTGTGAGCACTGGGTTCGCTGGTGCCGGGACGGGGGACTGACTTCTCTGGGGGTACACAAAATTGCGTTGCCGGGTCAGGGGAGTGTGGACGCCCTGCTGGAAGCACTGGATGCACCGGGGGGACGGCGAATCATCGGTATGCTGGAAGATGCCGGGATCACGGTGGAATACGAACTGCATGCGCTGGAATGGCTGCTGCCCCGGTCGCTGTTTGAGAAGAATCCCACGCTGTTCCGGGTGAACGAAGCCGGGGTTCGGACGGCAGACTGCAATCTCTGTCCTTCCTCTGCGGCGGCACTGGATATGGTATCGGAAAATGCCTGTAAACTGGCAAAAATTCTCGGACAGTCGTCCCACCGGTATTTCTTCTGGATGGACGATGCGGTACATGCCGGGTGTTCCTGCGAATCCTGCAAAGCGGCGGGGTATACCGGTGCGGATCAGGGGATTCTCATTGCGAATGCCATTGCCCGTGGGGTAAAAGCCTATGATCCGGCGGCATCTGCGGCATACCTTGCCTATGCGGATGCGAAGATGCTGCCCACGGTCAGGCCGGCGGACAATGTTTTTCTGGAATTTGCCCCCATGGACAGAGATCACGCCAAACCCATCTGCGATCCTGCGGAAGAACGGGGTGTGGACTACTGCCGCCTGCTGGAAAATCTGCTGACGATCTTCCCGGCGTAAACGACTCATGTACTGGAATACTGGCTGGACAATGCGCTGTACTCCGGGTATAAAATGCCGCCGGTGAAGGTGCCGTTCCATGCGGATGTGTGTGATGCGGACACGGAATTCTACACTTCCCTTGGGATACAGCATGTGAAGACCTTTGCATCGTATATCTGTGAAGAATATCACAACCTCCATGGGGAACCGCCCGTCGGGGAATACGGGATGATACTGAAAAAATACATCGGGAGATAAGAGAAAGAAAGGATTTTTATCATGACACTTTTCAAACGGATATTGGCGGCTCTGCTGTGTGCTGCTGTGGCTCTGCCCATGATTGCCTGCGGAAATACCGAAACAGCAGAAACCGCCGCAGATACAGATACTGCTGCCGCACTGGAAGAAACCGAACCGGCCTACACCCTGCCGGAAGGAAACTGGGATGGGTACAACTTCCACATTCTGGTACACGGCAACAGTGAATCCGGCTGGGACAAGAACGATTTCCATGCGGAAGAGCTGACCGGGGAACTGATGAACGACGCCGTATTTGAACGGAATGCCGCTGTGGAAGAGCTGTACAATGTGGACATCACCGACGAAAAGCTCACCGGCAACATCGACGGCAACAGCATGGGTCCCGGGTATCAGGCCATCTCCACTGCTGTTCTGGCGGGAGACGCCGCATACGGTGCCGCCACGGTGGGTGGATACGATGCCTGTACGCTGGTGCTGGGGGATTTCCTGTCCGAAATGTCCTCCATGCCCCATATTGATCTCTCGCAGCACTGGTGGGATCAGAACGCCGTGGAAGACATGAAAATCGCCGGGATGACCTACTTCACCACCGGGGCTGTCTCCACCGCCATCAACGACTGCACCATCGCCGTGTTCTTCAACCAGCAGGTGGCCACCGACTTCGGCATCACCGATCTGTATTCCTCCGTACAGGAAGGCAGCTGGACCTTTGAAAAGATGTGGGAATACGCCAAGCTGGTTGCGGCAGACACCGACGGGGACGGAAAGATGACCACAAACGACCGGTTCGGATCCATCACCTGGGACGATACCGTTATGGCGGCCGTCAACTCCACCGGTGTGAAGTGCGCTACCCTGAACAGCGAAGGGCTGCTGGAGCTGACCCTGTACACCGAAGCCGTAGTGGATGCCCTGGACAAGTACACGGATTTCGCCTTTGACAAGAATGTTTCCTACAACTACCAGAGAGACAGCTATGACATTGCCACCCCCGTTTCCATGTTCCAGAACGGCCAGAGCCTGTACTATCTGCAGCTTCTGAACCTGGCCTCCTCCTTCCGGGATATGGAAGCCGACTTCGGGATCCTGCCCTACCCCAAGTATGACGCTTCCCAGAACGAATACTACAGCACCGTCGGTTCCTGGCACAGCATGTTCTTCTGTGTGCCGGGTGTAATGGACAATGCGGAGCGCAGCGGCATGATTATCGAAGCACTGGCCTACTATTCCGAAGAAATCGTCACCCCGGTATACTACGATCAGGTGCTGAACTACAAATACATGCGGGACGAAGAAAGCATCGCCATGCTGGACATCATCCTGTCCTCCCGGGTATTCGACCTGGGCTGGTTCTACAAGGTGGGGAACTACTTTGCAGAAGTGATCTACATGATCTACGAATACACCGACAACTTCACCTCCCGGTATGAAAAGGCCGAACAGATGGCACTGGGACAGGTGGAGGAGATCAACGCAAAGTTCCTGGAAAATAAGAAATAAGAAATCAGAGATACGAGATACAAAGAACGGCTTACAGGGAACATTTTTCGCTCCTGCAGGCCGTTTTCTGTTACAGAGTATCTTTTATGTTTCTTCCATTCCGTATGTCATGCCGAAGTTGGGATATTTCGCTCCTGCCAGCGTATTGTACGGAAGCTGTTCCCATGCGGAATCCCCGATGAGTTCCCGGATGGCGGTCAGGTTTTCGTCTGTGTCGGTAATCCCCGGAATCAGCGGGGTGCGGATCAGATACGGCTTTCCGCAGTGCTGCAGGAATCGGAAATTTTCCAGAATCCGGCCATTGTATACGCCAGTATACCGTTTGTGCAGTACAGGATCTGCCAGTTTGATGTCCATGATGACATAATCCATCGCCAGTACCGTCCGCCGGAACGCTTCACATGAAGCATATCCGCAGGTCTCCATAGCTGTGTGAATCCCCGCATCGTGCAGCAGCAGAGCACATTCCTGTACAACATCCCACTGCAGCAGCGGTTCTCCGCCGGAAAAGGTCACTCCGCCCCCGGACATGGCAAACACATCCCGGTCGGCAATCAGCTTTTCTGCAAGATGTTCCGCCTCAATTTTCTCCCCCGCCACAGAAATACACCCGGCAGGACAGATATGCAGACACCTTCCCCATGGCTGACAGTCCGGATGGCTGCAGGGAACCCGGCATTTTCCGCAGTGCAGACAGGCCGCTTCCTTCACACAAAGCTGCCGCTTGGGTGAAAGCCCTTCCGGATTGTGGCACCACAGACACCGCAGCGGACACCCCTTGCAGAACACGGTGGTACGGATCCCCGGCCCGTCATGGAGCGCAAAGCCCTTGATATCAAAAATCGTCAGTTCCATACTATGTATACACAGAATCCAGATACGTTAATTCTGAATTCTGAATTAAATAACATATTCCTGTCTGCGGATCACATGATCCTGGAATTCCTTATCCAGTTCACAGAAGTACGCACTCCATCCCCAGATCCGCACAATCAGCTGCCGGTACTTTTCCGGATGTTCCTGCGCATCCAGCAGTCTGTCCCGGTTCACAGCATTGAGCTGCAGCTGGTGTCCGCCGGACAGGATGAAATACCGTACAAGGGATGCGACCTTGGTGATGGCATCTTCCCCTGCAAACATCCTGTCGTGGAATTCCAGTGTCAGGGGGCCGCCGTTGATGACTTTGCCCAGATCCGGCTTTGTGAAGGATTTCACCACATCCACCGGGTTCCGGAGATCCGCAAAAATGCTTACGGAATAGTTGGCGGCGAAGGGTTCGTCCTTTCTGCGTCCGTCGGGAGAAGCGGGGAGAGCGGCTGCATGCCACAGATAGAACATGGCAGAGCCGGTACCCGCACGCCAGATCCCGCCCCGGCAGTTGGTCTTTCCGGCCAGGGAGCAGGAGAAGGCTTCGGTCAGATACACCAGATACCGGTCGGCAGCGTCATCCCGGCCGCATTTGGGTGCTTCATACCGCAGAGCCGCACACATTTCGTCCGCCCCTTCGTAGTTGTTGTCCATGGCTTCGATCACCTGGGACAGTGTCCAGCGCTTTTCCGTGAACACATATTTTTCCAGTGCCGCCATGGAGTCCGCCCCGCAGGAGATCCCGGTACCGTGCATACCGAAGTTGTTGTATTTGGCGCCGTCCGCAATGTTCTTCCCGCCGTACAGCAGATTCAGGAAGGGCGACGGTACAAACCATACGTCGTGCACCTTGTCCATGATGGCAGCGGTTTCACGCCGGATTTCTCTGGCCACGGCAATCTTCATATCCTGCACCGAAGCGTCGTCGGACAAGGTACGGATGGCACGATCCACACACAGCGGATAGGACAGCGCGCCGATATTGGCAATTTCCATGCCCACCTTGGGAATGATGAACTCCCAGCAGGCGGCAACGGTATAGTTTGCGGCATCTTCCGGTTCGTATCCCAGCCTGCAGAGGGCCGGAATCACCACATCGTCGTTGGAATACTGGGGGAAACCAAGCCCCACTCTGGTCAGCTCAGTTCCCTTTTCGTATACGGACAGAGGGGTATCCTTATTCACCCGCAGATTGATCTTGGGGTCGATCAGCTTCAGTTCCCCGCTGACTTCCAGACACAGTTCCGTCAGTTCGTTCCACACATTGGTGCCGTCGGGCAGTCTGCCGCCCAGCATCATACTCTGGCCGTTGTCCCCCTGCTGGATCCCGGTATACATATCGCTGTCGATATTGAAGGAAAGGAAGAAATCTTCCAGCAGTTCCCTGGCTTCCTCCATGGTCAGGATCCCGGCATCCAGATCGTGCCGCAGATAGGGCATCATGTATACATCAAACCGGCCCACGGTGTTGTGGTAGTCCCCTTCCATCCACAGGCCGTAGTGTACGATCCGGAAAAACTGCAGCGCTTCCCGGAAGGTTTCCGCCGGATACTCCGGTACCTTCGAGAGCACTTCCGCCACGTCGTTTCTGCCGATGCGCAGGGCTTCTTGCCGATAGCTTGCACACAGAGCGGACAGAGCA
>JAFQGY010000207.1 GCA_017415325.1 Clostridia bacterium
AATGAACAGGAACGCAGGCTTTTTGGCACGGACATAATCACAGATGACGGGAGTCAGTTCACTGTCACGGGCGGTGGCGGAGGAAACATTCCGGTCGTTTTCCACGATGCCGTAGGTGATGGGATTCCAGTCACAGTAGGAGCCCAGCTCCGCTTCCGGCATCACTTCCCGGATCCGGCGGAACAGGGAGGGAAAGGGTGAGTCGGTGGGATAGGGGGTGGAGGATACGATGCCGTTGGTGAGCTTATGCACTTCCGGGCCCACACCCAGAAGCATGGAGCCCCAGCATTCGGCGCTGATGGTGGGATTGGATGCCAGCGCTTCGTAGGTTACGGCACCTTCTGCGAAAATCCGGTCGAAATGGGGCGTGTCGGCGTCTTTGATGAATGCGCCTGCTCCGTCGATGCCCACAACGATAACGTGTTTGTAAGTAGGATGAGACATACCTGTACCTCTCTGTCTGGTGAGTTTGGTTGAAAATATTATACCCTTTGGCCGGGGAGATGTCAAGATGTACAGAAACAATTTCCGCCAAACCATTGCAATTGGGAAAGATGTATGCTATACTGGACAATGAAAAAACAACATCACGGAGGAATCACCATGCGTATTTCTATAAAACGAACCTGTATCCTGCTGCTGGCTGCTCTGCTTCTGAGCGGATGCGGCAACAGCACAGCGGAAACCACTGCCGGAGAAACGGATACGGCTGCCGCAGAAACTGTTGCACCGGAAACGGAAACCACCCGTGCCCAGACAAAGGACTCTCTGCCGGAGGATCTGGATTTCGGCGGCCTGTCCATGCCCATCCTGTACCGGGGTTGTGAAGCGGACATCATTGAGATCCTGCAGGAAGAGGAACTCACCGGGGAGCCTGTGTCGGACGCTGTCTACAACCGGAACAACGGCGTAGAAGAACGGCTGAACGTGAAGTTTGCATATCTGCCCATGGGGACGGGGACTGCAGACGCCTTCCCGGCTGATGCCAAGGCATCCATTGTGGCCGGTTCCGACGACTTCAATATCGTTTCCTGGAACCAGTTCTCCGCCGTGGCTCTGTGTCTGGAAAACATGGTCATGGACCTGCAGAACGCACCCTATCTGGATTTATCCCAGCCCTGGTGGAATGACGAATACATGGAAATCCTGCAGATCGGGGATCAGAAGCGGTTCTATCTCATGGGGGACATCTGCCTGAACGCCCTCCGGGTTACTGCCGCTACCTTCTTCAACCAGAAGCTGTACAACGACGTGTTCGGGGACTACAACGATCTGTACGAACTGGTGCTGGAAGGCGGCTGGACGGTGGATCAGCTGAAGGCCATGGGGGAAGCCGGGTATCAGGATCTCAACGGGGACGGCACCATGAACTACGGTGACATCTTCGGCATCGACACCACAACCATTTCCCACTGTGACTACTTTGCCTACTGCGCCGGATTTCAGGTATCTGCCAGAGACGAAAACGGCATGCCCTACCTGACCCTGCAGGATGAACACAACTACAACATCATCGACAAGTTCATCGACCTGTACTGGAACTCCGGCAACGGTCTGTTCATCGAAAAGGATGCGGGCGGCGCCTTCAACGGGACTGTGTACGTGGAAGACTTCTCCTCCGACACCATCCTGTTCATGCCCCACTGGTTCAAGATCTGCGAAAATCTCCGGGACATGGAAAGCGGCTACGGCGTGATTCCCTATCCCAAGTATGACGAAAGCCAGGAAGACTATATCTCTCTGGTGCACGACTCCGCGTCCCTGTTCTTTATCCCCCAGACCTGCAGCAGCATGGAAGAATCCTGTGCGGTACTGGAAGCCATGTGCGCCGAAACCTACCGGACGGTAATGCCCGCCTACTATGAAGTGGCACTGAAACGGCAGTACGCCAGAGACGATATTTCCGCCGGCATGATCGACCTGATCCACGACACATCCATGACGGACTTCGGGTACGTGTACAACTACAGCATCGGCTCCGTGGGAACCATCATGCGGAACGTCATCGGCAAGAACCAGAATTATGCCTCTGCGGTAGCCTCCGTGGAATCCAAGGCAGAAGCCCAGCTGGCCGAACTGATCGAAACCTACACCAGTCTGGAATAAACAAGACAGCAGAACCACCTGACCCCCGGTACAGCAGGATCGGGTGGTTTTTTACCGGCTGTCACACTTGAAAATGATCTCAGGAGGAATGCAAATGGAACAGATTTCTGCAAAGGACAGAGAAATTCTGCGGCAGATCGCTGCCAGACAGAGAGAATATGCGGAAAGCAGGAAAAACGAAGACATTCTGAAAAAATGGAAAGCACTGGAGGAAGGACGCAGAGAATCCCCCACGGTGCGGCTGCTGTTCAGCAATTTCACCCATGAAGTGATCGCTCCCCGGATGCAGTGCGAATCGGAGGCGGCAAGAGGGTTGGAGCGCACCCTGCTCTGGAATCTGGTGGGACGGGATCTGTTTGACGACGATACGCCCATTGCTCCCACCTTCAACATGGGCTGGCGGACATGGGTGCGTCCCTTCGGAATTTCCCCAAAAACCAGTCGTCTGCCCGGTCAGGTGACCAGCGGCTATCACATCGACCCTGTAATCGAGGATCTGGAAGCGGAATGGGAAAAGCTGCAGGGCGGTTCTTTCGGCGTGGACAGAGAAGGGACAATCCAGTACCGGGAATGGGTGGACTCGCTGATCGGAGATATACTGCCCACCAGAATGGTAATGGGGGCCCTGCCCGGCTCCATCACCAATCCGCTGGTGCATCTGATGAATATGGAAAACTACTATCTGTCCATGTACGACTGTCCGGAAATCCTGCACAAGGTCATGGACATGGCCACCCGGATATACGAAGGGTACTACGATTTTCTGGAAGCGGAGGGACTGCTGTTGCCCACGGTGGGTCTTTCTCCCCTGCCCCAGGAAAGCTTTGCCTTTACCAGTGAGCTGCCCGCAGATAACGTGACAAAGACCACCCAGTGCTGGGGCTTTCTGGAATCCCAGGAAACCACCGCTGTGGCACCGGAAGTGTACGGGGAATTTGTGTATCCCTATCAGGACAGACTGGTGCGGCGCATGGGGCTGTTGTCCTACGGCTGCTGTGAACGGGTGGACGCCATCTGGCCGGACTATCTTTCCAAATGGACGAACCTGCGGAAACTGTCCGTGTCCCCCTTCAACAACGAATCCCAGGTGGGCGAGTATCTCCGGGGCACAAAGGTGATATACTACAGCAAGCCCAGAGCGGAATTTGTCACCCATCCGGGGCCGATGGACGAAGATGCCCTTCGGAAGTACTTTAAGATGGTCTGCGAATCGGCCAGCGGATGCCTGTTTGAAATGGCACAGAGAGAAGTGCTGACCCTGTTCGGGGATCCGGAACGGGGACGCCGGTATGTGGAGATCGCCAAGGAATGTATAGAGCGGTACTGGCAGCCGTGAACACAACCGCTTGTTGAAAATACCACTACAAATTGATGATTGTTTTTCTCCTGCCGGTATGGTATACTGCATACAACACCGGTGAATTTACGATACAGGAGAAAAAAACAGTATGAAACTGCAAATAGGCGAAACCATCCGGCAGCTCCGGCTCCGGGACGGGCGCACACAGGAAGATCTGGCAGAAGCACTGGGGATCAGTCCGCAGGCGGTTTCCCGCTGGGAAAAAGGCGGCGCATATCCGGACATGGAAGCGGTTCCGGCCATTGCCAATTACTTTGGAGTGACCATTGACATGCTGTTCGGATATGAAGGGGACAGAGAACAGAAGATTGACGCCCTGACGGAACGGATTTATGCCATGAACTGGGAGAACAACGGCCGGGATGTGTCCATGGATGCCTGTATCCAGCTGGCAAGGGAATCTCTGGCGGAATACCCCAGCAACGAAAAGCTCATGCTGGCACTGGCGTCCGTGCTGTACAATGCGGGATATGTCCGGTACGGTGAACACCACCTGACGGACGGGGACGGATACGACATTCTGGATGCAGAGCGGCACAGAACCTACGGGGAATGGCAGGAAGCCATCCGGCTGTACGAAAAGCTGCTGATATCCATGCCCGAGGGAGAACTGCGGCAGAAGGCGGTGCGGGAACTGGTACAGTTGTATCTGAACACCGGGGCATCCGGAAAGGCACTGGATATCGTGGCGGGTCTGCCGTCGCTGCAGGACTGCCGGGAACTGATGCGGCCGCTGACCTGTGACGGGAAAGAACGGGCCAGACTGCAGGGGGAAGCGGTTCTGGCGGCGGTGCACTGTACATCCGGTTTGCTCATCGGCGGAATTCTGGCAAACGGCAGTCACCTGACCCCGGCGGAAGCGGTATGCACGGTAAAAAATGCCATCGCCATGTACGATCTGGTCTGCACAGACGGAAACTATGGCGTATACCATTCCTCCCTGGCCTGTCTGCACCTGTATCTGTCCTTCCACTGCTGGCGGGCGGATGACCGGGATGGTGCCTTTGCCGCACTGGACAGAGCTCTGGAGTATGCCCGGATCTGTGATGCCATGCGCCGGAACGGACAGGTGGAAGTGGCTTATACTGCCCCCCTGCTCCGTCTGGTAACGGAAAAACGGGATGTCCGCTCCGAAGCCGGGATCGCCGCAGAACTGCCGGAAGACTGGCCCTGGTGGTGCGATACGGGCAATCAGGTGGTAAAAGCGGAGATGATAAAGGATCCCCGGTGGGACGACTGGGTAAAACGATGCGGGGAAAGTAAGAAGTAAGAAATCAGAAGTAAGAAATAGCGGCGTTAGCCCAAAACCAAAGAACAGCTTACAGCGGCGGGAATGTTCCTCCGTTCTGTAAGCTGTTTGCTTATTTTGCAGAAACTGTATATTTCTTATCTCTTACTTCTTATCTCTTATTTCTCTCTTATTTCGTCCTCCATTTGTTCCAGAGAACGTTTGGTTTCGCTGTTCTTCCATGCCGCAAAGTCCGGGTTGAATACGTATTCCATGGAAGGCTCAAAACCGATACTGCTGTCTTCTTCCCAGCAGGTCAGGGCGAGGGCCACATTTTCCGTTTCTTCTGCGGCGATGTCACGCAGGTACTTTGCCAGTCCGCCGATGGTTCTGTCGGTGACGCCGATGGCTTCGTACAGTTCTCCTGCGGCAGGGATGTCTTCCCCGGCCAGGGTGGCTTTCAGCAGCTTTTTGGCAATTGTCCAGCCGATGACGTGGCAGGTAGTAATATACGTACAATAGATATACCGTACATTGGCGGTCTGGCGGGAGATTTCACTGCCATAGGGTGCGTCCAGTACCTGCAGTGCTTCTTCCAGCAGGGCCAGACCACGACGGAAACAGTCTGTCACAAACTGCACATGACCATACCGCAGCAGTGTTTTGGCCGGGTCAGGCAGAACCGCATCGGCATACACCGGGAACCAGATGGCGAATCCGCCGTGCATGGCCCATTCCACTTTGGGAATCTGCAGATCGGACTGCTGCTGGTTGTACAGGAGAGGATAGGTGGGGCCGCTGCGGTAGGGGCCGTACTGGTCGATATTGGCCGCAACCACCTGGGTGATCCCTTCACTGCACAGACGCCATGCCTCCACTGCCTTTTCCCACTGACTGCCCCAGTCCCGGCGGGCAATCCGGCAGAGCATTTCGTCACCCGGGAGACCGTTTGTCATGAAGGCGTTTTTGGCAAGCAGGGTCAGGAAGGAGGGCAGCCAGCCGAAATGGTGGTCTTCCATCAGCCCGGCCAGACCATATTTTTCATGGGACTGACAGAGGGCTTCATACCGTTTCTGCCACTGCTGGGGTACCGGGAGATAGGGGGAGGAACCGTTGTCCCATGTCCGTCCTCCCGTATTGCACATAGTGTACAGCCGGATGCCCAGTTCCTTTGCCCGCTCCGCTTCATCCACGAACACGCAGGAAGGGCCTGCAAAGGAGATGGAATAGTCGTCGATTCGGTAGGGCTGGCCGTTTTTGCCGATGAAGGTTTCCCACATGTCAAAGGTCACCAGCAGCGAAATATCCCGTGGCAGGGCGTCGATCAGGGCAAGGCGGGCGTCTTTGTTCACGTAACCCCAGTTGTAGGTCCAGAAAATCAGGTCTGCCTGGGGATTATACCGGCGGATGGTATCTCTCACCAGCGTCACAAGACGGGGATAGTCCTCGCAGGGGTACCAGCCGGGGGAAACACGGTGTTCGTCTTTGGGCTTCAGCTGACATCGGATGCCGCTGGTGTGGGGGTCTTTGGAGGGGAATTCAAAGGTTTCGCCCACGAAAATGATCCCCTTGATGCCGGGGCAGGTACGGAACAGCTTGCCGAAAGAGGCTTCGTAATAGGCAGGGGCGTCCGGTTCGTCGGGGTGCATATCACAGAGAATATGGCTGTAGACATACACATCCAGCCCGTATCCGGCAGCCCGCCATACCAGATTGGCAAAGTCACAGTACTGCCGTCCCGAACCCGGCCAGAGTCCTTCCGGATCTGTAAAGCCGTGGAGATTGGTGTCCGGATGCCCGGCATATACAATGATGGCGTCCATACCGCTGTGGGCACAGGCTTCCAGAAAATTGTCCGGGAAGGTATCCAGTTCCACGCCGGAATGGGTCATGCGGGGGGAGAACAGCGGGGCATGTTCGGCGTTTTCCAAAGGCAGGGCGCATTCTCCCCGGAGCTTCATGCAGTCTTCCAGATAATAGACCCCCTGTGCGGTTCCCCGTTCGGTTTTCCCCACGATCAGGATGGAATCCTCCGTAACGGTGATGTGGAAGGCCCCCGCCATGTCGGATGTCAGCGGAGAGGGCATGATGGCTTCCTCCTGTACCAGAATGATCTTCTTGTGCGGTGTATTCAGCCAGGGAGTCACATCCTCCACCCGCCGCAGACGCAGACAGATCCCGAAGGCGTCCGTGAGAAACCGCACCAGATCCCCGGTGAAATACCGTGTCAGCCGGACTGCGGCACTGTCGGCGTCACCATGGGATACAGGCGCAATGATTTCCCAGTCCTCATCCATCCGGCAGGGGGCTTTCTCTGCGGCATTGGGGGTAGGGGTAAGACGGGGCGTATACTGAAAATCCCGGTTGCGGAAATCGTAGTTGTGTGTATACATAAGCACCTCATGGAAAATGTAGAATGCAGAATTGGCTTATGGGTACGGACAGGCTGACAGAACAGAAAAGTCCGAACCCTTCTGTACCATTTATACCACATCTCCCGCCTGTTGTCAATAAAAAAGAACAGCCCGGAGAAAATTCCCCAGACTGTTCTGCAGATATACACTTACTCTGCCATTCAGAATTCTGATTTCCGAATTCTGAATTAGTACGCGATGCCCTGTGCCAGCATAGCTTCTGCAACCTTCAGGAAGCCTGCGATGTTCGCACCGGAAACCAGGTCGCCTTCCATGCCGTATTCCTTGGCAGCGCTTACGGAGCTTTCGTAGATGTTCTTCATGATGTCCTTCAGCTTGGCGTCCACTTCTTCGGAGGACCAGCTGTACCGCATGGAGTTCTGGCTCATTTCCAGACCGGATACGGCAACACCGCCGGCGTTTACAGCCTTGGAGGGAGCAACAACCACGCCGTTTGCCTTCAGGTAAGCAACAGCTTCGTTGGTGGTGGGCATGTTGGAAACTTCTACGTAGTACTTCAGACCGTTGGCAACCATAGCCTTGGCGTCGTCCAGGTTCACTTCGTTCTGGGTAGCGCAGGGCATGATTACGTCAACCTTTTCGCCCCAGGGCTTCTTGCCTGCGAAGAAGGGAACGCCGAACTTGTCAGCATAGTCTTCCACACGGTTCCGGTTGGAGGTACGCATTTCCAGCATGTATGCGATCTTTTCGGGGGTGTTTACGCCGTCCTTGTCGTAGATGTAGCCGTCGGGACCGGAGATGGTAACAACCTTACCGCCCAGTTCGGTCAGCTTCTGTACGGTACCCCATGCCACGTTGCCGAAGCCGGATACAGCAAAGGTCTTGCCCTTGATTTCTTCGCCGAAGGTGGCCAGCATATTTTCCACATAGTATACAGCGCCGTAGCCGGTAGTTTCGGGACGGATTCTGGAACCGCCGAAGGAGAAGCCCTTGCCGGTCAGAACGCCGGTGAATTCGTTGCGCAGTCTCTTGTACTGGCCGAACAGGTAGCCGACTTCACGGGCGCCTACGCCGATGTCGCCTGCGGGAACGTCGGTGTCGGGACCGATGTGCTTGGCCAGTTCGGTCATGAAGCTCTGGCAGAACCGCATGATTTCGTTGTCGCTCTTGCCTGCGGGGTTGAAGTCGGAACCGCCCTTACCGCCGCCCATGGGAAGACCGGTCAGGGAGTTCTTGAAGGTCTGTTCGAAGCCGAGGAACTTCATGATGGAAGCGTTTACGGAAGGATGGAAGCGCAGACCTCCCTTGTAGGGGCCGATGGCGGAGTTGAACTGTACACGGTAACCGCGGTTCACCTGTACGTTGCCGTTGTCGTCCACCCAGCTTACACGGAAGGAAATCAGACGTTCCGGTTCTACCATTCTTTCAAAGATCCCGGCCTTTACAAAGTCAGGGCGCTTTTCCACAACGGGTTCCAGAGATTCAAAAACTTCTTCAACAGTCTGCAGGAATTCGGGTTCACCGGGGTTTCTCTTGCAGGTATTTTCATAAACACTGATCAGATAGGGATTCTTAAGTGCCATAATGGCCTCCATAAAGTTTGGATTTTCATATTCCGGAAAAAATGGAAATATGATTGACAGTATAATTATACACTCTTCGATGGGATTTTGCAAGATTTGACAGGGTAGAAAATCTGTAGAAATGAAGGTTTCTGCAGGGGTGTGATTTATTTGTTTTTCATAAATCAGCCATGGAAAATGGGGGTATATGGGACGGGAGAAAAAATCCTGTCTATTCTCCCCGGAGTTCCCGGATAATTTCATTCATCATCAGGTAATTGTCCACCGGAACATAGCCCGGGATGGAATTTCCGGAACCGAATGCGAATCCGCCGTGTCCTCTGGATTGTTTCACAACATCTGTGATGTATTCCTTCATTTCCGCCCGGGACAGACGGCATACCGCATCTGTGTCAATGCCCCCGAAGTTCCCGATTCTGTCTCCGTATTTTTCCACCCAGACCGGGAAAGGTGCAATCTGGTCTTCATTGGAATGCTTGGCATCGATCCCGGCGGCAATCAGGTCGTCCATCACATTGAAGATGCAGCCGCAGGAATGCAGCAGGAAGGGCTTTCCCCAGCGATGCACTTCATCGATGATCTGCTTGTACTGGGGGATGATATGGCGGACAATATCGTCGGCGGAAATCAGGGTATTGCTCTTGAAGCCCAGGTCATCGCCGAAACGCAGAACGCAGAAGTCGTCCGCAAACGCTTTCAGGAAATTTTTCCAGATCCGCAGACTGACCTCTCCGAGCTTACGGAATAAATCCGCATACAGTTCCGGGTCATCCGCCGACAGGATGCAGAGATCCATATACCCCACCAGATCCTGTACGCATTCAAACACACCGTTGCCGACGCCGCCCACTGCTTTCATCCCTGCCGGCATCACTTCATGCAGGGCACGGAAGGTGTCATAGCAGTTTTTTTCGTACATTTCCGGAATTTCATCGAAGGGATATTTTTCAAAATCGTCTCTGGTCTGGATAACCCCTTTTTTGTGGCCGCCCAGTGCACCCGCTCCCGGCAGAACCCCGCCGATGCACATTTCAAAGGATATGGTGTCATACCCCAGTTTCCGAAAACATTCGCAGTACTGGCGGAAGAATTCTTTTTTGTCTTCGTAATCCCCTCCCAGCAGAGAAGCGAATTTTCTGTTCATGATTTTTTCTGCCACATCTGCGCCGATGATATGTTCATACAGCGGGATACGGGCAGCTTCTATATTTCTTGCAGCGAATACAAGATAGGTGTAGTCAGGCTGGAACATATTTTTCTCCTGGTATTGAAAACAAAACTGGCACCGGGTATATTTCGATGCCAGTTCAACAGTTCATCTGTCAGCGTATTTTCTTACTTGGTTACTCTCTTGTACTGAGGGCCATAGTTGGCGCATGCTCTGTAGTCGGCGCCTTCCTTGTCCATGCCGAATGCGTTCCATGCAGCGGGACGGAAGATGTCTTCGGTGGGAACATTGTGCATAGCTACGGGGATCCGCAGGATGGAGCACAGGGTGATCAGGTCAGCACCGATGTGGCCGTAGCTGATGGCACCGTGGTTTGCACCCCAGTTGTTCATTACGTCGTAAGCGGTCTTGAAGGGGGAGCCTTCCTTGCCGTCGCAGCGGGGAGCGAACCATGTGCAGGGCCAGGTGTAATCGGTTCTCTTCCACAGCACGTCGGTCACTTCGTCAGGCAGGCATACAGTCCAGCCTTCTGCGATCTGCAGCACCGGGCCCAGGCCTTCCACCAGGTTCAGACGGATCATGGTACAGGGCATTTCTGCCTTGGTTACGAAACGGGAGGAGTACCCGCCGCCGCGGAAGTACCCGAGGTCCGCAAAGTTCCAGGTGGTGTTTTCCATAATGGCCTTCTGGTCGGCTTCGGTTACGTTGTACCATTCCTTGATCAGTGCGTTGCCGTTTTCATCCTTGGCTTCCCCGTTGGCGTCCACGCAGCAGGCACCGGAGTTGATCAGGTGGATGAACCCGCCGTTTTCCAGAGCAACGCCTTCCACGTCGTAACCGGAGGCTCTCTTGACAGCTTCAGGGCTCCAGTAGGTACGAACGTCGGCAAACATCTGGGGACGGTTGGTCAGCAGCTTCATGAACAGCATGCCCAGACCGTTGAGAACGTCGTTTTCGGTGGCCAGGATGTAGGGTTCACGGGCGCCGTTCCAGTCGAAGGAGGAGTTGAGCATGGCTTCCGGGAAGTCACAGTTGGGATAGAAGTCCGTCCACTGTCTCTGACCCTGGAAACCGGCGGCGATGGCGTTGTGGCCAACCATTTCTTCTTCGCAGCCTTCCGGCAGGTTGGGGTTGCCGTTCATCAGATCCTTGATGATGACCATCATCTTTACGACGAATTCCCACTGAGCGTCCTTTTCTTCGCGGGACTTCTGCATGTCTTCGGGATTCTTGTCGAAGCCTTCGATGGCGTTGGCCTTTACCCATGCCAGTGCCTTTTCAAATTCGGCCTTGTCATAGATTTCTTCGGTCATGCGGCGGATCAGTTCCACTTCGTCCACGGATTCCACTCTCATGCCCAGGTATTCTTCTATGAAGCGGGAGTCGATGATGGAACCGCCGAGACCCATACAGATGGAACCGATCTGCAGATAGCTCTTGCCTCTCATGGTGGCAGCGGCTACGGCAGCACGGGCAAAGCGCAGGATCTTTTCCTGTACGTCAGCGGGCATATCGGTTACTTCGTCCAGATTCTGTACGTCGTGACCGTAGATGCCGAAGGCGGGCAGACCCTTCTGGGCGTGGGTAGCCAGAACGGAGGCCAGATACACAGCACCGGGTCTTTCGGTACCGTTGAAGCCCCATACAGCCTTGATGGTGTTGGGATCGGAGTCCATGGTTTCGGAGCCGTAGCACCAGCAGGGCGTTACAGTCAGGGTAATGTCCACGCCGGCCTTGCGGAACTTTTCGGCACAGGCAGCAGCTTCTGCCACACGGCCGATGGTGGTGTCGGCAATGATGACTTCCACGGGTTCACCGTTGGAATACTTCAGGTTTTCGGTGATCAGCTTCTGGGCAGCCTTTGCCATAGCCATGGTCTGATCTTCCAGGGATTCACGAACCTTCAGGGGGCCGCGTCTGCCGTCGATAGTGGGACGGATACCGATTACGGGATACCCGCCGATCAGTCTGGATTCTGCCATAATTGTACATCCTTTCTATGTGAGACAAATATCGTTTTGTTTCCAGCGGAAACCTGGGGAATTCTGCCGGGCATCTCTTCCCTTATGGCTCCGATTGTCCATAGTATACCATGCATCCGGTAAAAATGCAATGTAATTTTTGAAAATTCACGGAAGCGGAACAAAAAATTTATGTTTTCGGCGGGGGAGCCGGACGGAGCGGACTATACCAGCAGCGGTGCGGAAAAGAGCAGCTCCCGTACGGCGGCATATCCCCGGTAAAAACTGTCCTCCTCTTTGCCGGAACCAAGGGAGATGCCATATGCCGGATGCCCGCTTTCCCCGGCGTACCATGCAGGAATGGACAGAACCGGATCACAGGCGGCGGGGAGCGCAGGTTCCGTCAGCATCCGGGAGAGCAGTCGTCCCACGGTTCCGGCGCGGGGGGCAGGCTGGGGCGGGATCGATACGCCTTCGGTGTCCCCCGCATGCAGAAGACAGAACAGGGACGGTTCCCCGTACAGAAGATACTGCCGCAGGGCGGACGCTTCCGGACATTTTTCCGGTGCATCCCGGCAATCCGGCGCAAAGTAAGCCGCAATGTCCGCCCCGGCACGGTTCACCATCCCTGCCCCTTCGGCGGGCTCCATGGCATCGGGACAGAGCACCGGGCAGACGCAGATCCGGCGGTGGGCGAACAGGTAGGGCAGATGCACCCGGTAGAGCCGCCCGTTTTCAGTAAGCAGCGTGCCGTATTCCGCCAGAAACCGCAGCAGAACCGCCGTGGAAAGCCAGTCCGTTCCGGCATACACCACAGAAGGCATCTCTCCCTCTTCCCCCACGGATACGGCATACAGACTGCGTCCGGCGGCGGAGGTACCGATGGTCTGGAGATGCATGGTGGGGAAGGAATCGGACAGCTGCCAGAGGAAGGTACGGTATTCTTCGCAGGAAAGAGGGCGGGTGAGAGCGGGGACTGTGTGGATATGGGTGAGCATGTGAGGACTCCTGTTGTGGATTTTTTCACCAGTATATGCGGTGTCCGGGGGAATATTTACAAAAGGGGATGGAAAAACGGAAGGGGTCGTGCTATAATAAAACAGTATGGAAATTTTATGAAAGCGGGATAAGATTGTGAGAACGGAAAAAATGCGACTGACCTATCTGCCCATGACGGCGCTGGTACTGCTGGTGCTGACGATGCTGTGCCGGGGGATGGGGTATATATACAGTACCATGGCCACGGACATCGCCTACAGTGAGGTGACGGTGAGCATTATGGGAATTCTGGTGGAAGGCCTGACGATTCTGCGGACGGTGGCAGGGTATTGCGGGATTCTGTATGCCATGTGGCGCTGGGAGAGAGACGGGGAGTTCCGGTATCGCTGCGGCGGGGCGGTGACGCTGACGGTGCTGCTTTGCGACGGGATCGACTGTTTCTCCCGGTATCTGGTGGACAGCGCAACCTCCAGCATCACGGATATGGAAGTGGTAGCGGCGCTGTGGCTGGCTCTGCAGTTCTGTTACAGTACCGTAATGGTGGTGCTGGTATGGTGTACGGGGATGTTCCTGTTCCATCCGGCGGCAGGGAAAGTCCGGTGCGGGATCGGGCGGGCTGTGACCCAGGCGGTGGTGTATCTGCTGGGTTCCCGGATCCTGCTGGAAGTATATTATCTGGTGGATTTTCTGACCACCTATTCGGATGTAACGGCTGCGGAGGTGTCCTCCATTGTGGGGCAGTTCCTGTACACGGCGGTACTCTACGGCGGTGCGGCCTGGGGGATTTCCATGGGGCTGACAGCACTGCTGCGGGGGATGTACGGGGAGTACAGAGAAGAAAGCGTTGAGGTGAGTGAAGAATGAAACGGATCGGCAAAGCACTGGCCGGGGTTCTGGCGGCGGTTTTTCTGGGACAGGCTGTACTGGCGGCACCGCCGCTGGGAGATGTGGACGGAGACGGTGCGGTTACGGCGAAGGAATAAAGAAAAATCCGTCGGAGATATTACAAGAGGAACATTATCAATGCTTTTACATTCATTCTGTGTGAATGTTCTTGGTTTTGCGGGTTGATATGTAAAAATCGAATTATCTTCTGTTTCCCTTGCATTATCTTCAAATTTATGGTATACTTTCAACAGATTTCAATGCATATTCACAACAATGGAGGATCCTATGAACCACACCAAACTCTTCTCTCTCCTCCTGGCCGGTGCCATGCTCGTCCCTCTGACCGGCTGCGGAGATTCCGCCACTGTCGAAACCCAGCCCACTGCATCAGAAACAGAACCTGCGGAAACCGAATATATCCCCACCATCGCCGAAACACTGGCGGAAAAATACGCCGACACGGACTACGCCGGCCATACCTTCCGGATCATGGGCAATGCCCCCGGCGGGTTCTTCTACAACAAAATCAACGACCAGGCCAACGAAATCTGGTACGAATCCCTGACCGGTGACATCTACAACGACGCCGTGTACCAGAGAAACAGCATGACCGAAGAACTGCTCAATATCACCATCGAACCCCAGTGGGTCAGCGACTTTGACATTACTCCCCAGATCAAAAAGCTGGTGACCGCCGGGGACAGCTCCGTGGATGCGGCTCTGGGTGCCATGGCCTACCATATCAACATTGCCGTGGCAGGAAACCTGTACAACCTGCACGATGTGAATTCCATGGAACTGGAAGCGGAATGGTACGACCAGTCCATCGTGAAGAACTACAGCTACAAGAAAGACAAGCTCTACGCCATTGCCGGTGCCTACAACGTATTTGACGACTACGGTCTGCCGGTAATCTTCTACGGCAAGAACATCCTCACACTGCACGACCTGCAGGATCCGGCAGAGCTGGTCATGGAAGGCAGCTGGAACATCGACAACATGATGACCATGTCCGAAACCGTGGCGGTGGATCTGAACGGGGACGGAAATATGACCATTGACGACGACTCCTGGGGCTTCACTGACAACTCCGGCGGGATGAAGCACCTGATGGAAGGGATCGGCCATGCCATTACCAAGGTGGACAGCGAAGGCGTGCCCTATCTGAACTGCCTGACACCGGAATATCTGGATGCGGCGGAATTTGTGTACAACCGGGTATTCGCCAGCGACGGTACCATTGAAGTGACCGACAACGGCAAGCTGGTATCGGTATTCAAAGAAGAACGGATTCTGTTCTACTATGAACTGCTGGGCTGCATCAACGAATTCCGGGAAATGGAATCCTCCTTCAGTCTGCTGCCCCTGCCCAAGCTGAACGAACAGCAGGAAGAATATGTGACCCCTGTGAACTCCGTATGGTGCACTGCACTGGCCATTCCCGTGACTGCGGAAGACGTGGAAAGAACCGGTACCATCCTGAATGTGCTCAGCGCCTATTCCGTGGATACCGTCAACAAGACCCTGTACGAACTGATTCTGGGCTCCAAACTGATCCGGGAAGAAACCTCTCTGGTGATGCTGGACTATGTCTGGGCCAACAAGCAGTACTGCTGGGGCAATGGCTATTCCTGGGCAAGCGCCATGGAAAGCATTTTCACCAGCCAGTACAACGGAAAATCCTTTGTGATGGCTTCCCAGCTGCAGAAGCAGGGCGAAAAGCTTCAGACAGCACTGGACAAGTTCCTGCAGCAGTTTGAAGAACTTCCGTAAATCGGTACATATTCTGAAAAAGGACTCCCAGGGGTTCTTTTTCTTTTGCGCATACCGGAATGTTCACAGGATTTTCAGAATTTGCATGGCGGATGAGGCTTGCTTTTCCTGTGAAGATATGGTATAATACATATTCAGAAATTTTCAATCCTGACTATTATCGGAGGAATCCCATGAAACATAGAATTCTCGCCATCCTTGCCTCCGCAGCTCTGCTTCTCCCCCTGGCCGGCTGCGGCAGTGAAGACCCCCTGTACTATCGTTATGATTATGACCTTTCCGAATATATCACCCTGGCGGAATACAAGAATCTGCCTGTGGATAAGGTGGATTTTACCGTAACCGACGAAGATGTCCGGAATCAGGTGATGTCCACTGTGATGTATTTTGCCCAGGAAGTGGAAGTGGATCGTGCGTCAGCCGAGTGGGATGTTGTCAAGTTCTCCTGCAGTGCTGTACTGGACGGTGCCGAACTTCCGGAATATTCTGAAGAAGAAGGTTCCCTCAAGCTGGGGTTTGCCACCTACGGAGAAGCTGTGGATAAGGCTCTGACCGGTGTGAAAGCCGGTGATACCGTACAGGCAGAAAGAGTACTGAACGGCCCCATGATCGATGAGGCTCTGGCCGGAAAGACCATTCAGTACACCTTCAACGTAACCTCTGTCTGTGAAACCGAGGATCCTGTATACAACGACATTTTTGTCAAGGCATATTTCGGCTACGACACTGTGGCAGAATACGAAGAAAGCGTACGGCAGTCCATGATCGAGGCTGCAGAAGCATCCCGGCTCAATACGCTCGTTGCCCAGACATGGCCCGTTGTACTGGAAAACACCCAGGTGCTCCAGTATCCCGAAAAGGAAATCGGCCAGATTACCGATCAGCTGCTGGCAGAGCTGGAAGCCTATACCTCTACGGCAGGCGTCAATTTCGATGATTATGTACAGCTGATTTACGGTATGTCGGGAGACGAGTTCCGTGCCCATGCGGAAGAGATTGCCCAGGCACAGGTAAAGGAAGACATGATCGTGTACGCCATTGCCCGTGCGGAAAATCTGGAAATTTCCGAAGAAGTGTATCATGAATATGTGCATATGTTCATGCAGCAGCTGGATCTGGATACCGAAGAGGAACTGGAACAGCGCTACACCACCGGTGCCATCAAGGAAGGAATCCTGGGGGATCTGGTAAAGGAATGCATTGTGGGATACGCTATGGAAAAATAAGTAAATGATGATTAACTAACCTGTTGATGCAGGGGATGCGGGTCGCTTTCTTGAAAGAAAGCTCGGCAAAGAACTTTAAACAGGAGTTCCACTGGATATAGTTTCAGCAATTCCATCTGCCACTGGATATTGTGTATTCAAGACATGAGAAATAGTGGAGTGAGCTCCCAGGGACCCG
>JAFQGY010000208.1 GCA_017415325.1 Clostridia bacterium
ATTGTGGCTGCCAATGTGCTGCTGAATGAAATGTGTATCCATATGCCCTCCACGGAAGAAGAAATGCTGGCCGTACATGGTATGGGGAAGGTCAAGTTCGAGCAGTACGGACGGGCTTTTCTGACGGCAATCCAGCGGTGGCGGGGGGATCATCCGGATGCTGTGAAAGTCTCTCCGGGCAAGACAGGTTCTGTCCGTGCCATACCGGCGGAAGCTGATACACAGGAGTACAAATCGACTTTCCGGAAGGCAGAGCAGTCTGAACATGAAGACACACCGGAAGCTGCATCGGAAACGGTATATCCATCCGATGAAACCGTATTTACCAGGCCGCAGAGCGTTCCGTGGTCCATTGTGGAAGACGAGGCACTGCGGGAGGAAGTGGGAAAATACACCCTTCTGGAAATCTGCAAGCGGCACGGGCGCGGGAGCATGGATGTATTCGGCCGGATCCGGGAACTGAAGCTGGATGTACAGAAAGATGCAAAGAAATAGGAAAACAAAAACTGCCGGAGGATCCCAGACGGAATTCCGGCAGTTTTCTGTTGTGTATGCGGGAATGGGGATCACCGGCGGATCCGTCTGGCCATGTCCCGGATTCTGGCGGCATTTTCCGTGAAAAAGGATTTGTATGCTTCGCAATACTGGTTCAGGCCGATGCCGCCGTCTGCAGTTTCTCTGTGTCTTCTGCATCCTCCCCGGCATATGGGCAGACAGGGACAGTTCCGGCAGGCGGGATCCATGGGTTTGGAGACCTCTACAAAATGTTTGGCAGCGGCGGCTTCCTGCAGAGTCGGGATGGGGTCGGTGGTGATATTGCCCATTTTCCACTGGTCCAGTACGTAAAAGTCGCAGGGATACACACTGCCGTCCGCTTCCACCACCAGATTGGCGTGACAGATCCCGTCCATGCCGCAGCATTCCGTGGGCATCCCTGCTGCCAGACGGATGAAATTGTCGAACTGCCGGACACTGATATACTGGCCCCTGCAGAAATCCTCATAATACAGCCGGAACGTGGTGGACAGGAAACGGGCGTACTGTTTGTTCGTCAGGGTAAAGGGATGGTTTTCGCTTTCCCTTCCGAAATCCGGCACATAGGGAATGAACTGGACAAACTTGAAATTCCGGCTGCGGAAATACTTATACACCTCGGCACCGTTTTTTGCGATCTGTTCTGTGATCACACAGAGGATATTGTAATCGATGCCGTATTTTTCCAGAGTGTGCAGTGTTTCGTTGACCCGGCGGAAGGTGCCCTCTTCCCTGCTGTCCGGCCGGAGACTGTCATGGAGCTTTCCCATACCGTCCATGGACACCCCCAGCAGATATTTGTGTTCAGCCAGAATCTGTGCCAGTTCCTCCGGCATATGGTATCCGTTGGTCTGCATGGAAAAGGCTATGGGCAGACGGTCGGTGTTGTACCTGTCAACCATCTCATGGAAATACCGGAAGTAGTCGGTACCGGCCAGTGTGGGCTCTCCCCCCTGAAAACTGATGGAAACGCTGCCTTTGGCGTGGGCAAATACATTCTTCACCAGTGCTTCGGTGACCGCAGGGGACATGATGCCATAGGAGGCCGTATTCCGGTTTTCGGCCACATCACAGTAGAAACAATACCGGCAGCGCATATTGCACAGGGAGGAGGCCGGTTTGATCAGCAGATTCACAGGGGGCATGATACACTTTCCTTTCGGGAATACTGGATTTCATGGAAAAAGCGGCTGCTTTCCGGAGAGAACAACCGCTTTTGTCATTATCGGACGTAATAGGTAATCCGGTCGATCTTGACCACGCCTTCCTTATCCTCAAACAGCTCAAAATACAGCTTTTTGGAAGCGTCGCTGTCGATGTCATTGCGGAAGGTACCGTCGTTCCGGTGGATCTTATACTCTACATTGAATGCGTACAGGGTGGTTCCATCGTTCTGCGGGTCATTTGCCAGCATCTCGATCCGGATGTCATACAGCATCTGCGGCGCAAACCGCACATAGGGTTTATTGGACTGGTAATACAGATCACTGAAGAAAGTATTGTAGGTTTCCGCGTCTCCCGCAATGACCGTTTCAAAATACTTTCCGAAAAACTCTACGGCAGGGTTGTAGGCGGCATAATCTCCGTCGGTGATGGCGATGGTTTCGTTGCCGTTTTTGAAGTACACATACCGGTCCAGACCCATATACACTTCGTCTGCCGTAACATCCAGATCATAATCCGTCGGATAGAAACTGTAGCTGACGATTCTGTCGGAATACATGGAGGTATTGGCGATGGTTTCATGTTCCACCACAAACCACTGGGGATTCTGCAGACACACGGCGCTGACCAGTCCTAAGACGCACATGACAATAAAACCGATGATGATCCGGCGCTTGTTCCGCTGTTTTGCTGCAGCAGGCGTGCCGGAAGTTTTCGTGGTCGGTTCCCCGACGGGCAGATTGGTTTTCGGATCCATTTCCGGTTATATGCTCCTTTCCGTTTCTCAGCCGATGAATCTCTTCAGGTTGTCCAGACCCAGCTGGATGCCCTTCAGGTTGTCTTCCATGCCTTCGAATTCAACGGTTACAAATCCGTCGTAGCCGTACTTCTTCAGGGTCTGGATGCTCTGGTAAATGCGGGCTTCACCGTGGCCGATGATGGTGCCTCTCAGGTAGTCCCCTGCTCTGGTCTGGAACCAGCCTGCACCGGGAGCGATTTCCATGCCGCTCTTCTTGAAGAAGTCCTTGGCGTGAACGTGCTTTGCATAAGGAGCCAGAACAGCAACGGACTTCCAGGGATCTTCGTCAGCGCACATGAAGTTACCCAGGTCTACTAGCGCACCGAAATTGGGGTGGGAAACGGTATTGATCAGCTTTTCCACACGCAGAACGTCCTGAGAGAAGAAGCCGTGGTTTTCGGTCATGGTGCCGACGCCCTTGGACTGTGCGTATTCGGCAACTTCATAGATGGCCTTTGCCATGGTGGGCAGGCAGTCGTCATAGCTGATGTTGATCTTGCGGCCTCTGGGCTGGCTTGCAACGTCGTGACGCATGTTCTTTACACCCAGAGCAGCAGCCTTGTCTACCAGTGCCTTTACTCTTTCCACTTCAGCAGCGGTATCTCCGCCGGAACCGTTTACAAAGTCAGCGCCAACGCAGAAGGAAGCCAGAGCCAGACCCTTGGATGCAGCATATTCGCCGATCTTCTGCAGTTCTTCCAGAGAGGTGTTGGACCAGCCGGATTCTACGAATTCGATGCCGTCAAAGCCGAATTCAGCGGTCTTGTCGATGACACCGTAGATGCCCAGTTCTTCCACATATCTGCCGAAGCTGTAGGTAGATACACTTGTTTTCATATGATTTCTCCTTTTGGTTTGGAATATTTTCACTTTCAGGGGGTGAAATTCCCCCATCCTGTAACATTATAGCCTATATTGCCGGACTTTTCAATACAATTTTGAGAATATCTTGAAATTTTTTGAAAAAGCCTTGACATAGTCACCAACTCCTACTATAATAATATATGTTATTGCCTGATGTGGCAGAAAAAGAAATTGCAGGAGGAATACACCCATGTTTGAGAAAGTAAAAGCCCTTCTGGTTGAAGAGCTTTCCATCAACCCGGATGACATCACCCCCGCAGCAGAGCTGGTAAATGATCTGGGCATCAACTCTCTGGAACTGGCTGACCTGGTACTGCTGTGCGAAGAAAAGTTCGACATCGAAATCGGTGACGACGTTGTGCACAAGTTCATTACCGTTGGTGATGTGGCAGATTATCTGTCTGAAAACGCGCAGTAAGAAAATCTGTTCGGATCGGTATTTGTTTTTCAGAGAAAGACGTGTCTCGGGGATCCATTCCTGCGGCACGTTTTTTACACCTATAAAGGAGTTTGCATGAGCAGAATCAATATTCGAGGGTTGGATTTTGACAATCTGACCGTTGCGGAAACGCTGGAGCTTCTGACTGCCCGTCTGGAATCCGGAGAACAGACTGCGCTGTTTACGCCCAATTCCGAAATTGTCCAGGCCTGCGTGGATGATCCTTCCCTGTTTTCCATCATCGGTTCCGGGGATGTCGTCATTCCGGACGGGATCGGGGTTATCAAGGCTTCCCGGATTCTGGGTACACCGCTGAAGGAAAAGGTAGCCGGGGTGGTCATCGGGGAAAAAATGGCGGAAATTCTCTCGCAGAAAGAGGGCCACAGTCTGTTTCTGCTGGGCGGGAAACCCGGAGTAGCGGAAGTGGCTGCCGGAAATCTGACAAAGAAGTATCCGGGACTGCGGATCGCCGGGGTACATGACGGATATTTTGCCAAGGAAGGGCCGGAAAATGATGCGGTAGTGGAAGAGATCCGGGCAAGCGGGGCAGATGTGCTGTATGTCTGTCTGGGTGTACCGGCGCAGGAAAAGTGGGTATATACCAACCGTTCTTCCCTGCCGGCCGTAAAGCTGCTGGCAGGTCTTGGCGGCTCGGTGGATGTCTATGCGGGAGCGGCCAAACGTGCGCCGAAAATCTTTATTGATCTGGGACTGGAATGGTTCTACCGGCTGCTGAAAGAACCCAAGCGGATCGGCCGGATGATGAATCTGCCCCGGTTCTACTTCGGGACATGGATGTACAAGCTCCGTGGCGGGAAAGAAAAATAAGAAGCAAGAGATCAGATATAAGAAAATACACCGTCGGGTGCAGGGATTTGCTGCATTCCGGCGGTGTGTTTTGTTGGTATGGTTTTTCAGCCTTTCACAAAGGTGAATGCTTCCCAGGGGATGTTCACGGGCTTCTTTTCGGTGAGGATTTCGTCTACGTGCATCAGCAGGGGGAACTGCTTCAGATCCACTTCTCCTCTGGCGGCTCTGACCTTCATGGCTTCTGCCACACGAACGGCCACCACCAGGGATTCCAGTGTTACACCGGCCAGTTCTGCTCTGGCTGCATCGATGTCCAGACCTCTGCCCAGCAGAATCCCGATCTGTCTGGTTCTGCCGCCGTACACGGTTACATACAGGTCGCCTGCCCCTACGCACAGGTTATCCAGCGTTCCGGCGCCCTGCATGGTCAGCAGATACTGCATTTCCTTGACGGCCTGTCCGAATACCGCTGCCTGAGAATTGAAGTGGAGGGTGTCATCCCGGAAGTTCTTCTGGTTCAGGCCGATGGTCAGGGCGATGGCCAGGGCATATCCGTTCTTCAGGGCTACGGCGCTTTCGATACCCATCACATCGGTGGTAATGCTGATATGATAGTAGTCGGTCTTCATGATGGAACGAAGTTTTTCCAGAACGGTCAGGTCGTCGCCGCAGAAAGCCACTTCGGTCTGGTCATGGGCTACCAGTTCATAGCTGGTGCAGGGGCCGCCTACCGCATTCAGAGACAGCTTTTTGCCGATTTCATCCAGCTTCTTCCGCCACACCATAGGATAGGGCAGCAGCTGTCCTTCCGGAGTATTCCACAGCCCCTTGGTTACGGTCAGCACCGGGATTTCTTCCGGAATCTTCGGCAGCACATAGTCACCGAACCAGTCCACACCAAAGCTGCTGACGCCGCCGATAATCATATCCGCACCTACGATGGCTTCTTCCATCTGTTCGATCTGATAGTATTCCACACCGGCGGGAAAATCCTTTTCAAACTTCGGGTGTCTGCCGGTCTTTCTACAGGTATCGATGATTTCCCGGTCCAGATGGGTCCCTACCAGTCTTACAGTATGTCCGTTTTCTCTGGCGGGGAATGCCAGGGCGGACCCCATCATGCCGGAGCCGATAATAGTTACAATTGCCATAATATGCCTCCAACAGTATTATAATATTTGCTGTATCAGTATACCATATTCTGCCGGATTTTGCAAGAGGATCGTATTCTGCGGATATGTTTTCGGGACTGTTTTCAGCTTTTTCACCGGAATCCCTTGCAAAGTATACCAAAATCCTGTATACTACCCATAACAGATTTCATCACTGTATACGATATGGGAGGTTCTTATGATCGATCACAGAACATTTGAAAATCCGCCGAAAAAATACCGGGTCAATCCCATGATGCACGGCTGGCCGGCAGATCTGAAGCTGTCCATGGAAGCACTGAACGATTTCGGATACGGCGGAGCAGTTACCAATGTCCCTTATGCCGAAGGGTTTACTTCCAATCCGGAGAACCTCAGGCGGTTCGGCGAAATTCTGAACACCATGGATGCAGCCGGTCTTTCCTACTGGATTTATGACGAAATAGGGTATCCCAGCGGACAGGGGGGCGGTCTGACACTGGAAGGACATCCGGAATTTGCTGCCAAGGGGATCTACATGCACCGCCGGATCGCCTATGAACCCACTCATGCCCGGTTCCGGCTGGACGATGAATCGGACAAGATTGTGTGGGCAGCCAGGTACCCTGTGGAAACACCCGGGACTCATGAAAGCTATGTCCGGTTTGATAAAATGTGTCCGGTACCTTTCACGGCGGAGGAAGTGGAATGAGATCTGGATGCCAAGGAAGTGCTGTATGTGTTCTGTGTGAAGGATGCCTATGAAGGAACACACAGTACCCACAATGTCAGCTCCTTTAAGAAAAATATCAATATCATGGACAAAAGAGCGGTAAGACGGTTCATTGACATGTGTTTTGAACCCATTGCCGCAGCCATTCCCGATGCCTACAGCCGGGCACTGAACGTGTTCACCGATGAACCCAGTCTCCATGTGGCGTATGTGCGGGAATACGAAACCTGGAATTATGCACTGGCCCCCTGGGTGGACTGACTGTTTGAAGCATTTGAGGAAACATACGGTTTCTCCCTGCTGCCCGGTCTGCCGCTGATTTTTGAAGGGGACACCAATGCCTATCCCATCCGGGTACAGTTTTATAAGCTGGTGGGGAAACTGATTGCGGAGGCATGGTCAGGGCAGCTTGCCGCATGGTGTGAAGCCCATGGAGGCGGATTCTCCGGACATTATCTGCTGGAAGAAAATATCTCCCATCATGTAAAACAATACGGGGATTATATACAGGTGCTCCGGGCGGCATCCTATCCGGGGATCGATATACTGAACTGTTATCCGGAGATTTACACCTACAATACCACCAAATATCCCCAGATGGCAGTACGGAAAAACAAATCCAACGGGATGATGGTGGAAATCTGCCCCTTCTCGCTGGTGGAGGAATTCCGGAAGGATCCGCTGAACAATATGACCTGCGTCATGGGTCTCTTATATCTGGGCGGCGCCAGAGTTACCCATTCCTACTTCAATGCCAACTTCTCGGAATGGCGGGGCGGTGCGTTCGGAAAAACCGGTGGATATACAAACGAAGAGGAAACCAATTGGTTCAACGCATATGTGGGACGGCTCGGGGCTGTGCTGGACGGGCTCGCCAACCAATGCGATACCTTCCTTTATTATGGGGTGGAAGACGCACAGGCAAAAACAAAACCGCTGTACTGCGGCGGCTGGAATTCCGGGGATCATACGGCGGATCAGGCGACAGATGCGCTTTGCAGAACCGTATATGAAGCGGGACGGGATTTCTATTATGTGGACTGCGAAGATCTTGCAGAAGCGCTGGCGACTCTGGGATCGGACGGTGTACCTTCCATTTCCGGCAATCCGGTAAAGCATATCTTTGTACCGGCACTGGATGTGATATATGGCGAAGCAGTCCGGATGCTGCAGAAGCTGGCGGATGCCGGGGTGGATGTACGGGTTGTGAACAGGATGCCGGGGTATGCGGCGGAAACCGGTACGGCTCTGGATACCGTGCTGCCGACAGCTTCTCTGGAAGATATCCGGACAACGGTTTCGGAAGATGCTGTGTTCCCTGCTCCTGCTGCAGGCGGTCTGGTGCTGCGCGGGAAATTTGAAAAAGACGGCAAAACAATCTATATGCTGGTAAACAAATCCCGCAGTGACGCCGTGATCGGGTATCAGGGGAAAGACGGTGAAATCTGGAATCCTGCGGATGGGTCTGTCAGCAGCGTTGTCTGCGGAACGGCGATTACAGTTCCGGCAATGCGGGCGCTGTTTGTTGTATATTGAGATGAGACAGATACACGCCATCATTACCGACCTGGACAGAACACTGCTCCATACGGACAAATCGGTTTCAACGTATACCATACAGGTATTCCAGCGGTGCCGTAATGCAGGGATCCATATTTTTGCAGCCACTGCACGGCCTGAGCGTTCTGTCCGGATCTACGACAGAATCCTGCATTTTGATGCCATGACCATTATGAACGGAGCACGGATTCTGTTGGCAGACAGAGAACTGCGGTTTATGATTCCAAGGACAAGCGGCACTGCCATTCTGAAACGGATCTGTTCCCTGCCGGACAATGTTCTGTCGGTGGAACTGGAGGACGGACTGTTTGCCAACGTGGATATACCGGAATGGAAGCCGGTTGTATATCCCGGATTCCCGGAACTGCCGGGGGACGGAGGACTGTATAAAATTCTGGTCAGCAGTCCCCATGAAGAGTTGTACCGGCAGATCGGCAGGATGCTGACAGAAGATACGTATTATACAACCGCAGGCAATATGCTGATCCAGATCATGAGCCGGGATGCCACCAAGTGGAACGGTGTACAGCAGATGCTTTCCGCCTGCGGGATTTCCCCGGCTGATGCGGTATACTTCGGAGATGACATGGATGATCTGGAATCCATCCGGATGTGCGGAATCGGGGCGGCTGTGGCCAGTGGTGCGGAATCTGTACAGCAGGCTGCGGATGTGATCGTCGGAAGTCATGATGAAGACGGTGTTGCAAGGTTTATCGAAAATACTCTGTTATTCTGAGGAGGTTACCCATGCAGAAATTTCATGCTGCAGTCTTCACATCTCCTATGGGGCACGATGTAGTGCGTGTCACCCGGCAGGTCCGAAAATGGCTGGAGGAAACCGGAATGTTCACAGTGGAGGAAGCCGGATGGTATACCGGTGCGCCCCATTCGGTGGATGCCTATATGGCAGATGCGGATGCCGTGTCCCGGACGGATCTGTTTTTCCTGAACTGTCCGGATGATCCCTTTACCACAGAACAGTCCCGAAAGGCTCTGGAACAGGCTGTGGCTGCAGGAGCCGGTTTTCTTGGATTCCATGGGATCCAGCCCAGCTGCCGGGAATGGCCGGAGATAGAGAAAATGGTGGGCCTGCTCTGGCGGGAAACGGCTACCCATGGGGACTACGACTGGTTCACGGTAGAACCTGCGGAGCCTGTGCATCCCATTATGGAAGGAATCCGGCCGTTCCGTACAAAAGAAGAACTGTACTGCGGACTGACCAATGTACAGGATGTTCCGCTGGAAATTCTGGCAACGGCACATTCGCCAAAGGAACGGCTGTCACGGCACGGGCATCCGGGGACGGGAAACGAAGAACCGGTGCTGACACTGGGACACTACGGCAAGGGAATTACGGTGAACTTCCTGCTGGGGCATGTCTGGCCGTTTTACACCGGGCATGGGCTGCTGGAAAACACCATGCTTTCCCTGAAGCCGCCGGAAGTACGGAAAATGCTGCTCCGAAGTTGTCTCTGGGCTTCCAGAGGAGTCGAGTACGGAGGTTGTGATGCTGAAAATTGGATTG
>JAFQGY010000209.1 GCA_017415325.1 Clostridia bacterium
ATACAAGCGTGGGAACATCATAATCCTTTGTGTTTACAAGATTCACCTGGGTGGAACCAAACAAAGCATCACTGATCAGTCCGACAGCATCTCGTACTACGCCATAAACGTCATCATAGTCCGCCTTGGAGTCACCATTCAAATCGTGATACATATCCGCAAGACGCATGAATTCATCCATGGTCCACTCACCGGTACGGACAGTTTCAAAAATATCATAATCCCCATAATAATCTTCCAGCATCTTCATATTGCAGAAGGTTACGAAAGATCCCCGCAGCATGGTCTGGCTCAGATCTCCAACAGCAAAATACAGCTTATTGTTCAGAGACAGATGTTCATTGAAGGACTGATTCCACCAGGGCATTTCAAAATCCAGATATGGCAGTTTGTTCAGATTATAAAAATGATTTGACAGAATCAGCGGTGTGGTCTGGCTCATATGATTCCCGGCAAAATCATACGCCGTATCCCCAGCCAGAACAGCAGCCTTCAGCAGAGCATTGACTTCTTCGCCTCCGTGCACTTCATCGTTTGTGGTGACATACTCAAATTTCACATTCAGCCGATCTTCCACCAGAATGTTCCGGTTGAAGATGGAAGAATCCACCGCATCTCCAGTATCTTCCGCACTGATTTCCACCTGTACGTCCCGGTCAGCACCTCTGTGCAGAATGGTCACCGATTCCCCGCCAAAATCCAGATCATCCGGCAGTGTATCCGGCATGTTTTCCCGGGTAATTTCTGTCTCTTCCTGTACTTCCTCTGCAGCAGGCACGGTTTCGGCTGCGGTTTCTTCGCTGACGTCTCCGGCACACCCGGTCAGCAGCAATGCGGCCAGCAGACAGGCAAATAATCTCTTCATACCAAATTCTCCCTAAACATTTTTCTTTATTATAACATATCACGGCGACAAATACAAGCACAGTATCCAATTTTCGACAGAAAAAGGATCTCTGTTTCCAAAGATCCTTAAAATTTCTGTTTCCGGATATATATGATTTATTCCTTTTCAAAGTTTCCAATCATAGTTTCCAGAATCTGCTGGAGTCTTTTTTCCTGCTTGGAATAGTTGCTGGCAAATGAGGAAGCGTTATGGAATTACAGACCCTTCTTGCTTCTTTCGATGTGTTCCAGTTCGGTTTCGTTGTAGGTGGTAACATGTCCCGGAATGGGCATCAGCTTTTCGCTGATAACGTCGATGATACCGTCAGCCTGCGGGAAGAAGTACTTTTCCAGTTCGAATGCAGGAGTGATCCAGTTTCTGGAACCGAATACTGCCGGAGGTGCATCCAGGTAGTCGAAGCACATTTCGGTAATGTTGGAAGCCATGTCACGCATCATGGAGCCTCTATCAACAGCGTCCCCAACGATACCGATCTTGCCGGTCGTCTTCACAGATTCGATCACCTTTTCATAGTTGAAGGGAACCATGGAACGGGCGTCGATTACTTCTGCGGAGATGCCGTACTTTTCTTCCAGAATCTTGGCTGCATCCAGAGCACGGTACAGAACAGCACCGATGGTCAGGATGGTAACGTCCTTACCAACACGCTTTACGTCGGGTTCGCCGAAGGGAACTTCGTAGTATTCGGTGGGAACGCCGCCTTCGTGGAACTCTTCACCCTTGTCGTAAATTCTCTGGGATTCAAAGAAGATAACGGGGTCAGTGCCGTTCAGAGCTGCATTCATCAGACCCTTTGCGTCATAAGGAGTAGCAGGGAAGCATACCTTCAGACCGGGGATGTGAGAGCAGAGAGCGGTCCAGTCCTGAGAGTGCTGTGCACCGTACTTGGAACCAACGGATACACGAACAACAACAGGCATCTTCAGAATACCGGCGGACATGGACTGCCACTTAGCCAGCTGGTTGAAGATTTCATCCCCTGCGCAGCCGATGAAGTCAGCATACATCAGTTCTACGATTGCACGGCCGCCTGCGATAGCGTAACCTACAGCAGAACCAACGATAGCGGATTCGGAAATGGGAGAGTTGAAGAATCTGTGGTAAGGCAGAGCTTCGGTCAGACCC
>JAFQGY010000210.1 GCA_017415325.1 Clostridia bacterium
GCTTCTGCCTGAGCTTCCACGGAGAGGGGTACGTGTACCGCCATCTGGTCGCCGTCAAAGTCCGCATTGTAAGCGGTACATACCAAAGGATGCAGCTTCAGAGCACGGCCTTCCACCAGTACGGGTTCGAAAGCCTGGATGCCCAGACGGTGCAGGGTGGGCGCACGGTTCAGCATAACAGGACGGTCCTTGATGATCTCGTCCAGAGCGTCCCAAACTTCGGTCTTGCCCTTGTCGATCATCTTCTTGGCAGACTTGATGTTGTTTGCCAGACCATCAGCAACCAGCTTCTTCATAACGAAGGGCTTGAACAGTTCGATGGCCATTTCCTTGGGCAGACCGCACTGATAGATCTTCAGGTCGGGCCCTACAACGATTACGGAACGGCCGGAGTAGTCAACACGCTTCCCCAGCAGGTTCTGACGGAAACGACCCTGCTTACCGCGGAGCATTTCGGACAGAGACTTGAGGGGACGGTTGGAAGGACCGGTAACAGGCTTGCCGCGGCGGCCGTTGTCGATCAGGGCGTCCACTGCTTCCTGCAGCATACGCTTTTCGTTGCGGACGATGATCTCGGGAGCGTGCAGTTCCAGCAGTCTCTTCAGACGGTTGTGACGGTTGATTACACGGCGGTACAGGTCGTTCAGGTCGGAGGTAGCGAAACGGCCGCCGTCCAGCTGGGTCATAGGACGGATATCCGGAGGCAGAACCGGAACCACATCCATGATCATCCAGGAGGGCTTGTTGCCGGACTTCCGGAATGCTTCCACCACTTCCAGACGCTTTACAATGCGTACCTTCTTCTGGCCGGATGCCTTTTCCAGTTCCGCCTTGAGCTGTTCGGACAGGGCTTCGATGTCCAGTTCGTCCAGGAGTTCCTTGATGGCCTGGGCACCCATGCCTACCCGGAAGGCGTTTTCATAGCGTTCCTGTGCTGCACGGTATTCGGATTCCTTCAGCAGGGAATACTTGGCCAGCGGAGTGTCGCCGGGATCAATTACAATATAGGAAGCGAAGTACAGTACCTTTTCCAGCAGTCTGGGGGAGATGTCCAGCAGCAGACCCATCCGGGAGGGAATGGCTCTGAAATACCAGATGTGGGAAACGGGAGCAGCCAGTTCGATGTGGCCCATCCGTTCTCTTCTCACCTTTTTCTGGGTAACCTGTACGCCGCACTTTTCACAGATTTTGCCTTTGTGCCGGATCCGCTTGTACTTACCGCAGAGACATTCCCAGTCCTTGGTAGGCCCGAAGATGCGTTCGCAGAACAGACCGTCCCGTTCCGCTTTCAGGGTGCGGTAGTTGATCGTTTCCGGCTTCTTGACTTCCCCGTAGGACCAGCTGCGGATCATTTCGGGAGAAGCAAGACCAATTTGTATCGAATCAAATATATTGCGTTCCATCAGCAGTATACCTTCTCTTGTATAGTTTCCGCCCGGCAGGGAGAGTACCAAGACCCTCCCCATGGGCGTGATCTGTTTCAGGGGATCTTGTGACGATGAAAGTATTCGTCAGCATGACTCGTCAGCGTAACGGGAATTAAAATTCTTCGTCAATCCCGAAATCGTCGAATCCGTGTTTGTCAGCTGCCAGCAGTGCAGCGTCATCGGGTTCTTCATCTTCGTCCGGATTTTCTTCAATGAAGGAGTCGAACAGGTCGTCGGTTTCCACAGATTCACCAACGTCGTCGGCAGACACTTCGTTTTCATCGGATACGATATTGGGTGCATCCAGATCTTCTTCACCCAGCGTAGCCAGATCGATTTCTTCGCCGTTGTCGTTGAGCACATGCATATCCAGACCCAGGGACTGCAGTTCCTTCACCAGAACCTTGAAGGATTCGGGCACACCGGGAGTGGGGATGTTGTTGCCCTTTACAATGGCTTCGTAGGTCTTCACACGGCCGATGGTATCGTCGGACTTCACGGTCAGGATTTCCTGCAGGGTGTAGGCGGCACCGTATGCTTCCAATGCCCATACTTCCATTTCCCCGAAACGCTGACCGCCGAACTGTGCCTTACCGCCCAGAGGCTGCTGGGTGATGAGGGAGTAGGGACCGGTGGAACGGGCATGGATCTTATCGTCAACCAGATGGTGGAGCTTCAGGTAGTACATAATCCCTACGGTAACCGGGTTGTCGAAGGGTACGCCGGTACGGCCGTCATACAGGATGGTCTTGCCGTCGATGATCTTCAGACGGCCTTCCTGACGGAGAGATTCCAGATATTCCTTGTCGTCTCTCTGTTCCCCGGTGATGGCACGCAGGTTCTTGATGCCTGTGTCGGGATCGGTAACTTCTTCAAAGATATTTTTCCCGTTGGTGTTTTCGTTGGGGAGAACGTCTCTTTCCATCCCGGCCAGCTTCATGCAGTCGGAGATGTCCTTTTCGGAGGCGCCGTCGAATACGGGGGTCATGATCTTCCAGCCCAGCTTTCTGGCGGCAATACCCAGATGCACTTCCAGCACCTGACCGATGTTCATTCGGGAAGGTACGCCCAGGGGGTTGAGCACGATGTCCAGAGGAGTACCATCGGGCAGGAAGGGCATATCTTCCGGAGGCAGAATTCTGGATACAACACCCTTGTTCCCGTGACGGCCTGCCATCTTGTCCCCTACGGAGATCTTTCTCTTCTGGGCGATGTAGACACGTACGGACTTGTTTACGCCGGCAGGCAGTTCGTCGCCGTTTTCACGGGTGAATACTTTGACGTCCACGATGATCCCGTTTTCGCCGTGAGGAACACGCAGGGAAGTGTCGCGTACTTCTCTTGCTTTTTCCCCGAAGATGGCTCTCAGCAGTCTTTCTTCTGCGGTCAGTTCGGTTTCGCCCTTGGGCGTTACCTTACCTACCAGAATGTCCCCGGCACGCACTTCGGTACCCTTCTTGATGATACCGTCGGCGTTCAGATCCTTCAGAGCGTCTTCGCCCACATTGGGAATTTCACGGGTGATTTCTTCCGGCCCCAGCTTGGTGTCTCTGGCGTCGTGGGTGTATTCTTCAATATGAATGGAGGTGTATACGTCGTCTCTGACCAGTCTTTCGTTCAGCAGAACGGCGTCTTCGTAGTTGTAGCCTTCCCAGGTCATGAAACCGATCAGGGCGTTCTTGCCCAGTGCGATTTCACCCTGAGAGGTGGAGGGACCGTCTGCGATGATCTGACCGGCTTCCACCCGTTCGCCCTGTGCGACGATGGGACGCTGGTTCACGCAGGTACCTTGGTTGCTTCTCTTGAACTTGATCAGGCGGTAGGTGTCCTTGTGGCCGTCGTCGCAGTGTACCACGATTTCGTCAGCCGTAACGGATTCCGCCCAGCCGCTGTTTTCACATACCACAACAACGCCGGAGTCCATAGCAGCCTTGTATTCCATACCGGTACCGACGATGGGGGAGTCGGTCATGAGAAGCGGAACAGCCTGCTTCTGCATGTTGGAACCCATGAGCGCACGGGAGTTGTCGTCGTTTTCCAGGAAGGGGATGCACGCGGTGGCAACGGACACAACCATCTTGGGGGATACGTCCATGAAGTCCACCTTGGCGGGGGAGATTTCCACGATGTCGGCACGGTGGCGTCCGGTAACCTTCTTGTTCATGAAGCACATGTCTTCATCCAGCGGTTCGTTGGCCTGTGCCACTACGTAGTTGTCTTCGATGTCGGCGGTCATGTACTGCACTTCATCGGTAACTCTGTGCCGTTCGGTGCCGTCTTCCATGGTTTCGTGCACAACCTTGCGGTAGGGTGCTTCGATGAAACCGTACTTGGAAATTCTGGCATAGGTGGACAGATAGGAGATCAGACCGATGTTGGGACCTTCAGGGGTCTCGATGGGGCACATGCGGCCGTAGTGGGTGTAGTGTACGTCACGCACTTCAAAGGAGGCTCTGTCACGGGAAAGCCCGCCGGGGCCCAGTGCGGAAAGACGTCTCTTGAGGGTCAGCTCGGCCAGAGGGTTGTTCTGGTCCATGAACTGGGACAGGGGGGAGGAACCGAAGAATTCCCGGATGGCGGTGTCCACAGGTCTGGGGTTGATCAGAGTCTGGGGAGACAGGGCTTCGTTGTCCTGGATGTTCATCCGTTCCTTGATGATCTTGTCCATTCTGGCAAAGCCGATACTCAGCTGGTTCTGCAGCAGTTCGCCCACGCTTCTTACACGGCGGTTGCCCAGATGGTCAATGTCGTCGGTCACGCCCACATCATGGGACAGGGCCAGCAGATAGTTGATGGAAGAGAGGATGTCTTCTCTGGTGATATGCTTGGGGCAGAGTTCAGCCAGCCGCTTCTTGGCCATGGCCTTGATCTCTTCCGGATCGTCGCCTGCTTCTTCCCGGATGTCCATCAGTACGTCCATACGGCACTTTTCCACAACCCCTGCGTCCACCAGGTCGTAGCCCAGTACGTCGGCGGGACGGACGGTACCGTTGGAGAATACCTTGATTTCTTCGCCTTCTTCGTTCAGCTTCAGATATACTTCGTTTACGCAGGCAGCTTCGATGGCGTCTGCATCTTCCTGGGTCAGGAATACGCCGTCTTCATACAGCAGTTCCCCTGTGAGAGGAGCGATAACGGGACGGGACAGGGTGTGGCCTGCCAGTCTTGCGCCCAGGGCCAGCTTCTTGTCGTACTTGTGACGGCCAACGGGCATCAGGTCATACCGCTTGGGATCGAAGAACAGGCCGTTCATCAGGATCTCTGCGGATTCCACGATGGCAGGTTCACCCGGACGGAGCTTCTTGTAGATTTCCTTCAGGGCTTCATCCCGGATGGAAGTCTTGTTGGTCAGGGCTTCCGCTTCGCAGGTATCCTTTTCCAGGGTGGCGGTCAGCTTGATTTCATTGCCGAATACTTCTTCAATTTCTTCGGGGGATTCGATGCCCAGCGCCCGGATCAGGATGGTCACAGGCAGCTTGCGGTTCTTGTCGATACGTACATAGAATACGTCGTTGGCATCGGTTTCATATTCCAGCCATGCGCCGCGGTAGGGGATTACGGTAGCGGCATAGGTGCGCTTACCGGTCTTGTCCACAGCAGAATCAAAGTAGATCCCGGGGGAGCGGACGATCTGGGAAACGATAACACGTTCGGCACCGTTGATGACAAAGGTACCCTTTTCGGTCATCAGGGGGAAGTTCCCCATAAAGATGGAAGACTGCTTGACTTCACCTGTCAGCTTGTTGGACAGACGGACATCCACTTTCAGGGGAGCGGCGTAGTTCACGTCCCGTTCCTTGCATTCTTCCACGGGGTATTTGGGCTTGGAATCCAGGGAATAGCCCACAAAATCGATAAACAGGTTGCCGGAGTAGTCCGTGATGGGAGAAACATCCTCCAGGACCTCCAGAAGCCCTTCCTTCAGGAACCAGTCAAAGGATTCCTTCTGCACTTCGATGAGGCTGGGCATTTCCAGCACTTCGTCGATCTTGGAAAAGCTCATTCGTATGTTCTTTCCGACCTTCTGCGGTTTAACCATGTGCGCGATCACTCCATTCTTCAGACTGTGCCGTGCTCACCGGGAATACGGGTAATGGTAAAAAATCAGGGGTTCTGGCGGGACTGCACAAAAAAATCCCGCAATTCTGCCCGGAGAGCGAATTTAGTTCAGTATAAAATTTTACCATAAAAAGAGTGCAAAGTCAACAACCAAAAGAAAAATCAAGACCCGGAAACGACAATTTACAAATTGTTAACAAATGTTTACAGAAAGTTTAAATGTAAATAAATTGTAAATTATAAGGCTGAAAACACGGATCTGTGAAAAACCATTGCAGGAAATGCCGGATTTTTTGGTAAAATTCCAGAGAAAGGCAAAGGGCAAGGGAAATTGTAAACAAAGTTTGATTTTTTACGGGAAACCGTTGATTTTTTGCGGGAAACGGAGTAAAATAATATAGTTGAAAAATGAAAACACAAAAAAACACCGGAGGTATATTATGGCACTGGTTACAACCAAGGAAATGTTCAGAAAGGCCTATGAAGGCGGCTACGCCATCGGCGCTTTCAACATCAACAACATGGAAATCGTTCAGGGGATCACCGAAGCTGCAGGCGAACTGCGCTCCCCCGTTGTGCTGCAGGTATCCGCAGGCGCAAGAAAGTATGCAAAGCAGGAATATCTGCTGGCTCTGGCACAGGCTGCCATCAAGGACGCCGACATCGACCTGGCTCTGCACCTGGACCACGGCGCTGACTTTGAAATCTGCAAGGCATGTATCGACGGCGGCTTCACTTCCGTTATGATCGACGGTTCCCACCACTCCTATGAAGACAACATCGCTCTGACCAAGAAGGTTGTGGAATACGCACACGCACACGGTGTTGTGGTAGAAGGCGAACTGGGCGTACTGGCAGGCGTGGAAGACGACGTTGTTGCCGAAAAGTCCTCCTACACCAGACCCGAAGAAGTGGAAGATTTCGTAGGCCGCACCGGCGTTGACTCCCTGGCCATCTCCATCGGTACCAGCCACGGCGCATACAAGTTCACTCCCGCACAGTGCACCAGAGACGAAAACGGCATCCTGGTTCCGCCTCCGCTGCGTTTCGACATTCTGGAAGAAGTAGGCAAGAGACTGCCCGGTTTCCCCATCGTTCTGCACGGCGCATCCTCCGTTCCCCAGCAGTACGTTCAGGAAATCAACTCCATCGGCGGCAATCTGCCTGACGCTGTTGGTATTCCGGAAGAACAGCTGCGCAAGGCCGCTTCCATGGCAGTGTGCAAGATCAACATCGACTCCGACATCCGTCTGGCTCTGACTGCCGGTATCCGCCGCGTACTGCATAACGAACCCGGCGTATTCGACCCCAGAACCTACCTGTCCGTTGCCCGTACCGAAGTGAAGAACATCGTATCCCACAAGATCAAGAACGTTCTGGGCTCCGACAACACTCTGTAAGAAACTGACTGAACGTATACATTGGCTGCGTGTCCGGTTTTTTCCGGATGCCGGCCAATGTATTTTTGAATACTCCATCAGAAGGATAGGTACAAAACATGAAGTGGAGCGGGGAATATACCGTCAACGCAAACGACATCGACGTAAACCGTGTGGTCACGGCATCCCAGATTCTGCGGTATATGCAGGACGCCGCCAACTGGCAGATGGAAACGGACGGGCTGTCCTATGACGAGCTGTTTGTGAACAGGGGCCTTGCCTTTGTGCTCAGCAAGATCAAGGTCAGTATGTACGCACCCATTACCAGCCACCAGAAGATCACGGTGGAATCCTGGGCCTGTCCCTCCAGAGGGATGACCTTCCAGCGCTGCTACCGGATTCTGCGGGAAGGCATGATCGTGGCGGAAGCCATCTCTGCCTGGGCACTGGTGGGCGTAAAGGACAGAAAACTCCACCGGGTTTCCGAAATCGGCGACCAGTACGGCATGGATGAACCGCTGGAACTGGATATGCCCGCCCGGATGAAGATTCCGGAGGAAGTCAGTCTGGCACTGGTGGGGGAGAGAACCGTGGAATACGCCGACATCGACATGAACGGTCACATGAACAACACCCGGTATCCGGATATGCTGTGCAGCTATCTGGATTCCATGCAGGGCAGGCGTGTGATCTCCATGACCCTCCATTTCCAGTCGGAAGCGCCTCTGGGGGAAACCATCAAGGTATACCACGGAGAAACCGACGGAATCCATTATCTGCGTACCGCAAGGGAAAACGGAAACACCAATGTGGAAGCGGAGATCATTCTGGAAGAACTGGAAACCAGATAAGGAATCGCTGATTTCGGATTTGTTCAGCGTTTACCGGAGAATATCCCATTGAAGAAGCGTCTGCGGTGCTGTACTGCGGGCGTTTTTTTTCGGGACAGGTTGATTTTCCGGCACCGCTCTGCTATAATGGAACCACCAAACAAGGGAGGTACATGGTATGTTTCCACTGAAAGAAAAACGGATTCGTCTGGGCGGATGGTGGTCGGTGGACCCGGCGCTGATCTCGGATGGATATATCGGAAAAATTGCTGAAACGGGATGCGATTTCATCATGACGGCACAGATGCGGGATACGGAGAAAATCTGTGAACTGCTGGCACTGTGCGACTGGTACGGCGTGGAATGCGTTGTATATGACGACCGGATCTACGACAACGAAGATATCGACATCGGTGCAATCACAAAGGAATACAGCCACTACGCAAGCTATGTGGGAAATATGATCAAGGACGAACCCGGCGTGACCCAGTTCGACCATGTGCGCCGTGTATACGACCGGTTCCGCAGGGAGACCCCCGGGAAGGATGCCTACATCAATCTGCTGCCCATGTACGCTTCCACAGCCCAGCTGGAATACGGTGCGGATGTGCAGGCCATTCAGTATTACGAAACCAAGGGCACGACCTACAGGGAGCATCTGGAGGAATACTGCCGGAAATTCGATACCCCCTATGTCTGTGTGGATGTATACCCCTGCCGGACTGCGGAAGACGGCGTGACCCGGACCCTGTATCCCGGGTATCTGGAAAACCTGTCCCAGATTGCTTCCTGCTGCCGGAAATATGACAGGGAACTGTGGATCATGGTGCAGGATCTGGTGTGGTATCAGCCTGCCAGAGAACCGGATGCCATGGATCTGCGGTGGCAGTTCTGGACGGTGATGGCCTTTGGCGCCGCTGCCATTTTCCATTACTGTCTGGCCACCCCGCCGGGACATACGGACGGCCTGCTGACAGCGGAAGGGAAACGCTCGCCCCTGTTCTATACGGCAAAGCAGTTCCACGGATTTTTGAAATCCATCGAGGATGTGTATCTGTCCTGCCGTCCTGTGGGCGCCTTCCACGTAAACTGCCGGGAAGATCTGCCCTATCTGCAGTTTGAAGAACAGCTTGCCGGATTTGCTCCGGTACAGGCAATTGTCACGGAGGATCCCCTGCTTGTGGGATGCTTTGAGGGGGAAAACGGCTATGCCATGACCATCGTGAACATGCATCCCCTCAGTGAGGTGAAACCGGCAAAAATCCGTCTGGCTCTGCGCGGCAGACAGGTAACCCTGCACACCGACACCTGTACCTGCACCATGCAGAACCCCGATGGCTGCTACGACATCACTCTGCCCGCCGGAGAAGGATGCTACATTACGATAGATAAGAGATAAGAAATCAGAGATAAGAGATATGTGAAACGCCTGTGGGATTTCAGATTTTTCCTCCGGGCGTTTTTTCATGCAAAAAGAGCACCCCACCGCAGCAGGATGCTCTTCCGATCAAAATATCTCTTATCTCTTACTTCTTATTTTTTCTCAGTATTCCGTTCTGTCAATGACGGTCTGCTTCAGCACAGGCGAGAGCCGGTTGAAGTATTCCGCATAGCCGCCGATGCGTACCACCAGATTTTCATGCTTTTCCGGGTGGGCTACCGCATCCAGCAGTTCTTCCCGGGAGGCACAGGTGATCTGCAGCTGTACGCCGCCGTCTGCGAAGAATCCCATCACCATGGGTTTCAGCAATGTGGACAGATTGGCCTTGCTCATGCGCAGATTGGTGACGGGGGTGCCCAGTACCTTATCCAGCCGGAGAGACGCAACGCTTTTCAGCATGGCCGTGGGGCCGTTCACATCTCTGCCGTGGATGGCGCCGCAGGAGTCGCACAGGGGCTCGTTGTCCGCCCGTCCGTCAGGGGTGGCACGGATGCCTTTCCCGGCCGCTTCGTAGGTGGTAAACTGGTTGGATACCGCAAAATACTTTCCGCCTGGGGTGCAGGTGTGGGTTTCAAAACGGCCGTAGATCCGGTCGGAGAGATAGTTGGCGATCCGGTTGGCAGAAGGATCGTCGTTGCCGTGCTTGGGACAGTTCTTACAAAGCGCCAGGAATGCCGGATCTCTTTCGTCCAGCAGCCGTATGAATTCTTCCGCCGTGAACTTTTTGTCTGCGAATACCAGCTTTTCAATGGCCGCCATGGAGTCGATGACGTTGATCAGTCCCGCCACATTGATGACGCTCCAGTTGTACCGGGCGCCGCCTGCATTGAAGTCGGTCTGCTTATCGATACAGTCGTCAATGAACAGGGTGCGGATGGGCTGGGGACGATACAGGGCTCTGGTTTTCCGGTGTTCTTCCAGAATGGCGCAGACTTCGTCGATGGTGTGCTCCGCTTCTGTGGCATACGCTTCCATGAAGGCGTCAAAGGAATCGTAGCTTGTCAGCTTTTCCCGGAAGAAACCGTCGAAAATCAGTGCGGTGTTCAGCCCGGCGTCGTCGGAGCCTACGTTGGACAGCCCTTCGATCATGGTTTCCGTGCATCCCCCGAAGGCCAGATACTGCAGGTCTTCTTCCGTCACTTCGGGAAGCCGTGCGTTGATTTCCCGCTTGAAGGAATCCCAGTTGTAGAAAGCAGGCTGACCGCAGCTGGAACCGATGGATTCGTAAGCGGCTTCCCAGACTTCCTCTGGCATGTCTTCCGTCACCAGAAGCTGAATGGAGGGACGGCGGATGTGGGCGGAGGCCTTGATGCACTGTACGGTCAGGCCGTTATAGGTAGGGCCGAGAGGCTGGGACCATCCGCTGTTGGCATCCACATGGGTGTACAGCTCATGGATCAGCTCCACAATGTCCTCGCCCTTCCAGTAGGGAACCAGCCCTCTGTCCAGACCGCCCAGGTCGTCACAGCCGTCCACGTAATAGACAAAGTTCCAGGAAACCAGTGCTTCGTAAATGTTCCGGGGCGTGTGATTGGGCACCCATTCCAGAGCATCAATCAGCTCCGGACGGGCGTTTTCTTCTTTCAGATACGCAACACACCGCTGTCTGAGCACTTCAATCCCGTCCAGCAGCATGGTCATGGACTGTCTGAATTCCCCCTCCGGCAGAGCATCCACCCGGGCACGGTAACCGGAGAGACCATCAGCCAGAATCCGGCGGAAATTGATGAAGGAGTGGGTGTATCCGGCACCGCCGACGGTGTGGGGTGTGGCGATGGGGGCTACTTTTCCGGCGATGGCATTCAGTTCCGGTATCGCTTCCGGCACTTTTTTCTGAATTTCTCCGGCCAGATACCGCCATGTATAGGAATATTCCGGGACAGCGCCCAGATAGTTAGTGTTTGTCAGTGAAAGACCGCAGGGATACAGTCTGCCGCCGTCATAGGGAGGCAGTTTTGCGGTTCTGAAGAATTCTGCGGTGGCGTGGGAAAAGCGCCAAAGGGGAGTTCTGTCGGGACATTCCAGCAGTCCGGCGGCATAATATTCCCCGGCAGTACGCAGTTTCGCGATGATGGATTCCATATGAGTCTCCTCCTTTTTTCAAATAAGAGATAAGAAGTCAGAAGGAAGAAATACTGTTGATCAGATCGGTAAGGAGGCAATTTTCTTCTTCCGGCGTCAGAACCGGATATTCCCGGCGTACTCCGGCCAGCTGCGGCAGGATCACATCAGGGGTATACAGTTCTCTGAGGGAAATCAGACGCAGGGTAAAGGCATCTGCGGGGAAAAAGTCCAGATAGCGGTTGGGAAATTCCGAAAGTCCCATAAGCAGTTCCAGCGGACGGAAGCTTTCTCCGGCGGCATACAGTTCTCCCAGCCAGAGGGTATCCAGATCATACCAGTCTGCTTTCACCAGTGTATAAAACGCTTTTTTGTCCTGCACAGGCAGGGGGGCATACCGTTCCTTTTCCGGATTCAGCACATTCTCCACCCAGAAAACATCCGTCAGCAGATGGGCATGATACCCCCGGAGGAACCAGAGCGTCTCCGGATCACAGGACATGTCACCGGTAAGATACTCTTCGGCGAACCGTGCCGGACAGGGATGCTTTCCCACTTTGAAATGGGTGACATCCTTGGAGGGGACATACTCTGCAAATCCCACGGGAACCCCGCAGTCCGGCGCCAGATTGCCCATATACCAGTGGATAAGCGCATCTTCCGGCAAATCTGCAAATCCGGTATGCTGCAGAACCATTTCCGCCGCCCGCAGGTGAAAGATCCATGATGCCATATTTCTCTCTGTATCTCTGATTTTTGACTTCTTATTTCGTATTTTATCAGTTGATCATTCTCAGTTCCGCCTTGGTGCGGATGAGGATTTCCGTGATGTCCTTTTCAATGTCGCCGCAGGTCGCATAAGCCGGCAGATCTACATCGTCCGTCACCAGTACGATCAGTCCGGCATCCAGCAGAGCACGGGCCACAGTCTGATCCACATCACCGGCGAAATAGGGTTTTCTGTCTTCATCGAACAGCGCCCGTTCCAGCATGTGGGCGTAATCGTCCCCGGCACACAGTACCAGCAGCGGTTCCTGTCCCATGAAGCGGATCCGTTCCCCGGCGGTAACAGCGTTCCGGTTCCGGTTGGCAGCACCTTCTCCGGCGATGGCTTCCTTGATGATCCCGCCCCCTGCGATTTCATAGCCGTCTACCAGAACGAACCGACCTGTTGCGGGCAGGGCTGTGCTGATGTCAAAGGCAATGTCTCTTTCGCAGGTGAAGGTGCAGTCGGCAATGGCGTGCTTCTTCGCTTCGGTGGCGGTCTGATCCTTGTTCAGGTTGGAGGCGTCCAGGACACTGTGGATGGCGGTTACCTTGCAGGTAGTTTTTGCGGTGCAGGACTTGATGGAATAGCTCTTGCCCATCACCAGCGGTTCCTTGCCCAGCCAGAATACACTGGCCCGGAATACACGGCCTACCTTGGGAGCTTCTTCCCCGATTTTGCAGGCGATTTCCCCGCGGCGCACATAGATCTGTGTTTCGGTGGTGAAGCCGCAGGACTTGCCGCAGGTGACATCGGTGGGGGCTCTGTCGGAATCCTCTTCCATGAACCATTCTTCCAGCTTGTGTACACGGGTGGTCTTGCCGGAGGGATAGAAAATCAGTTCATCTCCCGCCAGCAGCTTCCCGGATTCGCACATCCCGGCTACGATACGACGGTCATCCCCGCCTTCGGTGAATTTATAAACATCCTGTACGGGAATCCGCAGAGGCTTGTTGTCATTGTGTTCGCCGCCCATGAACAGATCCAGCTGTTCCAGCACGTTGGGGCCGGTGTACCAGGGGGTTCTGTGGGAGTAGTTGGCGATGTTGTCCCCGTCCATGGCGGATACGGGAATGAATGCGGCGGGCTTGATGCCGATCTGAGAAAGAAATTCGGTATAGTCCCGGCAGATCCGGTCATACACGCCTCTGTCGCAGTCCACCAGGTCGATCTTGTTCACCAGTACGGCAATCTGCCGGATCCCCAGCATTTCCAGCATGTACCCGTGGCGGCGGGAGTTTTCGCAGATCCCTTCGTTGGCGTCGATGACCAGCAGCGCTGCATCCGCCCGGGAAGCCCCGGTAATCATGTTTTTCAGAAATTCAATGTGTCCGGGGGCGTCGATGATGATGTATTTCCGCTTTTCGGTTTCAAAGAAGCAGCGGGCGGTGTCGATGGTGATCCCCTGTGCCCGTTCGTCCTTCAGGGCGTCCAGCAGAAAGGCATATTCAAAAGGCTTGGCGTTCCGTTCGCACATGGCCCGGATCTGCTCGATCTTGCCGTCCGGGAGAGAATGGGTATCCGCCAGCAGCCGCCCGATGACGGTACTCTTCCCATGGTCCACATGTCCCGCAACTACGATATTCATATGTAATTTGTCCATGATATACTCCAAATAAGAAATAAGAGATAAGATGTAAGAAATATATTGCCGGAAGCAAGAGAAGAATACTTCTTATCTCCTACTTCTGACTTCTTATCTTACATGTATCCGTTCCGTCTCAGGGATTCCAGTCCTCCGCCGTCTTCCTTGTCCTGTTCCCGGCCGCTTCTTTCCGCAATGCGGGCAAACTTGCCGGACTTCAGTTCTTCAATGATTTCGTCCAGATTGGATGCGGTGGATTCCACGGGGGAAGTGCAGGGCCAGCAGCCCAGAGAACGATACCGCTTGCCGTCGCCCTGGTTGAAGTACAGGGATACCACCGGTACGCCTTCTCTCTTGATGTATTCCCAGATGTCCACTTCCGTCCAGTCCAGCAGGGGATGGATCCGCACATGGGTACCCGGGGCAAAGTCGGTCTTGTACTGACCCCAGAATTCCGGAGGCTGGTCGTCGGCGTCCCAGTCGTTGTGGCGGTCCCGGGGAGAGAAGTACCGTTCCTTGGAGCGGGAGCCTTCTTCGTCCGCACGTACCCCTACGATAACACCTGTGAAGGGTTCGCGGTTTTCGTCCAGCTCGTATTTGCCGGTTTTGTGGTTCAGCCGGTACCGGGGCCAGTCGCCGGCCAGGGTGTGGGTCAGGGCTTCGGTTTTCAGATTTTTGCAGCATTCCAGACGGGTGGCGTTTCCGTCGGGGTAGGTCTGCTTGTTCTGCAGAGCTTCGGTGTTTTCCCCGTATACCATGTCCAGATTCCATTCCATGGCCAGACGATCCCGGTATTCGATCATTTCGGGGATCTTGTAGTGGGTGTCCACATGTACCAGCGGGAAGGGAACATGCCCGAAGAATGCCTTTCTGGCCAGACAGAGCAGCACGGTGCTGTCCTTCCCGATGGACCAGAGCATACACAGATTCTTAAATGCCGCATACGATTCCCGCAGAATATGAATACTCCGGGATTCCAGCATATCCAGATGACTATAGTTCATGTTTACCTTAAACCTTTCGTTCCAAGTAAGAAGTAAGAAATCAGAAGTAAGAAGTATTGTGCGCATTTCTGATCTCTTACTTCTTATTTCTTAATTTTATTTTATATCGTCTGTGTCCAGTGCCGCTTCCGGCCGATTCAGAATCCTGAAACCATTCCGGTTCACGGGATCTGCCCGGTTGGCACACAGAGGAGCGCCGTTCATGTCCGTGAAGGAGGCGCCAGCTTCTTTGCACAGAATTTCCATGCCGGCAGTGTCCCATTCCTTCATGAAAGCACCCCAGCGGTAATGGATGTCCGCTTCTCCTTCGGCGATGAGACAGCCCTTGAGACAGCTGCCTGCCGTGAGCACATCCCCGATGCGGTCCTTGTTGATTTCCAGCAGGGCTTCGGTCTGTTTGTCCCCGTGGGAACGGCTGGCAGTGATCCGCAGACCGTTTACTCTGTCGGATACATGGATCTGTTCCGCCGGATCAAACAGGGACGCAATCCCTTTTTCCGCCATATCTGCCGTGATGGTGGTCTTATAGGCCCCTCTGCCTTCATATGCATAGTAAAGCAGTCCTCTGGCGGGAACCGCTACCACCCCGGCCATGACCCTGTGGTGATCCGCAAAGCCGATGGAGACGCAGAATTCTCCGTTGCGGTTGATGAATTCTTTGGTGCCGTCCAGGGGGTCGATGATGAAGGTGCCGCAGCCGTTGAGCCGTTTCGGGATTCCGTGGGTGTCCCTGTCCCCGTCGTCCTCTTCTTCCGTGAGAATGTCGTATTCCGGGAAGACAGTGCGGAAATGCTCTGTGATCACTTTGTTGGATGCGGTATCTGCGGTGGTCAGGGGAGAGGTGTCGTCCTTAAAGGAAACCTCGTACTGTCCGTTGTAGATTTCCAGAATGGCTGTGGCTGCCATGGCCGCTGCTTTTGCCATTTCGTTCAGCAGGAACACCGGACGATAGGCACAGTCCATGGCTGCATCGAACAGAATCTTCACACAAGCGTCAACAGAGTCGGATACGGTGTCCAGTACAATGTCCGGTTTTTCCGGCACTTCATACGGGGCGCTGACCCCTGTGAACGCGGGAATTTCCCCTGCATATGCTTTTTTATAGAGCCCCTTGGGATCCCGTCTGGCGCATTCTTCCACCGGGGTGGAAACATACACTTCAAAGAAATCCGCGGCGGGCGTAATAATTTCTCTGGCTCTGTCCCGGGACTGCTGGTCGGGAGAGATGGCGCAGACCACCACAATCTGTCCGGATGAAGCTACAATTTTTGCTGTTTCCGCAATGCGGCGCAGGTTTTCCGCTCTGTCTTCCGGAGAAAATCCCAGTCCGGCGCAGAGTCCGGTGCGTACCGTGTCCCCGTCCAGCATGAACGCTGCATGCCCCGCTCCCACGCACAGGGATTCAAAAGCGGATGCAATGGTGGATTTGCCGGAACCGGAAAGCCCGGTCATCCAGAACACCACCGGCCTGCTGTGGGAAATCCGCAGTCTGTCCTGCCGGGTGACACGGGAAAGATACGGCGTGATATTTGCCATAATTACCCCCAATAAAAAGTAAGAGATAAGAGGTAAGAGGTAAGAAATACGGAGTCGGCGGCAGGTTTCTCTGCATCGGAAAACACTTTCACCATTTTACATCTGATCTCTTATATCTTACTTCTTACCTATTATAGAGGTTTCCCCGATGGATGTCAACCTTGCAGCGCAAATTCCAACGGAAAAAATCAAATTTTGACGATACCTGTACCAATGGGAGGATAGTATCATGACCCACTACGGCAGACCGAAAAACAGCAGAACCGGAAACGTATTCCCGCATACGGAAATGCACGATCCGGAAACGCAGTATACAGCATCCCGGCAGGCGGCAGGAAGAGTTCTTGCGCTGGGCGGAGCCATGATCGCCGGTTTCTTTCTGCTGATGACAGTTCCGGGGGAGCATGACACCACTCCGGCGGGTGGGATTCCGGAAGGGACTGTGGCGGTGATGAGTACGGCAGTGACAGAACGGGAAATGCTGACTGTACCGGCGGAAAAGCATGGGGA
>JAFQGY010000211.1 GCA_017415325.1 Clostridia bacterium
ATCCACAGACCCATGATGTTCTTCAGGATCCGGATGTTGCCGAACACGCCTCCTTCGTTGGTGAAGTCATACTTCAGAGTCTGGTCATTGATAACGGGGGTCCCCGACTCGATACCCATCAGGGACCATGTACCGCTGGAGATGTACAGGAAATCTTCGTCCAGAGCGGGAACGGACAGAACGGCGGAAGCGGTGTCATGGGATGCAACCTTCACAACCTTGGCGGTGGAGTTGCCCATTTCTTCTTCCAGTCTCAGCTGACCCAGTTCCGTGCCGGGCTGTACGATGTCGCAGAGAACGTCGCGGCGAATCCCGAACTTGGACAGCAGTGCGTCCGCATAGTCCCGCTTGGCGGCATCCAGCAGAGCACCGGTGGAAGCGATGGTGTATTCGGTCTGCTTGTTGCCGGTCAGGAAGTAGCCCAGCAGGTCAGGCACGAACAGCATCTTGTCAGCGTTTTCCACCAGCCACGGACGGTCGCGCAGGTCGGCAGCCATCTGGTACAGGGTGTTGAAGTTCATGTTCTGGATCCCGGTTACGCCGTAGATTTCTTCCCAGGGAGCGATCTTGTTCCATACGTAATCGGTAATGCCTACGGTTCTGGTGTCTCTGTAGTTGAAAGGATTGGAAAGCAGTGCACCGGTCTTGTCCAGATAGCCGTAGTCAACGCCCCAGGTGTCGATCCCCAGCGTGTCGATCCCGCCGGCCTGGGTGGACTTCAGGATAGCAGTCTTGATTTCAAACAGCAGACGGATGGTGTCCCAGTAGAACCCGGTGGGGGTCATGACAGGGTCATTGGAGAAACGGTGGATTTCTTCCAGGGTAATCTTCTTTCCGTCGTACCCACCGATGATCCCGCGGCCGCTGGAGGCCCCCAGGTCGATGGCAAGCATTTTCTTCATAGACATTGTATGTAGGTCCTTTCTGTGGAAATATTCTTGTTTGACTTACAGCACTTCTGCGGTTCTGGGCAGGCAGTTGCGGGTCCAGGTAATGGCAGCGGCAAAGGCTTCCTCGGCGGTAGCAAAGGTATTGCCGATGGTGCTGTGATTTTCGGTGCCGCTTTCCAGAGCAGCAAGGCCGGAGAACACTCTCAGGTGAGGTTCCACCGTCAGGATGATCTCGCTCTTGGTGCTGTTGTTCAGCAGAGCCATGATCTCCGGCAGACAGCCGATCCCGGAGCCGGGAACCACAATGGTACCGTTGCGGACAGCGTCCTTGATATGCATATAAGTAATGTAGGGTTTCAGCATGGTGAACGCATGGGGGAAGGGTTCGCAGCCGCTCTGGATGAAGTTGGCGGGATCGAACACACAGCCCAGTCTGCCGCCGGTGGCCTTCAGCAGATCCAGACACCGTTCGGCAATGTCCCCGTAGATGCCCTTTTCGTTTTCGTGGCACAGCTGCAGACCATATTCGTCGGCCACATCCAGCATCTTACCCATACGGTCGATCACTTCGTCACGGCATTCCTCAAAGTTTCCGTCCGGAATGTAGAAGGAGAACATGCGGATCCGGCGGGTACCCATGATTTCAGCCACTTCGCAGGTCTGCTTCAGCTTATCCAGATGGGGTTCCATGGGATCTGTGATCTTGATCTTGCCGATGGGGGAACCGATGGCGGAAACACCGATCCCGAAGGCATCCAGCTTGCTCTTTACATTCATGGCCTGCATTACGGTCAGGTCGGATACATTGATACCGTCCACGCCCCGCAGTTCGGTCATTTTTACTTTGTTCTTTACCAGTCCTTCGATCTGGCTGTCCAGTTCCTTGGCATATTCGTCCGAAAATGCACTGAGCTTAAATTTTGCCATACGATTCTCCTATTATCTCCGGATATCCTCTGACATTGCCGGAAAAATTCCATATCTATCGGTATTATACCATCAATCCATGGAATTTTCAATGGCAGATTATGAATTTTTCGATTTCCTGCCCGGAAAATATACAAAAATTGATGGTATCCGCCGTGGATTTACTTCAGTTCCACCACCGTAACGCCGTAATCCCCTTCGCCGTACTGTCCCGCACGGAAGGAAGCGACTCTGGTGTCGGACTTGAACTGCTTCCACAGGGCATTGCGCAGTGCCCCGGTTCCCTTCCCGTGGATCACCATGACGCTCTTGATGTTGACCACCTTTGCTTCGTCCAGATACTTATCCACCACGAACCAGGCTTCTTCCCCGGTCATGCCCCGGACATCGCATTCGGTCTTAAAGGACCGGGAAACGGAGGTCTTCACCCCGCCGCCGCTCTTTTTCTGCTCTTTTTTCTGTTCCGCTTCGTCCAGCAGACGCAGGTCGGCCACATTGGCTCTGGTTTTGACGGCCCCCATACGCAGATTCACATTGCCGTTCTTGTCCGGATCGTCCAGCAGAATATCGGTGGTGCCGATGTTTTTATGCCGTACAGCATCGCCTTTCTTCAGCGGTCTGGGCGGTACATAGTCTTCTTCGTCCTCATCCGGTTCCATGCCGGGATTCATTTTATCGTCGTAGTCCCGCACCCGCTTGCGTACATCTTTCTTGGCATTGGCAATCTTTTCGGCAAGGTCTGCGGCGTCTTTTTCCCGTTTCAGCTGCTCCAGCTGGTCGAAGACATACTGGCTGGTGATTCTGGCGCCGTCCAGGGTTTCCTGTGCCTTCTGGCGGATCTTTTCAGCTTCCTTTTCCGCCTTGCCCACTTTTTCGGCCAGTTCCTTTTCCGCCTTGGCTTTGTATGCGGCAAATTCCTGTTTCAGGCGGGAAACTTCATTCTTTTCGGTTTCCAGCTCATGGCGGGTGGCTTCCAGTTTTTCGATAACCCCTTCAAAGTTCCGGGATCCGGTGTCCACAAAGTTTTCCGCCCGCTTCACAATGGTCTCCGGCAGCCCCAGCTTTTCGGAAATGGCAAACGCATTGGACTTGCCGGGGGTACCGATGATGAGACGGTAGGTGGGACGGAGGGTGTATACGTCGAATTCACAGGAGGCATTGCACACGCCTTCCGTTTCCAGGGCATAGGATTTCAGTTCCGCATAGTGGGTGGTTGCCGCACAGAGGGCTCCGGCTACACGGACTTCTTCCAGAATGGACATGGCCAGCGCCGCCCCTTCCACAGGGTCTGTACCGGCCCCCAGTTCATCAAACAGCACCAGAGAACGCTCCGTCATGGTCTCGATGATGGGGACGATGCCCTTCATGTGGGAGGAGAAGGTGGACAGGGACTGCTCGATACTCTGCTCGTCACCGATGTCGGAGAAGATTTCATCGAAAATCCCGATGCGGGAGGTGTCCTCAGCTGGAATATGCAGACCGGCCTGGGTCATCATGGTAAAGAGCCCGATGGTTTTCAGGGTAACGGTCTTCCCGCCGGTATTGGGCCCGGTAATCACCAGCATCTGCTGTCCTTCCCCCAGAGCCACGGTGATAGGCACCACTTTGGTTTTGTCCAGCAGGGGGTGTCTTGCCTTGTACAGGGTGATTTCCTGTTTATGGGAAATCTTTGCGGGAGAAGCGTCCATCTGGTAGGACAGATCCGCACAGGCAAACAGGAATGCCAGTTCGTTGATGTTGAGGTAGTTCAGTTCCAGCGCATGCCCGGATACAGCAACCCCGGCGGACAGATCCCGTAGAATCCGTTCGATTTCATGGGTTTCCCTGCTTTCCAGCGTGCGCAGTTCGTTGTTGGCTTCCACCACAGCCATGGGCTCAATAAAGATGGTTGCCCCGGACTGGGAGGTATCGTGGATCAGCCCCTTGACTTCATTCCGGTATTCCGCTTTCACGGGGATTACATACCGTCCGCCACGGGAGGTGACGATGTTTTCCTGCAGGTATTTGGAGGATCCGCTGACATACTGCTGCAGGGTATCCTTGATCTTGCTGTTGACCTGCCGGATCTTACGCCGGATGTCGGACAGCTCCGGGCTTGCTTCGTCCGCCATAAAGTCTTCCGCCACGATGGAACGGGTAATTTTTTCTTCCAGCAGTCTGTTGGGCAGCAGCCGGTCGAACACTTCATCCAGGGTGGTTTCCGGTGTCCGTTCCCCCTGCCGGTAATCGGTCAGTGTACGGGCACAGCGCAGTACCGCCGCACAGTCCAGCAGTTCCCGCATGGACAGCATGGCATCCTTTTCCGCCCGTTCGATGGAAGGACGGATATCCTTGATGTTGCCGAAGGAAGGCTGGCCTTTGATCCCCACCAGCTTTTTGGCGTCGGTGGTTCTCTGCTGCATCTTCTGCACCTTTACGATGTCGGAGGAAGGCGTCAGCTTCAGTGCCAGTTCCTTTGCCCCTTCCGTATGGGCCAGCTCCGCCAGCATTTCCCGGATCTTGTTGAATTCCAGTATATAAATTGCTTTTTGATTCATTTCAGGTTTCCTCGGTTTCCCTGCCTACAGTCGGTTGTCCAGCAGGGCATGATAATATTCCAGGGACGAAAATGTGTGTTCCAGATGGTTCAGCAGATACCGTTCACAGGCAACGGCCAGGATTTCCCCATCGCTTTTTTCCACCTGGAAGGACAAAAGTTTTTTCATGGGTGCGGACAGGATATACCGCATGGCACACAGTACCGCCGGTGTCACTCGCACATGGATTTTTGCAGTGGCTTCATCCAGGGCATATGCGGCGGAATTGACGTATTTCTCCTGGCAGTTCCGGCAGAGCACCCGGCCGTTCATCACATCCAGATACCCGCCCTCTGTCAGATCGCACCGGCAGATTCCGCAGGCGTACAGTTCCGGCGCAAATCCTTCCTCGCAGATCACCCGGAACTCGAATGCCGCCTTGATTCTGGAAAGAGGGATGTCATCCCGGTAGGCAATGGCATACAGGGTGTTCAGGGTCAGCTGCATAAGCGCCGGATTCGGTACGTCTTCCAGAGAAAACTCCGCCGCCACATCACAGAGATAGGTGGCCAGTGCCAGTTTTTCCACATCGTACCGGATACCCATGAAGTTTTCGATAAAAAAGGAATCGGTGATATAGTAATACTTTTTCGGTTTGTTCAGCAGCAGTGTACTGTAGGAAAACAGCTGCACGGACGCCGCATGTTTGTTCCGCATACTCCGTACGCCTCTGCCGCTGATGGTGATTTTCCCGTGGTCGGCAGTCAGGATGGTCAGGATTTCGTCTGCTTCTCCCGTCTGGGTTTCCCGGATCACAAGCCCTTCCACTTCCAGCTCTTCCATGCACCGTCCCTCCTTCCCGCAGGGTTCTCTTTAACCGTCAATTTCCTTCTTGTTATATCCGAAGTTGTTCAGCGCAAAGTCGGAATCCCGCCAGTTTTCCTTGATCTTAACCCACAGGTTCAGATAGACCTTCACACCGAAGAAGGCTTCCATATCTTCTCTGGCATAAGTACCGATTTTCTTCAGGGTTTCTCCGCCCTTGCCCACGATGATTCCCTTATGGGATGCCTTTTCGCAGAAAATTTCCGCCCGGATCCGCAGCATATCCTTTTCTTCGGTGAACTCTTCGATCACCACAGCGGTACCGTGGGGCACTTCCTCCGACAGGGTACGCAGAAGCTTTTCACGGACGATTTCGGCGGCAATCTGCTTTTCCGGCTGGTCGGTCAGGGTATCGGAGGCAAACATCCAGTCCCCTTCATATAAGAACTGACCTGCTTCTTCCAGTACGGCGTCCACATTCTTGCCGGATTCGGCACAGGTGGGTACTACAGCATCAAAATCATGCAGTGCGGCATACCCTGCGATGGTCTCCGCCAGCTTTTCCGCCA
>JAFQGY010000212.1 GCA_017415325.1 Clostridia bacterium
AGTCCCAACGAACGGGAAAGAGAGCTGTTCGGGTATTCTCCGGCATGGCTGCACCACAAAGGAAGAAACCGGCATCATTTTGAGTACTGGAATGACGTGAACCCGAAAACCAAACAGTACGAGCCGGTGGAAATGCCTGTGGCGGATCTGAAGGAAATGTTCTGTGACCGGGTTGCCGCCAGCAAGAATTACAAAGGCGAAAACTACACGGACGACTGTCCTCTGGCATACTTCCTTGCTGGCCGTGCCCGGGAGAAGATGCATCCTCACACCGCATATGTTCTTGAAAAATGGCTGCGGATGCTGGCGGAACAGGGCGAAGAAGCCACCTTCCGGCATATCCGGTCTGTCAGACGGATCGTGTGGAAAAACCGTGACACCGGTTCCGGGGACAACAAACAGTAAACTGAACTCTCAAGGAGGAATCACCATATGAAGAAAATCGGTATCGTAGGGCAGGGCAACATCAGCGGCGCCTACCTTTCCAACATCGGCAAGACCTTCCAAAACATCCAGGTAGCCGGTACCTGTGACCTTGTGCGGGAAAAAGCGGAAAATCAGGCCAAGGCATACGGCGTGCCGAAGATTTACAATGACATGTACGAGCTGTTCGCCGATCCGGAAGTGGATATCGTGCTGAACATCACCCGTCCCAATGACCACTACGGCGTAACCAAGGCGGCCCTTCTGGCAGGGAAGCATGTGTATTCTGAAAAGCCTCTGGCAACCAATATGGAAGACGCCAGAGAACTGGTGGCACTGGCACAAGAAAAGGGTCTGTACCTGGGCGGTGCTCCCGATACCTTCATGGGTGCGGGTATCCAGACCAGCCGGAACCTGATCGACGCAGGTCTGATCGGCAAGCCCATCGCCGCACAGGCACATTTCCTGGGTCACGGCCCCGAAAGCTGGCATCCGGATCCGTATTTCTTCTTTGAAAAGGGCGGCGGCCCCATGCTGGATATGGGCCCCTATTATATCACCACGCTGGTGAATATCTTCGGCAGAGCCACGGAAGTGACCGCATTCGGTTCCATTTCCTTCCCGGACAGAGTGATCGGCTCCGAACCCCATAAGGGGGATGTGATCCATGTGGAAGTGGACACCTTCACCACCGGTGCCATCCGGTTTGCATCCGGTGCTGTGGCAAGCTACACCGCATCCTTTGACGTATACACCGACATGTACGACATGCTCATGATCTACGGAACCGAAGGAACACTGAAGATCCCGGATCCCAACCGGTTTGACGGTGTGGTAAAGGTGTTCAAGCCCGAAACCGGCTGGGTAGACTATCCGCTGACCTTCCCCTACTCCGAACCTTCCCGTTCCCTGGGTCTGGCGGATATGGCCAAGGCTATCGAAGAAGGCATCACTCCCAGAGCCGGCTACCAGCAGCAGCTCCATGTTCTGGACATCATGACCGCCTTCTCCCGTTCCAACAAGGCAGGCGCACCCATCAAGCTGGATACCCCCTACGAAAGACAGCGCCCCATGTGGCAGGAAAAGGAATTTTAAGTGATCAAGCTGGCTTACACGGAAGCGGGAGAGGGGACACCTCTTGTGCTCCTCCACGGCAACGGAGAATCCAAAGAATACTTTGCCGGACAGATGGAGGCTTTTGCTGCACGGTACCATGTGTACGCTGTTGACACCAGAGGCCACGGACAGTCCCCCAGAGGAGAGGCTCCCTTTACTCTGACACAGTTTGCCTGTGATCTGGAACAGTTCCGGATCGCCCATGGGATTGAAACCATGCATCTGCTGGGGTTCTCCGACGGCGGAAACATCGCCATGCTGTATGCCCTTGCCCATCCGGAGCGGGTGGAAAAGCTGATTCTGAACGGCGCCAATCTGGATCCGTCCGGGGTGAAACGTTCCGTACAGTGGCCGGTGGAGCTGGGGTACAGGATTGCCACATGGTTTGCCGGAAGGGATCCCAAAGCAAGAGCCAACGCAGAGATGCTGGGACTGATGGTGAACGAACCTCATATAGCCGCAGCGGATCTGGCGAAGCTGACCATGCCCGTGCTGGTGATCGCCGGGACAAAGGACATGATCCGGGACGACCATACCCGTGCCATTGCGGCGGCACTGCCCGATGGTACCCTTGCCATTCTGCCGGGGGATCACTTTGTTGCGGCGAAGAATCCGGAAGCCTTCAACCGGACGGTACTGGACTTCCTGCAGGGGTGAATTTGGCAGATATGCCGGACTTGCGGATACAATACCCAAAAATGAAATCGTCGGTTTGGAAAAGCCGGCGTTTTCTTTGTGCAGTTTTCCAAATAATATGGATTTGACTTATGCGTTCACCTGTGATATAATGAAAACAAAGAATTCCGAAACAAGGTCAATTGACTGCGAGGTGCAAGGATGAACGGATATTTTTATATATTGCCGGCGGTACTGGTACTGCTGCTGCTGCCGTACATACGGATTTTTGTGAAGCGGATCGGGCTGTACCTGCGGCTGAAACGGATCTGCAGGAAAAGGGGATTCCGACTGCAGGGGAATCATTTTGGCTGGTTGTTCTCCCCATGGTGGTATAAAAAACACGATTTCACCGTATACGGGGATCATACCATCTATGCCGTGAAGTTTTTTGCCTCCAAAAGCAAAACAAGACGGCTGACCATTCGGGATAACGGGCAGTTCTACTGGGTAAAGAAAATGGCCATCACCGGCCGGAGTCCCGATGTGGTGCTTTATGAGATCCCGGAAAAACCGCGCAAACTGCCGGATTATGATTTTTCTGTGGAAGCGGATCCCTGGTCCACTGCCCTGTACAAGCCGATCCTGCTGGTACACCCCATATGTCACGAATTCCGGCGGGAATATGTAGCACAGAACACGAAAAAGACGGAACTGCTGGGTTCCTGGGAGAAATTCGGTGGAATCTATCTCTGTTCCTCCAGCCGGTTTCTGGATGAGCTGGAAACGTATGACCACCAGAAGTTTATCTATCGCTGAATTCTTGAAGTTCATCTATCGGTGAATTCTTGAAGTTCATCTATCGCCAACACTCGGGACTTCATCTGCGGAGAACCTCCCATTGACAAACCATTCCCCCTGTGCTACAATATTTTATAACCATTTCAGAATCACAGGAGGCCGCCCATGGAAAACCGGACACAAACCGAAAAACTGCTGGAAGTGGCAATCTCACTGGGGTATCATCTGCAGATGTGCGGGGCGGAGATCTACCGGGTGGAGGAAGCGGTCAACCGGCTGCTGTCCGCATATGGCGTGCCGGGGGATGTGTTTGCCATACCGAACTGCCTGATTGTGACGGTCTGCCCGGATGACGGAGAACCCATGACCAGAATGCGGCGGATCGGCTACCACGGCATCGACATTGACGGAATCGAGC
>JAFQGY010000213.1 GCA_017415325.1 Clostridia bacterium
CTGGTCTCCCGACAGTACACAGCTGCCTAACAATCTGACTTCCGATACCGCAAGAATGCTGTACAACCGGAACTATATCCGGTACACCGAATGTGCACAACTGCAGACAGAAACCGTGGAAGTGGCTGTGGCAGAAGGAGAACTGTATTATCAGGTACCCATTGCCCCCAACTCTGTGGTATTCTGTACCATTGAACCTCTTGCATAACCCTATACAGACAAGAAAGACCGGACGGAGAACCTGATATGACAGTCTCCGGATCCGGTCTTTTGGTTATTCTTTGTTCGTATGTCTCCGGCGCAGAAACATAACAGCACTGACAATCATCCCGCCTGCCGCCAATACAGACAGTATCAGCTGTATAACAGGTACTGCCGGATAGACGTAGAATCCCAGAAGCGTCGTATCCTTGCCGCTCTGGATCAGCATAGACAGCCAGCTCCGACCGGTCAGCCAGATCAGAACCATGGCCCCTGCACTGGTCAGTCCCCCCGGAAACGGTTTTTTCCTGTACAGAAAATTACCGGTCAAAACCAATGCAAAAAGCACCAGTGTTCCCCACATGACCGTTTCCATATGTATCACCTCCGTATGGAGAATATCTGTCCGGAAAAACGTCCTGTTCTGCCCGAAAGGTTCTTTCTGTATCCGCCCGCTTACAGAATCCCTCTGTCCAGCGCGGATTCAATGAATTCCGCAAAGAGAGAGTTGGACCAGGCAAACCAGGCTCTGGTGAATTCCTTCGGGGCGTCGGCGTTAAAGCCTTCATGCATATACCCGGTATCCGCATCGGTGGCGCACAGGGTTTCGATCAGTCCGCGGATTTCTTCGGCATCCAGTGCGGTGAGTCCCTGCATGGACAGTGCGATGTGCCAGATATAGCCTTCCGGCGTATGGGGACTGCCCACACCCTTTGCTGCCCTGCCGCTGTAGTAGAAGGGGTTGTCCTCACTGAGAATGAAGCGACGGGTATTCAGATAAATGGGATCGTCCGGTGCGCAGAAGCCCAGATAGGGAGCGGAAAGCAGGCTGGGCACATTGGCATCGTCTGCCAGAATATGGTTGCCGAATCCGTCGGTTTCGCAGGCGTACATCTTCCCGTATTTCGGGTGGATCACAATGCTGTACATGGCGATCCCGTGTTCTATTTCTTCACAGAGCTTTTTCGCCTTTGCCGTCAGCTTCGCGATCCGCTTTTCGTCCCCGCCGGCTGCCGGATATGCGGCGAAAACCTCCATCAGCTGCCGCAGCGATACCACGGCAAACATATTGGAAGCGGTGGGATACCCGAAGGTGCAGCTGTCGTCACTGGGGCGGAAGCCGGACCAGGTCATGCCGGTGTAGTTCACGGGATACCCTCTGCCGCCGTTGTGCAGCGTGTCGATCCAGCGGCAGTCGGGACGGTCGAAATAATAGGAAGACTCTGTCATATGGTGCTGTTCGGTAATCCACAGATCCACGATGGTTTCCACAGAGGAAACAAATTTTGCATCAAAGATACTGTCGTCCCCGCAGGCTTTCCAGTACAGACAGGCCAGCCGGATGGGATAGCAGAGGGAGTCCACTTCATACTTCCGTTCCCACACCCAGTCGTTGGCCACGGGACGGTCGTCCACATAATGATGCCCGGTGGGTGCCAGATTGAAGGAATTGGCATAGGGGTCTTCCCGGACATAGAACATCTGCTTTTCAATCAGTCCCCGCAGGAGCGAGCGGATTTCGGGGTCATCCTTTGTCAGCGGCAGATACTGGGTCACCTGTGCGGTGGAATCCCGGAGCCACATGGCAGGAATATCCCCGGTATACAGGAAGGTGGAACCGTCCGGCAGGATTTCCGCAGTGGTTTCCAGGGTATTGGGATAGCAGTTGCGGTACAGCTTTTCCAGCTTGGGGTAGTTTTTCAGTTTCGCCGCCACTTCTTCAATATGGGCAGTGACGGATGCGGGGATGGATTTCATAAATTACGGCTTCCTTTCATGTTTGCTTTATGCAGGCTTACAGATTGTCGATGTCCACCATGGCTCTTCTCTGGGCGGACAGTTCCACGGCTTCGATGATCCGGGAGCATTCCACACCGTCTGCAAAGCTGGGACAGGTGGGCGTATCGTTGACGATAGACTGGACAAATTCGTACATTTCGTGTACAAAGGTGTGTTCATAACCGATGACATGCCCTACAGGCCACCAGTGGGACATATAGGGATGACCGCCTTCGCTGGCCTGGATCAGCCGGAAGCCCTGCAGCCCGTCTTCATCGTCAGCGGAATAATACTGCAGTTCGTTCATCCGTTCAAAGGTAAACTTCACGCTGCCCCTGTCGCCGGAAACTTCGATAAACAGGTCGTTCTTGTGTCCGGCGGAGAACCGGGTTGCTTCAAATACCCCCAGCGCACCGTTTGCAAATTCCGCAATGAACACAGTACCGTCGTCCACGTCCACTTCTCCTCTGGGAGCGTCGGCCTGTGCATTGGCGGTAAGCCCTTCCATCCGTTCCACCAGAGGTCTGCTTTTGATAAAGGTTTTCTGCATCCCCATCACAGACTTGAAATCCCCCACAAGGAACCGGGCCAGGTCAATGAAGTGCGCCCCCAGATCTCCCAGGGAACCGGAACCGCAGATGTCCTTCTGGAGCCGCCATACCAGCGGGAATTCCGGGTCGGTGATGAAGTCCTGGAGATAGGATGCCCGGACGTGGCGGATGGTGCCAAGTTTCCCGTCGTTTATGATCTGCTTTGCCAGCTGGATGGCAGGAGCAAAACGGTAGTTGAAACCGATCTGGTGCTTGACCCCGGCCTTCTGTACGGCTTCCAGCATTTCTCTGGCGTCCGCAAGATTCAGGGCAAGGGGTTTTTCGCTGAACACATGCTTCCCGTTTTCCGCAGCGGCAATGGCAATGACCTTATGCATGTTGGAAGGCGCGGTGATGTCGATGGCGTCAATGTCACTCCGGGTCACAAGGGATTCCCATGCGGTTTCATATCCTTCCCAGCCCAGCTTGTCCGCCGCCTGTGCCACCCACTGTTCGTCTCTGCCGCAGAGGGCCTTCATACCGATCTTCGCTCCGCAGTCGAAAAACATCGGCAGACGGGCCAGCGCATTGGAATGGGCTTTCCCCATGAATTTGTATCCTACAAGTCCGAAATTCAGCTGTTTCATATATCTGATCCTTTCTGTTTTGAAGTATTTTGTTCGTTTACCAGTGGGTCACGGGCAGGTGGAACCGGAAGGACTCTCTTGTGCGGGTATCAAACCCTTCTGTCAGGTAGAATACACCCAGACTGTCCATTTTGTCCTTCAGTTTCCGGTTTTCTTCGGTATATTTCTCTTCTTCCCGGCTGTATACAGCATCGCAGATATTCTGCACGATTTCCGGCTCTGCCGTTCCCAGCACGCCGGACAGGACTTTCTGCAGGTTTTCCCTGTGGCTCTGCATCACCCGGTACTGCCAGAAGGAATGCATCACTTCCACCTGAATCCCGAAACGCTGAATATTCTGCCGCACCGCAGGATCCGTCACAGCATCCAGTGCAGCCGCAAACAGTTCCTCACCCTTTTCCTGCAGAATATGGGGATCCACGGAAGTATACCATTCCGTATACGCCGACCAGTCCCCTTCTCCGCTGCGGATCTTCTCTGCAGTCAGTGTATCGGGCAGTTCTCCCTCCCGGTGGTTTTCCCGCATCCGGTACGGGTACAGGTCTTCAACGGAAATGTAAATCGGCACATGCCGGTGATCCGTTTCCGCCAGAGCCAGCTCCATATACTGCCGCACATACGCACCGCCTTCGCCGTAATAATCCGCAAAGAATTCATCCACAATCCGGTCATACGCTTCTGCCGTCATATACGGATCCCACAGCAGTTTAGCCAGCAGATACCCCCGCAGTTCACAGAATTCACCGTTCCGGGACTGGTATGCCCCCTGTTCAAAGACATACTTCACGTTCCGGTCGGCAAAGAGCCGCATGTTGTCCCGCAGTACCGCCATATTGGGGAAGGTCAGATTGTAGTTGGCAAAGTCGGTGGTATAGTCCCACACGGACAGATTCTCACTGATGGCCGACCAGTCTTCGATCAGCTTGGCAAAGTCGTCCGCCGCCTCGTGTTCTTTCCCCACTGTGGTGCAGGTGGCAAGGGGATGCCGGAAGCAGGCTTCGATGGAACAAAGCTCCACCATCACATTGGGTCTGGGAACAACGCCCTTCGGTGCCTGTCTGGTGTACCGGTAGGCAAAGGTATGGATCATCACATCCGGGTATTCTTCACGGATGTCATCGGCGATCCGGTTTACAAACTGCAGGAAGGATCCGGCGTAGCTGCCCGTTTCCCGGTAGATCTGCATACACTTTTCGCACTGGCATCCCACGCCCCAGTCATGGCTGTCGTTCTGGGAAACGGAAATAAACCGGGCTTCCGGATGGGCGGCCAGTGTTTTCCGGACATTTTTCAGTACCGTTTCGTATATCGTTTCATCCGTGAGGCAGGGCTGTCTGTCCGTAAAGTCCCCCTCCATTTCCGCCAGTCTGCCGATGGTGTGACAGGATCCGCCAGCCCATGGCATGGAACCGCCGTATTTTGCCGGGAGAGAGGGGCCTTTGTTCCCGTTCATCTTCCGCTTGGCGGCAAACCCCGGATTTTGGATGTAGTCCGCCCAGAAATTGTTCCGCACGGTGAATACGGGAACCTGCCGGTCGTCGATGGGTTCCAGTACGATGGTATCCCTTTTGGGGATCTTTTCAAAATCGGAGGAATAGAACCGGCATCCCAGATACGTTTCCAGCAATTCATACACGGCATACAATGTCCCCCGCAGTCCGCCGCCGGTGATATACAGTTTTTTCCCGGCAGAACGGAGGATAAAACCGTCGTCTCCCAGTCCTTCAGCAGAGGGAGTGCCGCTGCGGCTGGTTCTGCCGACAACGATTTCCGCCTCCTCTTCCGCCGTGTCATCCGTCCGGATCGGATATGCTTTTCCGGTGATCTTCCGCAGGTACGCCGCCAGCTCTTCTGCCGCAAATACTTCCGCTTCCGCCGCCTGCTGCCCCCAGATGATGGTATATGCCTGTTCTGTCAGATACAGTTTTTCCATAGTTTCCTCTTTCCTCATTCTTTGGCAGGGTAGATCTGATACAGATGCAGGATGTTCAGATCCTCCTCCATGTCCAGCCCGTGAGAGCCGCAGCCGCCGTCGATCTCATGGCACCCATGATCCATGGCAAAACCCACTAGGGTGTTGTGATGCTTCCAGTGGGTCATGATCATCTCGGAAAAGGCCGCAAAGGTACGGACATTGGCCCGCAGTTCGCCCAGTGCTTCCATGGATTCCGGCCCGCACTTATGCATGGCAGAGTCGTAATTGCCATTGTATACCACCACAAAATCATATTCGTCCCGCAGGAGGATCTCCGCTGCCTTGGCGTTTACCATATCCATGTCCGGGTATACAAAATAGTCCATATCCCGCTCCAGAAAAATCTTCCCCAGAGAGCATTCCCCGTACGCCACGATCACCGGCTTCTTCCCGGCCCGGAGCAGCGCATCAAAGAGTGTGTCGATTTTGATAACCGGCTTCGCATATTTCTGAATTCCATGTACCGCCGGCTGAGCGCCAGTGTACATCGTCCCGAAACACACCGGGGTTACGGAAGGCATTACCGTACATAGGGGCAGTTCCAGTTCGGTTCTCTTCACGGCAGGGGTAAAAAACTGGGGATACTTTTCATATACCCACTGGGCAACGGCGTCGGGATTGTACATGAAAATCCGGTCTGCCTTTTTTCCCTGCAGCTTTTCGTCGATGTATGCGCACAGTGCTTCGTTGGGTGCGGCGGCACATTCCGGGGCTTCTATCCCCATAGCATATGCCAGCGCGGCGCACAATGTATCCAGTGATGTTCCGTTGAGCATGGTGTTTTTCCTTCCTTTTAATTTCACTTTGTTCCCAGTACCCGGTCAAACACACGGGCACATTCGATGGTCACTTCCGGCGGCATCCGGTCTGAGGTGATTTTTCCATCCCGGATACAGCAGAGCATTTCTTCCAGTTCATAGATAAACCCGTTGGCTTCTTCCATGGTGTAGGTTTCCACCAGCCGGCGGTTTGTGTCATACAGCATCGCCCGTCTGTCCCCATTGAGGCAGGGCAGCTCGATATACCCTTCCGAACCGTGTACCAGCACAAATTCCTTTGGAGAAGCGGTAAACATACACTGAATCGATGCATCGCAGGAGGGGAACCGCAGCAGGAAAGCTACATTTTCATCCACCCCGGTCACCGGATTGTCCCGCCGGAAGAACACACAGTCTTCAATGGGTTCCCCTACCAGCCAGGACACCCACTCGATGGGATACACACCAATATCGTACATGGCACCC
>JAFQGY010000214.1 GCA_017415325.1 Clostridia bacterium
AGCTTGAATACCACGCCGACACCCGCCAGTTCCTTGAAAGGATAGGGGCAGTCCGGCCGCTTGGGATTGACCACAGCCACCGCTTCCGGCAGTTCCCCGCAGCATTCGTGGTGGTCGGTGACGATCAGTTCCATCCCCAGTTCTGTGATGAGTCTGGCTTCGTTTACAGCGGTAACACCGGTATCCACCGTGATAATCAGATTTGTTCCCGTGTTTGCCAGTTTTTCGATGGCACAGGGAGACATGCCATATCCTTCTCCCGTACGGCTGGGAATATAGTAGGTTACGTTTGCGTTCAGTTCTTTCAAAAACAGATACAGACTGCTGACAGAGGTCACGCCGTCCACATCGTAGTCGCCGTATATGACGATATTTTCATGGTTTTCCACAGCTTCCAGAATCCGGGGCACGGCTTCTTCCATGTCCGCCATGTCGAAGGGATCGTGCATCTGCTCGGTTTCCTTTTCCAGAAACGCCTTTGCTTCTGCCGGAGTACTGCATCCCCGGTTATACAGCAGATATGCGGTGGGCAAGCGAAGATGCAGAGCGGATGCGATTTCCTTTACTGCGGCATTCCCCTGCATTTGTTCATGTGTTGCAGTGATATTCCATCGATTCAAAGATTTCATTCGTTCTCTCGTCCTGTTTCAGTATTTTACTTCTATATAGTATTATGGTATTATATAGTTGTCAGTTTTCATCCGTACCGGCAACAATGTCGGTAATCACAATATCCGGTTCCTCTCTTTTCTTTTTCCGTTCCAGTATCCCAAGACCGGCAAAAGCACCGGCAAACCCGACGGCAGCTGCCAGATAGGAAATCCAGTCCTGTGTAAACAGTGCGTCAGCGGCAGCATACAGCACAGCACAGACTGCAATGGGCATCAGAAAGACCAGTGCGGCATACCCCAGCACAGTCCGGTCAGACGATTCCACCCATACGGTATCTCCCACGGCTGCGCCCAGAGGATTCTTCACCCGGACAGTCATGGTTTTGGCAGAACCGAACATGGCACCGGCCGCACAGGTATGGCTCTGGCAGTCCTGTTTCACACATCCGTCGCACATGGTACTGCGGGACACTTCCACCATCGCATATCTGCCGGCGGTACTTTTCACTGTTGCTTTCTGTCTCATGTTGACTCCTGTCTTTTACGGAAATTTACGGATGGCGGTACCGGCCGAGGATCTGCAGAGCCACCCGGAGTCCGTCCACAGCCGCACTGACAATTCCGCCCGCATATCCGGCACCTTCTCCGCAGGGATACACCGTATCGTGTCCGGGAGCGGTAAGAGCTTCTGTACGCAGTATACGCACGGGAGCAGAAGTACGTGTTTCGATACCGGTCATGGGGACATGCGGAGCGGCATAGCCTGCAATCTGTCTGTCGAATTTTGTCAGTCCGGCAGTGAGCATTTCGGTTACAAACCCCGGGAACAGTTCATGGAAATCCACCGGTGTCACAAGTCCGTCACGGTAGGTCGGGCGGATATCTGTGGGCAGAATTCCCCGGGAGCCTGTAAGAAAATCACCGACGGTCTGCATGGGAGCGTAATAATTTCTTCCGCCTGCCGCATAGGCTTTCTGTTCCAGAGCACGCTGGAATCCGATTGCATCTGCCGGGGTGCTGCCGTAGTCGCCCGGATGAACGGACACACATACAGCGGCATTGGCATTTCTGCCGTCTCTGGCATGGCGGCTCATTCCGTTGGTTACCACACCGCCTGCTTCACTGGCTGCGGCCACCACTTCCCCGCCGGGACACATACAGAAGGTATAGCACCCTCTCTCTCCCTGTCTGTGGGATAGCTGGTATTCGGCGTCCCCCAGTGTGGGATCTCCAGCCAGCGCCCCGAACATAGCTTCATTCAGCCAGGACTGCAGATGTTCTACACGGACACCCACGGAAAAGGGCTTGGCTTCCAGGGTATATCCCGAGGACAGCAGATCGGCATACAGATCCCTTGCGCTGTGTCCTGTCGCCAGAATCACGGCACCGTGGGGGATTTTCTCCCCGTCTGCCAGTACATATGTGTCGGCCACATGGGTTACGGGACAGTCATACCGGATTTCCCCGCCCAGCCTGCGGATAGCCCGGTCAGCGTTTTCCACAACCTGCACCAGAATATCCGTCCCGATATGGGGCTTGGCACGCCAGAGAATGTCTTCCGGTGCCCCCAGCTCCAACAGCATCTGAAGGACATTGGCAATCATGGGGTCATGGATCCGGGTGGTCAGTTTACCGTCGGAGAAGGTTCCGGCCCCACCGGCACCAAACTGGATATTGGAGTCCGGATCCAGTTCGCCTGTCCGGTTGAAATGGTCTACTTTTTTCGTTCTTCCCGCCACATCGGAACCGCGTTCCAGAATCAGCGGACGCATGCCGCATTTCGCCAGCAGCAGACCGCAGAACATTCCCGCAGGTCCGAATCCGATGATCACAGGACGGTGGGACAGTTCTTCTCTGCCGCAGGGGATTTCCAGTTCCGCTCTGGTATACCGCTTGACGGAAGCACTGTCCAGCTTTTCGATGGTCTTTGCGGACGCTTCGATCTCGGCGTATACGGAATACACAAAGCTGATCTGGGGTTTCCGGCGGGCATCAATGGATTTTTTGTTGATGTGCAAAGCAAGGGGCTTTCCGCCGGTGAGTTTCCGGATCTGCCGTCCTGCTTCCGCCAGCGCACCTTCATCCTGGCTGATGCCGGGCTTATGGGGCAGACGGATATTTTCTATGAGTATTTTTTCGATCGGTATTGCCATAGCATCAATTGATCTGTACCTGTACGGCATATTCGCCCACTTCGTATACATCCGCCGCATCTTCGGCATCAATTACGATGGTGGGGGTTTTGGTGACTCTGGCTTTGCTGTCGGAGCTGTATCCGCTCAGATCCACCAGGGCATATACGTCAGAAGGCCGGATTCCGGACAGCTGCTCCAAAGGCCCGCGGAGAGTCACCTGCAGCTCCTCATCTTCGATTTCATACCGGATTCCGCTGGCGCCGGTAGCTTCTATATCGGTAATCGTCAGCATCATATACTGTATGGAATCATCGATATCCACCTGTACCTGTACACTGGTAATCCCATCCTGAATGGTAATCCCTTCCGCAGGCTGCAGTGTCACGGTTTTCCCATAACTGTTTGCTGTGATCTTCTTTTCGTCCAGAATGATGGGAGAGAGCAGTTCTTCCGCACGCATGGCAGCCTCTTCCCCCTTGAGCGTTACTTCAGCGGGTGTCACGGTTACGCTGGCATTGGATTCGTTGATATACCCATGGGTGAAAAGCACTTCCACAGGCACGGTCACTGTCTTGTAAATCGGGACATACACGTCCACAGGGGTGTTGTCGTACCGCAGATACCGGCTGGAAATTCTGTTGTTCAGCTCATCTACGAAATAGAACTCACATGTCCGTTCCAGAGAGGTGGTGATTCCTGTGAAATCGAGAGCCACTTCCGCTTTGGTGATGCCCTCCACAATTCTCTTGGGACCGGATACCTGTACGGAATCAAAGGAAAATTCCGCGGGACCGCGTTCGTAATCGGCTTCCAGTTCCAGATGTTCCACCTTTTCACTCAGCCGGATCATCTTGGTTACCGCTTCTTCCACGTCCAGCGAAACCTTGGCCTTGGATTTTTCCACAACCGTCAGGCCGCTGGGAACCTCCACGTTGATATTGACATTGACGGTTCCGGAGGATGAAATGGTGCTGACATCTGCCGTGGCGATGATCTCGTCAATATGCAGCCCCAGTACCTGACTCCGCTTTCCGGCAACAGTCACATCAATGGTACCGATATCGTTGCGGTTATAGACGGAGAGAGTATGCTTGCTGAACAGCTCTTCCACCCCTACCAGATTCACGGAGACATCGTAAAATACTTCCTGGTATTGGGGGCTGACCACGATCATGACATACAGCCACAGAACCACAGCGGCAAAAACGCAGAGCAGCTTCACAACCCAGTTATATGTTTTCCGCTTGACCGGCATTTCCTCGGTTTCCGCCGGTGCCATGGATGCTTTACTTTTCTGATTCATGTTTTTTCTCCCCGTTTTCCTGTTTTTTCTCCCCCTGTACCGGCAGCTTCAGCATGTTCAGGGTACGCTTTGCCATGGATACGGTGGTTTCCGTTTCCGGCATCAAGTATCCCCGCAGTGCTTCCTGCAGCGTCTCTCTTGTATATCCCCGGCTCAGTTTTCCTTCACAGGCCAGAGAAACAGTTCCGGTTTCTTCGGATACGATCACCACCACGGCGTCGCTGTTTTCGCTCATGCCGATCCCTGCCCTGTGACGGGTTCCCAGATCCTTGATGATGTCCGGGTTTTCCGACAGGGGCAGCAGACATCCGGCGGCGTGGAGCCTGTTTTTCCGGATGATCATGGCACCGTCGTGGAGGGGGGCTTTGTTGAAAAAGATATTCTTGATGAGGAAGCTCTCCGGATCGGCGTTGATGATGGTACCGGTCATTTCCTGATCCCCCAGCCGGGTGCCTCTCTCAAACACGATCAGCGCACCGGTTTTGGAGTCGCTCATATCCTGCACCGCCTCCGACCCTTCCTCAATCATATGAAGCGCATCGGAATTGTCCTTTGTTTCCCCGATACCCCGGATCCCCTTCAGGGACTGTCCGCCCATTTTTTCCAGCATGGAACGCAGCTCCGGCTGAAACAGCACCACCAGCAGCAAAAGCCCTGTCTGGAATATATTCTGCAGCAGATACTGCATGACATACAGATGAAAAATGCCTGTGATAATCTGTGCCGTAAAGAGCAGGATCACTCCCATGGCCAGCTTGCTCGCCCGTCTTTCCCGGACAAACACGTACAGATAGTAAAGCAGAACCGACACACAGGCTATGTCAACCACATCGGACAACGAAATATTGATGATATTTTGCAGGATGCTTTCCCAACCCTGCTTCAGACTTTCCAGATTCATATGTCTCCATGCCGCCTGTGGAATACGGTTTTTCCTTTCATTTTTCTGTGTTTTCAGGACACTTATCAGTATTATAGCATACCTGCATGGATTTTTCAAATCTTTTTGCTATTTTATCGGAAATATTTCTGCTTTTTTCCCGCTTTCCGATGTTTCCCCGAGAAAGAATCGTGCTTTTCTCCTGAAAAACAAAAAAGTATGCCAAAATCAGCGGATAATTATGCAAGTTATTTGCCAATTCCCCCTTTTCATTTTCCGGAAAGTGTGGTATACTATAAAGTAGTTCCTGCAATCCGGCTGCTTATGGAAATTATTGCCAAAACGCCGGCAGGGACAGAATGAGGTGAAAATCTTGTACTATACCGGTACCGGCTGCGGACTCAATATCGTCTGTGGTCATTACGGCAGCGGAAAAACCAATGTGGCTGTCAATCTGGCACTGCAGTCCAAGAAAATGTTTCCTGCCCTGGAAGTGGCCGTGGCAGACATCGATATTGTCAATCCCTATTTCCGTACGGCAGATGCGGCAGACAGACTTCGGCAGGCGGGGGTGCTTCCCCTGATCCCGGAATTTGCCAACTCCAATGTGGACATTCCTTCCCTGCCCCAGCACCTGTTCCGGCTTTTTGATGCGGGACAGAACAGACGGATCTCCTACGTGGATGTGGGCGGAGATGACGGTTCTGTGGCTCTGGGGATGTACCGGGAACACATTGAACGGGCTGGATATGCCATGCTGTATGTCATCAGTATGTACCGTCCGCTGACAGCTGATCCTGCGGATGCGGCTCTTCTGATGCGGGAAATTGAGGAAGCGTCACGGCTGAAATGCACGGCTGTAGTCAACAACAGTTCCATCGGCGGTGAAACCACGGCACAGGATATTCTGGATTCCGTGGAATGGGCCCATGCCTGTGCGGATGCCTGCGGACTGCCTCTGGCGTTTCATTCCTATTATGAAGAACTGAATCCGGATCTGCCGGAACTGTTTGCCGGACACGGATATGGGACAGAAGCGCTTCTGCCCATGGAAAACGTGACCAAGAAGCTCTTTTAAGCTATGTAAAATCTCCCGGTTTGTCTTCGGACATGCCGGATATTGGAGGAAATGATGAATAAAGTTACATTTGTTACCGATCGGTGCAAGGGATGCGGACTGTGCGTAACGGCATGTCCCAAGAAAATCCTGGAACTCGATGGGAGCACACTGAACGCCAAGGGATATCATCCGGCCAAGATGACTGACCAGGCCAAGTGCATTGCCTGTGCCATGTGCGCCATGATGTGCCCCGACTGCGTCATCAAGGTTGAAAAAGCAGACTAAGATAGGAGTTTTGAAAAATGGCTAAGAAAGTTTTGATGAAGGGGAACGAAGCCATCGCAGAAGCCGCCATTGCCTCCGGTTGTCTGTATTACTTCGGTTATCCCATCACCCCCCAGACGGAAATTGCAGAATATATGGCAAAGCGGATGCCCAAGGTGGGCGGTCTGTGCCTGCAGGCGGAAAGTGAAGTGGCCGCCATCAATATGACCATGGGCGCTGCAGCAGGCGGTACCCGTGTTATGACCTCCTCCTCCTCTCCCGGGGTTGCCCTGAAAAGCGAAGGCATCTCCTACATCGCCGGCTGTGACCTGCCCTGTCTGATCGTAAACGTACAGCGCGGCGGCCCGGGTCTCGGCGGTATCCAGCCCTCTCAGTCCGACTATTATCAGGCTACCCGCGGTGTTGGTCACGGCGACCTGCGTCTGCTGGTTCTGGCTCCCTCTTCCGTACAGGAAATGGCATCCCTGACCGCACAGGCATTTGACCTGGCTGACATTTACCAGATGCCCGCCATGCTGCTGGCGGACGGTGCGCTGGGGCAGATGATGGAACCTGTGGATTTCTCCGCATTCCCCAAGAGAGAAGTGCCGGAAAAGACATGGGCTGCCAATGGTCACGGCAACAAGAGAGAACACAATATCGTAAACTCCCTGTATATCGATCCCCAGGTGCTGGAAGATTCCGTCAGAGCACGGTATGAACGGTATGCACAGGTGGAAGCAAACGAAGTGCAGTATGAAGAATACATGACCGATGACGCGGAAATCGTTCTGGTGGCATTCGGCATCACTGCCCGGATCTGCAAGAGCGCCGTAAACGCTGCAAGAGCTGCCGGGATCAAGGCCGGACTGCTGCGTCCCATCACCCTGTGGCCCT
>JAFQGY010000215.1 GCA_017415325.1 Clostridia bacterium
GCTACAAACCCAAACCAGCCCAGTTAAGGGAGGTGGGGTGGGAGGTCTCGGAGGGTAGGGGAGGAGGGATGACGCGGCACCTGAGCGACAATCTCCCTCCTCCCCTATCCTCTGAGTCCCGTCCGGAAGGACACCCCTACGATGGTCTTCGTACAAACCATACCGCTGTCAGGCGAAAGAAAATCCAAATCAAAGAAAACCTCCCCCCCTCTCCCCCGCGGTACGCCCGTACAAAAGCCACCTCCCCCTCTATGGTCATAGAGAAAACTCCCCCCTTCCCCCCGGGGAAATTTCCCGCAAAACCTTGCACCGGAAAAAAAAATGTGGTATACTTTATGCAATATCAAAAATTTCACCCATAAGGAGTTTTTCTATGAACGCATCCGGCGGCAACATGGCCGAATACACCGTGGAACGGAAAGCCACGGGAAAGTACCTCAAATACAAAATCGCATGCATTGCCCTGTACGCAGCCATCGTGCTGGGGTATTTCTGCCTCACGGTAGCCCTCAGTACCTACGGTGTCTGGGTTGCTGTAGTGACCATTCCCTTTGTGCCCCTCTTTATTCTGCTGCTGCGGCATTTCGTCTGGAACCGCTATGTCAACGTGGAATACAAGTATGAAATCGTCTCCGCCAAAGTCATTTTCTACGAAGTATACGGCAAGCAGCGGGAAAACAAGATCTACGAACGGCTCATCAGCGAATACAGCCTGATCGCCCCCATGACCGACGAATACAAGGACAAGTACGAAGGTGCCGACATCGTCCGGGACTTCCGCGGCTGGGAAAAGACCCCGGATGCCTACTTCATGCTGGCCACCGAAGCGGACGGGAAGAAGTCCGTGGTATACTTTGAAGCCGCCGAAAAGACCCTGAAGGCGCTGAAGTATTACAACTCCCAGAATCTTGTGGCGACGAAGCAGACAACCCGGTAAAGCAATACCCTCCCTCCCCAACAACTGCATAAACCGAACTGCCTCCTGCATATAGTATCGTATACTTTCGGAAAAGAACGTATACATCTCTGCAGGAGGTTCCCTTTATGAAACATACCCTGCTCTGCTCCCTCTGTCTGGCTCTGTTTCTCACCGGATGCGCCGCAGATTCAACTCCCGCCTATGATCCGGAGCACTTTGCCTGTACCCTCTCCATCGACAGCGTATCCACCGGGGAACGCGGTATTTTTCTGGCGGAATATGTCAGAGAGGCCGGGGAAACGGTTCTGACCATTACCGCACCGGAACGGCTGGCAGGTCTGTCCTTTACGTTTTCGGAATCGGGATGCGTGATGGATGCCGCCGGGACTGCAGTACCGCTGAGTGAAGATGCCGCCGCCTCCCTCACCGGGCTTGTCTGTCTGCTGGAAGCGTCCCCGGAGACAGCATCCGACCGGAAAAAGACCGCCGACGGGACACTGCTGTTCTTCCCCACAGGGCAGCTGACACTGGACAGTACCGGCCTTCCGTTGTATGCGGAAACAGCAGACGGGCGGCGGGCGGCAGTTACGGCGATACCCCCAACAGAATAAATCCAAAATCTCACCATACAGGAAGTACAAATATCCATGGAAAACATTCGCAGCAAAAATACAGCCTATATCTCCACCGATGCGCTGGAACAGAACTACCGCGCCATTGAAGCCATTCTCCGCCGCAGCAGACCCGACACGCCGCCCCAGATCATCGCCACCGTCAAGGCCAACGGATACGGCCATGGTGTTGACACCGTGACGGGTGTTCTGGGAGATGCCGGGTGCACCTTCTTTGCGGTATCCTCGGAAAAGGAAGCGCTGGAAGTCCGTGCTCTGGAAGAAAAGCGGAGCAGACACCCCCGGATCCTGATTCTGGGCTACACCTTCCCGGAAAACGCACCGGCCATGGCAGCGGCAGACATCGAATGTGCGGCGGTTTCCCCGGAACATGCAAAAACGCTGGCGGACGGGGTAGGAGACGGTGTTCTGACCATCCATATCAAGCTGGACACCGGGATGCACCGGGTTGGCTTCTCCTGCGACACGGAAGAACGGGCAGAAGCGGCTGTTCACGCCATTGCGGACATTTCCCGCAGTCCCCGTCTGCACATCGGCGGGATCTTCACCCACTTTGCCTGCTGCGACGACGAGATGCTGGACGGTCTTACCCCCGTACCAGAAGGACTGCTGACGGAGATCCAGTTTGCCCGGTACCGCCGTGTCCTTGACGGACTGGAAACGCTTGAAATACCCGTGGGTCTGCGCCATGCCTCCAACAGTGCGGCAATCCTTGGCTATACCCCTGCCTGGCTGGATGCGGTCAGAGCCGGGATCATTCTCTATGGCATGTCCCCCGACGGCCGCCCCTGGACTGACAACCGGTTCCGTCCGGCAATGCAGCTGGAAACCACCGTGGCCCACATCCAGACTCTTCTGCCGGGCGAACATGTCAGCTACGGCGCTACCTACACCGCCGACAGTCCCCGTACGGTTGCCACCCTGCCCATCGGTTACGCAGACGGCTGGATCCGCGCTTACACGGGTACCACAGTCCGGATTGCCGGGGGAGAATTCCCCATCATCGGCCGGATCTGCATGGATCAGTGCATGGCGGACATCACGGGTGCAGAGGAGCATATACACGCAGGAGACCGGGTGATCCTGTTCGGCGGGGACAGAGGGGAAAGCGTTTCCGCCCTTGCAGCCCGTGCCGGCACCATCGTGTACGAATGCACCTGTCAGGTCAGCGCCAGAGTCCCCCGGGTTCCTGTATCCGGTATGGATTTCTGAAACTGCGTTAATTTTATACAATCTGCACAAATCGCATCCCGGAATATCGTGGATTTTATTCTTGCAATTCCACAAGAGCTTTGCTATAATAAAAAGCACCGAAATCACATAGGAGCCGACCGGCAGGGTATCTGAATCCGGCAGCTGCTATACAGGAATCAATCACGAAGGAGGTGCTTTTCCATGAAATACGTATGCATCATCTGCGGGTATACCTACAATGAACGGAAGGGTGACCCGGACAACGGTATCGATCCCGGGACCCGGTTTGAGGACCTTCCCGATGATTTTGTCTGCCCGGAATGCGGGGTACCGAAGGAAGAGTTTGAGGAAGAAACCCTTGAGGAAGACTGAGCGTCGGCTTTCTTTCGGGTATATCTGAGAATATCTGACAGGTCGTTTTTGTGGCCTGTCTTTTTTCTTTTGTTTTTTCTTTGGCTTGCGTTTTTTTTGGGGGTGTGGTATACTTTCTATAGAGAGCATTTGTTTTTTGCTATTTTTATTATGTTTACAACGGTGTTGTACTTTCTATGACCATATGAAGTTGGGTTTTCTTTTTGCCTACAGCGGTTTGGTTTGCTCGAAAACCATCGAGGGGGTGTCCTTCCGGACGGGACTCAGAGGATAGGGAGGGGAGAGGTAGGTGCTCAGACGCCGCTCCTTCTCCCCTCCCTACCCTCCGAGACCTCCCACCCTCCCCTCTCATCCAGGCTCTTCCGGAGTTTTGTGCTCACCA
>JAFQGY010000216.1 GCA_017415325.1 Clostridia bacterium
ACCAGCTCTCCCAGACCCTACTCCCGGGGCGGCAGAGTACAGGGTACAAACGGCCTCTGGATGGAAGACCTCCGTGCCCTGCACATCGAAGGCAGACCCGGCGGCGAAACCTGGGAACCCATGAGCAATTTCTGGGAAGAATATGAGCATCCGCTGTGGAAGAAGACCAAGGCTACCGACTACACCGGCGGTCATGGCGGCATGGACTGGCTGGTCATGCGTGCGTTCCTGGAAGCCGTTCGCCGGAAGATCCAGACCCCCATTGACGTATACGATTCCGTTACCATGATGGCTGTGGCAATTCTGTCCGAAGAATCCATTTCCATGGGCAGTGCACCGGTTGCCATCCCCGATTTCACCGACGGTATGTGGCTGAAGCGCGAACCCGGCCCCAAGTCCATCTTCTCTCTGGCAGAAGTGGATGAAAGCATCTTTGCAGGAGATGTGGAATTCTGATATCCGAAATCAGAAACAGAAACATGAGACGGGAAGGGTATTTCCTATGACAAAATCCGATTTTTATGTAAATCCGAAACTTTCCAAAAAGGCACTGCAGGATTTCTTCGACAAATTCCAGCCGGAACAGAATGAAATCCATACCCTGCAGATCTTCCACAACGACGACATGATCCTGCGGATCGCCCCGGCGCCCTATCATGCCACAGACAAGAGAGAAATCTATTCCCTGTCCAAGAGCTTCTGCTCCACCGCCATCGGGTTTCTGGTGGATGCGGGGAAGCTGTCGGTGGAAGACCGGATTGTGGATCTGTTCCCGGACAAGCTGCCGGAAGTGGTGTCCGACAATCTGGCAAAAATGCGGCTGAAGCATGTGCTGTCCATGAACACCGGCCACAAAAGCTGCGTGATGTACCACATGGTACGTTCCGATGACGCACCGAAGGCATTTCTGGCACAGGAGGTTCCCTTTGAACCGGGTACCCACTTCGCCTACAACACAGGGGCAACCTGTCTGCTGTCCTGTATCGTGGAACGGATCTCCGGCATGAAGCTGCTGGATTTTCTGACCTGGAAGCTGTTTCTGCCCCTGGGGATTTCCGATGTCCGCTGGAACCGCGTACCGGACGGAAACAACGAGGGCGGCTGCGGAATCCATGTAAGCTGTGACGACATTGCCAAACTGGGACTGCTGTATCTCCACGGCGGTGTCTGGAAGGGCAGACGGCTGCTGTCCGAAGCATGGGTGAAGGAAGCCACCTCTCCCATTTCCGACAATTCCTGCAACGGTACGCCGGACTGGTGCGCCGGGTATGGCTATCAGTTCTGGTGCAACTACAGAGAAGGGTTCCGGGGAGACGGCGCCTTCGGTCAGCTGTGCGTGGTTCTGCCGGAGAGACAGATGGTCTTTGCCCTGCAGACGGAACTGGGCGACATGCAGAAGGAAATCGACGCTCTGATGGAACTGGCGGATCACCTGTATGATGAAGATACCACGGCTGAACTGCATCTGCCATTGTACGCCCCCATCGGATCTGACCGGAAAACGGCAGGGTTCGAGAATGTGTTCTATCGTCTGGAGGAAAATCCCATGGGCTGGACGGGGGTATACTTTGTGTACAACCCGGCTTCCCTGGAAATGCAGGCAGTCTTCTCCAATGGTGTGGATCAGTACCCCATCACCGCCGGAAACGGACATTTTGCGGAAAGTACCATCTATGCCAAGAAACTCAAGCCCAAGCTGGTGGATCTGATGTCCACACCGGATACGGAACGGTGTCGTATGGCTGCATCCTATCAGGCAGAAGACGGCAAGCTCACCTATGCGGTACGGTATCTCAACTGTCCCCACAGAAATATCTTTACCTTTGCCGCCGAAGGAGACACTCTGCATCTGCGGTTTGAATCCTGGGGCAAGCTGGACAAGGATGCTGTGGAACTGACCGGACATCTCTGCTGAAATAAAACCAAAACAAAATGGCAGTACATCGGATCATCCGGCATACTGCCATCTTTTGTTTGCCTGTTACAGCACAAGTCTGTCGCCGCAGGCCAGATAGTGTACCCGGGGCATCCGCTCTGCCAGGTATACAAACTGCTCCACACCCGTACAGTGGCAGGTGTAATATTCCGTATCATACCGGTTCAGCGCATCCGCAACCGCATCCAGTTCCGTACCGGGTACCATTTTGGATACATGGAATCCGCCGATCAGCACATCCGGCCGGAACCAGTCTGCAATATCCAGAATCCCTCTGTGGGAACATCCGCTGAACAGTACCCGCTTTCCTGCTTCTTCCACCAGCAGATACTGCTCATGCCGGAAATCCTCCGGTACCAGTACGCCATCCCGCTTCATCTGCAGGCCAAAGGTACCCAGCGCATGAGGACAGCTTCTGTCACGGCAGGCATACAGGATCATTCCTTCTCCGATTGGCTGTATGTCTCCCGCCCGGATCAGTCTGTTGCTATCTTCCAGTTTTGTATCCAGACCGATATATTTGTCCGAACCGTTGTAATGGGGTTCAAAGGTATAAGGACTCAGATACACCGGTGCATGGTCGTTGATTTCCAGAAACCGTTCCAGTCCGCCGCCATGGTCGTAATGCCCGTGGGACAGCACAGCCGCATCCACCAAAGTCAGATCACAACCCAGTTTTCCGGCGTTCTCTGCAAACAGACCGGTCTGTCCCATGTCAAACAGAATTGTCTGTGTGTCCGTTTCAATGAACAGACTCAGACCGTGTTCCACTTCCACCAGCGGAGAAACAGCGGTGTTTTCCAGCAGTACAGTTATTTTCATGCCGATACCTCACATTGCCTTGTTTTTCTGTGCATTGTAATATAATTCATTATACATCGGGTACTTTTCATTGTCAATCCCGCCCTGCATATTCGCTGATTTTTCTGTTTTATGTGTTTTTTCCGCAATCTGTGCATACCTACTTGATTCCCGGAGAAAAATATGGTAAAATATAGGGAAAATTTTTTTGTAAGGATATAGAATATATGCACGAAACGCTCCCCCGCCAACTGCTCTCCCGGGAAGAAACAGCCTGGGTCAATCCCTGCAGACTGTCTGCCGATGCTGCCAATACACTCTGTGACCTGATTCTGCCGGAAACAGAAATCCGGGCTGCAGAAGAACGTCTTCTCCGGTTTGCGCCATATCTCCGGCAGGTCTTTCCGGAAACCGCAGAATACAACGGTCTGATCGAATCTCCCCTGCGGGAAATCCCCGTCATGCGCCGGAAGCTGTGCGATCATGCTATCATCCCGGGCAGACTGTTTCTCAAGATGGACAGCCACCTCCCCATCGCCGGTTCCGTAAAAGCCCGCGGCGGAATCTATGAGGTACTGAAGCATGCGGAAGATCTGGCACTGCAGGCAGGACTTCTCTCCTGTACAGACGATTATACCCGGCTCACCGGTCTGCGGGACTTCTTCGGCAGATACACCATTCAGGTAGGCTCCACCGGAAATCTGGGATTGTCCATCGGGATCATGGGGGCTGCCCTTGGTTTCCGGGTAAAGGTGCATATGTCCGCCGATGCCCGCCCGTGGAAAAAGGATCTGCTCCGTTCCCATGGGGTGGAAGTACTGGAATATGCCGATACCTATTCCCATGCCGTTGCCGCAGGCCGGAAACTGTCGGACGCAGATCCCATGAGTTATTTTGTGGATGATGAAAAATCCACGGATCTGTTTCTGGGGTATGCCGCCGCTGCCGCACGACTGCAGATACAGCTTACCGATGCCGGAATTACCGTGGACAGAGAACATCCTCTGCTGGTGTACATTCCTGCCGGCGTCGGCGGAGCACCGGGCGGAATCACCTATGGACTGAAACGGCTCTTCGGGGACAATGTACACTGTTTCTTTGCGGAACCTGTCACCTGTCCGTCCGTTCTGCTGGGTATGGCTACCCGGAAGCATGAAGCACTGCAGGTACAGGACTACGGGTTTACCGGCAAAACGGAAGCGGATGGTCTGGCCTGTCCCTCTCCCTCCGGTTTTGTGACCCGGATCATGACCCCCATGCTTTCCGGGATCTTCACCACCGCCGACAGAAATCTGTACGAATACCTGCGTCTGCTGTACAAAACGGAAGGAATCGAAATCGAGCCCTCCGCCTGTGCCGGATTTACCGGGGTGAAAAATCTGCTGCGTCATGGAGAAACCGTAAAATACTGTGTGGCCAACGGACTGACAGAACCCGTGCTGAAGAATGCGGTACACATTGTCTGGGCTACCGGCGGAAATCTGGTGCCTGCTGACATCCGCAAGATTTACAGAGTAACATATCTCTGAGATACGAAAGAAGAAGCAAGAGAGCGGAAGCTGTATGCCGCCCACTCCCCTGCTTCTTTTTTATTTTTTCAGAAACCGCAGGCCTCCCGGTGCAATGGCAAGTTCCTGTACCGTTTCTCCGGTCTGGCGGTCTTCCCATGCCTCTGCAAGGGGAACCACAACATCCGTCTTCCCCAGATTGGACACACACAGCCAGCATTCTTCATTGAGGAACAGACTCATATGTACCCCCTCCGGCAGAGCAGTTTTTGTGATCCGGTTTTCTCCGATGTCGATGTATACGAAGGAATTCTCCGTCACCATAGGCCGGTACAGTGCCAGATAGTCAAACCACTTTTCCCGCATCACCGGATTGTCCGGAATGGATGACCATTCGCTGTATACATGGGGGCCATCCGGATGGGCATCATACCATTTTTTTACGTTTTCATAATGCACCTGCTCGTTGTTGGCAGGGTTGTAGGTGTAGTCAATCCCCGGCACGAAGGCACGTTCCCCTGTCACAGGCCGTCCGTCCACCCGGATCTGGAACTGCATGAAGGGAATGGTTTTGGCAAAAAATGCTTCTTCTTCCGACTGGCTCATGAACCGGAAATCGGGACAGGGAACCACATAGGGCGGAAACAAAGCAGAACGGCGTATATCCGCACTGTCGGTCATGCATTCCCCGATCCACAGGTAATCGTATACCTTAGAGGAAGCACCGGGCGCGATGCAGGTACCCTGATGTACCTTGACGATCCCGTGCCGCTCTTTGACCATAGAATATATCCGTGCCAGCAGATCCTCAAAACAGGGATCCCCCACGATGAGCCCGTTTTCCAGATGCCCCACACCACTATATCCCATATCGTTATACAGTCCGTCAAACCCATAGGTATCCAGCAGCCGTTCCAGTTTTTCCAGCAGGAAGTGCTGCCATTCAGGAGAACCTGTGAAACAGCAGGCATATTTATAGTGGGCGGAATCCAGTACATGCAGCTCCGGCCCGGCAAATGCGTCTGAGAATTCCGGATCCCGGATGTCGAAAAAGCCGCTGGACATATAGGGAAGGATCTTGATCCCGTACGAATGACACAGGTCAATGAATTCCCGCATCCCGTCCGGGTCGTGGGAAGAATAGTTGTCCGCCCCCAGTACATGGATGGCATCGTTCCATTCCTCATGCACCTGAATCAGCTCCACCCCTTTTTCCGCCAGTGACCGGATCAGCTGCTCGTCGTATTCCGCAGGCCGGATGGAAAAGCGGGCGGGGTATTCTCCCAGATTATAAATCACCTGCCCCGGAAGATAGTCGTGTACCCGGTGTGTCTGCAGCGCTGTCCGGACGTTCTCGGCTCCGTACCGGAGATTTTCCATACGTTTTCTCTGTTCTTCCAGTGTCAGCTGTTTCATATCTTCCCTGTCCCTTCTGTTGTAATTGGTTTCTATTATACCATTCCCGTCCGCCTTTTGCAATCCGGTAAGGTATTTTTCCCGAAAAAGTGTGGTAAAATCTGCTGTTCCTGTTGCAAAATGCGTTATTTTTCGGTATAATGTTGGTATCCTGATGACCCACCAAAAAGGAGTGCGCCTATGACCAACCGCGAAAATTATCTCGCCATCGCCAGACGGCAGGGATATGAATATATGCCGGTACATTTCAATATGTGCCCCAGTCTGCAGGAGAAATTCCGCCAGTATCAGGAAACCCATGATCTCTTCATTCCGGAAGGGCCGTCCCATGTGGGTTCCCTGCCCATGATCTGTGCGAAGCCGGAAGATTTCCTGCCCTATTACGAAAACAAGCCGCTGAAGCCCGGCGCCAATATTGACAAATGGGGCGTTGCCCACGAACCCGGTTCCAAGGCGGCATTCCATATGACCTACATGCGTCACCCCATGGAAGATTTTGATTCCCTGGAACAGATCCGGTCCTATCCATTCCCGGTGTTTACCCCGGAAGGAGCGGAACAGCAGAAAGCCCGGACGGAAGCCCTCCATGCCGCCGGAAAAGCGGTACAGGGCGCTCTGAACTGCTCGCTCTGGGAACAGGCATGGTACCTGAGAGGGATGGAAAACCTGTTCTGCGATATGATGAGCGAAGATCCCATGGCGGAGGAACTGCTGGACAGAGTTACCGATGTGGCCGTGAAACAGATCGAAAGCCTTGCCGCAGCCGGGGTGGATTCCGTATACTTCGGGGACGACATCGGCATGCAGCACACCATCATGATGAGCGAAGAACTGTACCGGTACTGGCTCCAGCCCAGACTGAAACGGGTCATCGACGCCGCCAAGGCCATCAAACCGGACATCCTCATCATCTACCACTCCTGCGGTCATATCAATGAGCTGATCCCCAATCTGATCGAAGCAGGCATCGACATCCTCAACCCCATCCAGCCGGAAAGCATGGAATTCCGTCAGATCCACGCCGAATACTGCGACAGGCTCTCCTTCCACGGCACCATCGGCACCCAGACCACCATGCCCTTCGGCACCCCTGCAGAAGTACGGCAGAAGGTCTTTGAAAATCTGGACATCGCCGGGAAGAAAGGCGGATTGTTCGTAGCTCCCACCCACATGCTGGAACCGGAAGTACCCGTGGAAAACGTAGTGGCCTACATCCGGGCCTGCGCAGAATATACCAGCCGCTGAAATCAATCACTTTCTGAAAGGAAACAGAATTTTATGTATGATTTTTTGGAACTGAACAAAATGGTAGAGACCGGGAAGGTCAAAGTTGTTAAGGAACTGGTGCAGAACGCACTGAACGATGGTGTTTCCCCCGCCGCCATTCTGAACGAAGGTCTGCTGCCCGGTATGAACGCTGTGGGCGAAAAATTCAAGAACAATCAGGTATACATTCCCGAAGTGCTGATTTCCGCCAGAGCTCTGAACACCGGGATCGGTCTGCTGAAGCCCCTTCTTTCTGCGGATGCAGTGGAAAAGCCCGGCGTCGCTGTGATCGGTACCGTACACGGTGACCTGCACGACATCGGCAAGAATCTGGTGAAAATGATGCTGGAATCCAAGGGGATCGAAGTCATCGACCTGGGCGTGGATGTAACCGCAGAACAGTTCCTGGATGCCGCCGCCGAACACGGTGCACAGGTAATCTGCTGCTCCACCCTGCTGACCACCACCATGTTTGAAATGGAAAACGTGGTAAAGGAAGCCGCTGCCAGAGGAGTCAGAGACAATCTGTTCATCATGGTGGGCGGTGCTCCCCTCTCCGATGCATTCTGCGAAAAGATCGGTGCGGACTGCTATATGCCCGATGCCGCTTCTGCCGCCGACGCCGCACTGGCATGGCTGAAAGAAAAGAACGCCTGAACCTTGAAATAACCCATAACGGGAGGTATTCTGTATGGAAATCACATCCTATGAAGTCCTGGGAAAGCTGCCGGATCTGTTCACCTTTGAGGACGGCCGGAAGGTCACTTCCATCGCCGACTGGAGAGAACGCCGGAAAGAAATTTATAAACACGCCGTGGAGCTGCAGTACGGTCAGATTCCGCCGGAACCGGAAATCCTGGAACTGGATCCCCTGTGCGTGACAGGTGCCGCCGGCCGGATGCAGATCTGGCGTCTGACCACCGGTACCAGAGAAAAGCCCATTTCCTTTACCATGTACGCCCACAGACCTGCCGGAAACGGTCCCTGGCCTGTTGTGGTGGACGGTGACCTGTGCTACGGCTGCATGCAGGATCCGGTGATCGCAAAAAAATTCCTGGACAAGGGCATCATGCTGGTAACCTTCAACCGCTGCGAAATCGTGCCGGACATCCGCAATCCCAAAAGAACCGGCAATCTATATGAAACCTATGCCGACATGCAATTCGGTGCGCTGGCTGCCTGGGCATGGGGATACAGCCGGGTTCTGGATGCGCTGATCGAGCTGGGATATGCCGATCTGTCCAGCGTGACCTTCACCGGTCTGTCCCGGGGCGGCAAAACGGCTCTGCTGGCAGGGGTACTGGACGAACGCGCCACTATCGTAAATCCCGAAGCCACCTGTGCGGGCGGTTCCAGCTGCTACCGGATCCATATGAAAG
>JAFQGY010000217.1 GCA_017415325.1 Clostridia bacterium
ATGTGGAAAATGAAAACGTGCAGATGACCTACTGGCATGCTCTCGCCGGCGGTCTGGCGGAATCCATAAAACCCCTGATCCGGTATTATACAGGTAAAACGGAAGCTTTCCGGGAATGCGCGAAGAAGTTGTTCGGTATGGACGGCATCTGGCTTTCCGCTTATACTACCCCCGGTGTCAGCGGCCCCAGTGTACCGGTTGGCGTCATCATCAACTGGATCTCCGGCGGCGGCTGGATCTGTCAGCATTTCTGGGAGTACTATCGGTATACAGGTGACATCGATACACTGAAAGAACAGATCCTGCCATTCATGCGGGAAGTGGCTCTGTTCTTCAAGGAATATGCATTATATACTTCCGCAGGTGAAATGCAGCTTGTTCCTTCTGTATCCCCTGAAAATACACCCGGCAACATGATTCCTGCTTTCTTCCACGAGAATATGGGACACATCTGTCCGGCTGTGAAAAATTCCACCATGGATTTTGCCGTGATGAAGGAACTGCTGACCCATTTTCTGGACGGGATCGGGATCACCGGCATGTATGCGGAGGAAGCGGACGAATACCGTGCTCTGCTGCAGAAAATCCCGGATTACCGGATCAATGACGAAGGAGCGCTTGCGGAATGGATGAGTGACGACCTGACCGACCACTATTACCACCGTCACCTGTCCCACATATATCCGTTGTTCCCCGGGGACGAAATCAACAGCCGCCGGACGCCGGAATGGTACGAAGCCTGCCGGAGGGCGGTGCATCTGCGTCAGCTGGGAGGCCAGTCCGGATGGTCACTGCCTCATATGGCAAATATATATGCCCGTCTGGGAGAAGGGGAATCGGCGGTGCAATGCCTTGACATCCTCGCAAAGAGCGTGGTCAACCATGCCCTTGTCACCACCCACAACGACTGGCGGCATATGGGAATGACCCTGGATCTGGACAGCTTTGCCCCGGTACAGCTGGACGCCAATTTCGGGATCGTCAGCGCCCTGCAGGAAATGCTGTTCCGCTTCAGTGAGGGATACCTGTTCCTCCTGCCCGCCCTGCCGGAAAGACTGGAAACCGGTGCAGTTACCGGGCTGGTGTTCCCCTACGGTACTGTTGATCTGTGCTGGACAGAGGATGGCACAAATGCCGTAATCCATGCGAAAAAAGCATTCTCCGCAGAGGTACTGGTGCGGAACGAAACTGTGCAGACCATCACCCTGCAGCCGGGAGAACAGACGGAAATCCGTATCTGAACAGAAAAATACCATTCTGACCGTCCGGGTTCTCCTGAAAGACAGAGTGGTATTGTGTTCTGTACATGTATTCCGCTTATTTCTGCCGCAGTTCCGCCAGTATGTCCGCGATTTCCTTGTCCACTGCCAGAATCTCTTCCCGGAATTCTCTTGCCGACAGTCTGAGTACCCCGGAACGCACCGCCTGCAGCTGAATCAGTCCGTCGGATGTCACCACCCGCACCGAATGGTCCCGCCCGATCTGGTTCACCAGCTTTTCGATGTAGGTGTCCCCCAGCTCGTTTTCTTTGGTGTACACCACATTGAGTCCCTGATAGTCCAGTTTCCGTTCCACGGTACCTTTTACGTTGTATGCATCAAATACCAGTACCATGTCCCGTTTGGTGAAGGCTTTGTAGTTGGCAAGAATGTCGCAAAGCTGGTTTCTGGCGCCTTCCAGATCCGTTTCCGCAATGGCCGCCAGTTCGTCCCAGGCGAAAATTACATTGTATCCGTCAATGATGTACAGGGATTTCCGGTTCCGGTGGAGCTTGGGTTCGGCGGTGACGGTTCTCTTGCCCTCACCGTAGACTTTCCGCCGGATGGGGCCGAATTCCCGCTCCATGATGGCTTCCAGTTCCTTTTCGTCCAGATTCAGATTTTTCCGGATGATTTTGGGTTCCGGCAGCGGTTCATCCTGTCTGGCTTCCAGCGTGGTTTCCAGATGCATGTATTCCCGTACCTGCCGCCAGGGAACGATTACCCCGGCTCCATGGGAACAGAATACCGAATCCGGGCTGTTGTCCATATCCGCTTCCGGGTTGTACGCCGCCGCTTCGATCACTTCTCTGGCGTTGTGACAGGGGAAATATCCGTCTACCCGGCAGGAGAATTTGCCTTTCCCATGGGTATAGGACGCCACTTCCTTGGCATAATCCCCGATGGAAGCAACCGGCGCCCGCCCCTGCAGAATGGATACCCCCGGTATGGCTTCATGCTCGTCATAGGTACCGTCTCTGGCAAGAATGTCCGCAATGGCCCGGCCAACACATTCTCCCGGTACTTCCAGACGGAAGGCATACCAGGGTTCCAGAAGCACCATACTGCCGTTTTCTCTGGCATGCATCAGCCCTTCCCGGACCGCACGGTAGGTGGCTTCCCGGAAGTCTCCGCCCTGGGTGTGTTTCAGGTGGGCCCGTCCCGCTGTCAGAGTGATCTTCATATCGGCAATGGGAGAGCCGGTCAGCACCCCCAGATGGGTCTTTTCTTCCAGATGGGTCAGGATCCGCCGCTGCCAGTTCCGCTCCAGCCAGTCCTCGTTCACCGCAGTATCGAACACCAGTCCCGCCCCGGGTTCCAGCGGCTCCATCACCAGATGCACCTCCGCATAATGGCGCAGGGGTTCAAAATGGCCTACCCCTTCCACCGGTGCCGAGATGGTTTCCCGGTACAGGATCCGACCGTCCTCAAAGGTGATCTCCACCCCGAACCGCTCGTCCACCAGTCTGACCAGCACCTCTGTCTGCACCTGCCCCATGACCTGCGCATGGATTTCCCCATACCGTTCGTTCCAGACCACATGCAGAAGCGGTTCTTCTTCCTCCAGTTCCTTCAGGCGGGGCAGAAACAGCCTGGGATCCACTTCCTTCGGCAGTCCCAGACGGTAATGGAGCACCGGTTCCAGAAAGGGCGGCAGGGCGGAATCCTCATCCCCCAGTCCCTGTCCCACATACGTGCCGGAAAGCCCCGTAACTGCACAGACATCTCCGGCGACTGCTTTGTCTTTCGCTTCAAATCTGGCACCGGAATACATCCGGATCCCCGTGATCTTTTCCTCCATCTCTCCTGCAGCCCCGGAATAGGACAGAAGCTGCCGAACAGAGAGGGAACCGCCGGTGATTTTCAGATAGGTCAGCCGCACCCCGCCCGGGTCATGGCCGATCTTGTATACCTGCGCTCCGAAGGCCCGGGGATATTCCGTTTCCAGTGTGTACCGTTCCAGACCCTCCAGCAGTTCTCCGATGCCGGTGTTTTTCAGGCCGCTGCCGAAATAGCAGGGAAACACCTTCCGGGCGGCAATCAGTTCCGCCACATCGGTATCGGAAATCGCTTCCCCTTCCATGAACCGCTCAAAGAGAGATTCCTCACAGACCGCAATCCGTTCCCCGAAATCCGCCGGATCCGAGAAATTCACGCAGCCGCTGTCCAGATGGGTACAGAGATCTGTCATGATGTCCGCCGCATGGCATCCTGCCAGATCCATTTTGGTTACAAAGAGGAACGCAGGTACCTGGTACCGTTCCAGCAGCTGCCACAGGGTCTGGGTATGGGCCTGCACCCCTTCGGAACCGCTGATGACCAGGATGGCATAGTCCAGTACCGCCAGCGTCCGTTCCGCTTCGGCAGAAAAATCCACATGCCCGGGAGTGTCCAGCAGGGTAACTTCCATGTTTCCGTAGGAAAAAAGAGCCTGCTTGGAGAAAATGGTGATCCCCCGTTCTCTCTCCAGACTGTGGGTATCCAGATAGGTATTGCGCCAGTCCACCCGCCCCAGCGTTTTGATTTTCCCGGCCGCATACAGCAGCGCTTCCGAAAGGGTGGTTTTCCCGGCGTCCACATGGGCCAGAACCCCGATGACCTGTTTCTTCATATCCGTACCTGATTCCTGCAAATAATAAAATATTATACCATATCCGCCAGAGGGATGCAACAGATGAAATGTTAAAAAGGAGAATACCCATGAAAACTTTCGGTAAAAAAGATCCGTACCTGAACTACTATACCCGCCCCGGGGCATACCTGATTGCTTTTGAGGAGGACTGTATCATACTGGTGGAAACCCCGAAAGGATACTTCCTCCCCGGCGGCGGACTGGATGCAGACGAAACCCATGAGGAATGTATCAGACGGGAATGTCTGGAAGAACTGGGATATACAGTGAAGATCCACGGAAAACTGGCGGAAGCGGAGATGTACACGGTTCACCCCACCATCGGCCCGTTCCATTTGGTGCAGTATTATTATACCGGAAGACTGCTGGAACCGGTGACGGAACCTGTGGAAACGGATCACAGGATGGTGCGGGTACCGAAAGAGATGTTTGATTCTGCGCATCCGGCATATGCGGAACAGGCAGGGAAGTTTGTGGTGCCGTGTCAGCTTTGGGCGGTGCGGATGGCACTTGGAATGGAATAAACAAAAGGCATCCCGCCTGCTTGGACAGATGGGGATGTCTTTTGCTTGTCATACTGTGATTATGGCACCGGCACAGTCATTGTGTACTTCTGCAAATACCATACCGGAAAACTGTGCAAAATCCCGGAACAGCGGGGATGAATAACCGTGGAGTATCAGATGAACATTTTCTGCAAGCTGGATCTCGCGTATGGAATCTGCGAAAGGAAAGTCCGTATCTTCAAACAACTCAGCAAGAGAATCGATAATGCAGATTACTTTATGATCTCCCGACTGCAGCCGCAGACCTGCCAGATCCGCATCAATAAAGAATGTTTCCGTTCTGTCAGGCAGAATAATATCAACTTTCATATTCAATTACCTCTATGGAAACATGTGTTCCGCTGGTGTTTACCTGCATAAGCGGACCTGTTACACCTTCTTCGATAAAACTCCGGAGCATCTGCAGTGTTTTTTCCACTTCTGCTTTTTCGTCTGCATCATCGTCATCGTCTGTGTCAAAAAGTAGTTTTGCCAGAAGGCCATTCGATAACATAATATTGACCATGGAAACCGGGAAACGAGCTTTTACAGAAGTGTTGTTATTGTCAGCGGCGACATGGATACTGAGTATTCTTCTGTCAATTTTCTCCGGCTCTGCCTGTTTCAATACCGGAAATTCCTGTCTGCCGTTCAGAATTTCATCTACCGTTACACCCAATACCCGTGCAAGCTGCTGCATCACGGTCACATCAGGGTAGGAACTGTCGCATTCCCACTTGCTGACCGCCTGCGGAGTAACAGCCATTTTTTCTGCCAGTTCTTCCTGTGTCAGCTGTTTTTCTTTTCGGAAAGCTGCAATGTTTTCACCGATGGTTTTCATATATTCCTCGTAAAATTTATTTCGAAGTGCACTTTCGATGGTATGAGTATACCATACATTCCCTGTAGAATACACCGACCGGCTGTTGTTTTTGCGGAAATTACCCAACAGTCTGTTGAATAGAATCCATATTCTGCTGAAAAAAGCGTATGTCCGCCCGATTCCGGAATGACAAACGCTTTTCATCTGAGTATTCATTTTCGATTCTGCCGCAGCACTTCATACCCCAGCATACTTGCCGCCGACGCTGCCGACAGCGACCCCGCAAACTCCCGGCCGTAGTCGATCCGCACCACCGTATCGGCCGTATCCAGCAGAGCACGGGAAATCCCCCGCTTTTCCCCGCCTACGATCAGAAACAGCGGGCAGGTCAGATCCGCATCAAAGGACGACACCGAATCCCGGATCCCCGCACAGCAGATTTTGTATCCTCTGTCCCGGAAGATCCCGGCGGCTTCCACTCCGTCACAGGTGTACATGGGCAAAAGCTCCGATGCTCCCGCCGAAGACCGGCATACCACTCCCGCCGCACTCATCCAGTTCCGGGGAGACAGTACGATCCCATCCACGCCGCAGGCATACAGAGAACGGATGGCATACCCGAAATTGTACGGGTCTTCGATGCCTTCGATCAGCACATAAAACCCGGCATCCCGCAGCAGATCCGCCGAAAGGGAAGGGATCCTTCTGTCCGTGCATTCCGCAATGATCCCACCATGGGAGGAACCCACAGTCACTTCGTCCAGATAAGCCCCGTCTGTTTCTTCCAACGGAAAGCCCAGCTTTGTCCCCATGGCCCGGAGATACCCCAGTTCCTTCCGCTTGGAGTCCGCTTTGTCTCTGTCGTACAGTACCCGCAGGATCCGCCGGTCGTGAATGGATTCTTCCATGGCCCGGATACAGGCACGGAGGGAGGTCATGCCCTCAAACAGCACCGAATCCGCAAACCGGGAAATTTCTTTTTTCATCGCTCTCAGCCCTGGGCGTTCATCTTCAGGTAGGCGTTGATGAAGCCGTCGATTTCCCCGTCCATGACTGCCTGGATGTTCCCGTCTTCATAGCCGGTTCTGGTATCCTTGGCCAGAGTGTAGGGCATGAATACGTAAGAACGGATCTGTGCGCCCCATTCGATGTTGGTTTTGTTGCCCTGGATGTCTTCGATCCGGTCCAGCTTTTCCCGTTCCTTGATTTCCAGCAGCTTGGATTTCAGCATCTTCAGGGCGGTTTCCTTGTTCTGCAGCTGGCTCCGTTCGGTCTGGCAGCCTACCACGATCCCGGTGGGGATGTGCAGAATCCGGATGGCGGAGTCGGTCTTGTTGATGTGCTGACCGCCTGCCCCGGAGGAACGGTGGGCTGTGATTTCCAGTTCTTCTTCCTTCAGCTCGATGGTGTTGTCGTCGTCAAATTCCGGCATCACTTCTACGGAAGCAAAGGAGGTGTGGCGGCGTCCGGAGGAGTCGAAGGGAGATACACGAACCAGTCTGTGCACCCCGTTTTCGCTCTTGAGGTACCCGTAAGCGTTGACGCCTTCCACCATGATGGTAGCAGACTTCAGCCCGGCTTCTTCCCCGTCCAGCCAGTCGATGAGCTTTACATTGTATCCGTGCCGTTCGCCCCATCTGGTGATCATCCGGTACAGCATCTGGGCCCAGTCCTGGGCTTCGGTACCGCCTGCCCCGGGATGGAAGCTGACGATGGCGTTGTTTCTGTCGTATTCCCCGGACAGCAGGATTTCAATGCGCATTTTTTCTTCTTCTTTTTCGATGGCACTCTGTTCGGACAGCACTTCTTCCACCATGGATTCATCGTTTTCTTCGCTGCCCAGCTCGGCCAGGGTGATGGCGTCTTCCAGTCTGGCGCAGAGGCTGTCGTATGCTTCGATCTTGTCCTTCAGCTGCTTGACCTGCTGCAGTACCTTGCCGGAGTTTGCCTGGTCATTCCAGAAATCCGGATCAGAGGTTTTCTTTTCCAGTTCTTCCACCTGTTCTCTCAGGGAGTCAATCCGCAGTGCGCTGCCCAGTTCCTTCAGGTTGTCTCTGAAATTCCCAAGCTGATATTTTGCGTCTTCCAGTGCGATAATCAATTCTGTATCCTCCAAATATTTATTCTCTGTTCGGTATCTTTTTCGGGTTCTGTTCTGCAGGGAGCCGCTACAGTTCCACAAACTCCATAGGCTGCAGCTTTACAGCACGGGCCGGTTCCCGTTTGAGAGGGTCATATACAAATCTGCGGCAGCATCCGCCCGCATCCACCACACCGTGTTTCCGGCACAGCATCCGGTCGGGATCCGAAAGAGAAGAGGCGTTTTCGCAGTATTTACAGTATCGTTCCATTTCTGCATCGTATCGTTTTTTCAGAAAAATCA
>JAFQGY010000218.1 GCA_017415325.1 Clostridia bacterium
TACACAGTTCCGGGTATGGGGAGATTTCCATGTGTACCCTGTCGGTCAGTGACTATTCCAAAATCCGGGAACTGACGGACGAACTGCTGGAATGGACGGACGATGAAAAGGTGAGTCTGTCTCTGCCTTCCATGCGTGCGGACAGCTTTACCAAAGAACTGATGGAGAAGATCTCTTCTGTACGTTCCTCTACGCTGACATTTGCCCCGGAAGCGGGGTCTCAGCGGCTGCGGGATGTGATCAACAAGAATATTACGGAAGAAGCCATTCTGAAAGCGGCAGGGGTGGCATATGCGGCCGGGAAGAATCAGGTGAAGCTGTACTTCATGAACGGACTGCCTTATGAAACCTACGAAGATCTCACCGGAATTGCGGAACTCTCCAAGCATGTAGTGGATGAATATTACCGCACGCCGAACCGAAATAAGGCAAGACAGCCTCAGGTGACCCTTAGTGTGGCATGCTTTATTCCCAAACCCCATACGCCTTTCCAGTGGGAGCGGCAGAATACTTTTGCGGAGCTGGAAGACAAGCAGCGTTTCCTGTCGGAACAGATTACGGACAGAAAAGTGCGGTACAATTATCACGATGCCAGGGTTTCTCATATCGAAGCGGTGTTTGCGAGAGGGGACCGGAAACTGGGGCGTGCGCTGGAAGAGGCTGTGAACCGGGGCATGTGGCTGGATGCATGGGAAGAACATTTCCGGTTTGATGACTGGATGGAAGTCTTTGCGGCCTGCGGGTTAGATCCGGCGTTCTATGCCAACCGGGTGATTCCGGATGAAGAAATTCTGCCCTGGGATATGATCGACTGCGGCGTTTCCAAGGAATTTCTGCTTTCCGAACGGCACAAGGCGGAAAAAGCGGCCACCACGCCTTCCTGCCGGGAAAAGTGTTCCGGATGCGGGGTGAACAGGCTGGTGGATAAGGCCTACTGCCGGTGGTGTCCCGGGCATCCGGAATCCTCTGACAGTGCGGGGGATATTGCCGGGGAGTATCAGCCGAAGCCGAAACCGGAGCTGCCTCCCAAGGGGAGCGTGAAGGCGGTTCGTACACTGCGGGTGCGTTTTGCCAAGACCGGGCCGGCGCTGTATATTTCCCATCTGGATCTTTCCAAAGTGATGAGCCGGTGTATTGTGGCATCCGGGCTGCCGGTATATTATACGGAAGGATTCAATCCCATTCCCAAGCTTGTATTTGCTACACCTCTGTCTGTTGGCTGCGGCGGGGACGAGGAAGTGCTGGATATTCGGCTGATGAAGGATGTATCCAATGTGGAAGCGCTGGCAAAGCTGCGGGGGGCTATGGCTGCCGGAATTGAAGTGAAGGAAGTCTATACGGCAAAAGAAAAGATTTCCGATATCCAGTATGCCCACAACCGGATTACCTACGGCGGGTTTGAGGCGGCGGAATATATGGTGGATGCCATCAACGATCTGTTTGCCAAGCCGGTGGTGATGCTGAAGAAGAGCAAGAGCGGGGAGAAGGAAGTGGATATCTGTACCTTCATCAAATCCCTGGAAGCAAAGATTGAGGATGGTGTGCTGGTGATTGATGCCATTACGGCGGCAAGCCAGGAAAGCTATCTGAATCCGGAGTATATCGCTTCTGCCATTGAACGGGAATTTGCGATTTCCGGAACGGATGGGTATCACACCATCTGCCGGAAGAAACTGCTGATGGGCGATGGCGTGACGGTGTTCCGGTGATTACAACAGAAGTGAAAACAGGCTCCTTTCTGATGAGAGGGGCTTGTTTTTTTATGTATTTTTTGATGTGGAATGGGGAAACTGTTCGGGAAAGGAGGCAGCGGTATGGTGAGCATATTTTTTCGGACGATTCTGGTATATGCTTTTTTGCTGTTTGCTATGCGGGTGATGGGGAAAAGACAGATCGGGGAACTGCAGATCAGTGAACTGATTGTGACATTTATGCTGTCGGAGCTGGCGGTGAATCCCATTGCGAATCCCTCCGTGCCGCTGCTGCATGCGGTTGTGCCGATTCTGCTTTTGTTGTCCATTGAGGTGATTCTGTCGTACTGGATGACGAAGTCCAATCGGATGAAACGGATTTTGTCGGGCAAACCGGCGATTGTGATCTGTAAAGGGGTTATGGATCAGAAAGCGATGTCCGAGAATCGTCTGGAAGTGGATGAACTTCTGGCGGAGCTTCGGCAGAATGGTATTGGGAACCCGGGGGATGTGGAATATGCAATTCTGGAGGAGAATGGTAAGGTGTCTGTGTTTCCGAAGGCGGGATACGGAGCAGCAACATATTATGAAATGCAGAATGGTGTGTGTGAAAGCGGGATAGCGCATCCTGTTATTATAGATGGAGAGATGATCCCGGAACAGGTTGGACTGGCGGGAAAGGATGAACTTTGGGTGAGACAGATTCTGGCGGAAAGAAGGGTGCGTCTGGAAGAAGTCTTTTTGTTGACGGTGGATGATGCGGGAGGGGTCTATTTTGTGCGCAGGGAGAAATGATGTATGAAGGTTTTTATGCTTGCGGTTCTGGTATTTACAGTTACGGTCGGTTGTATCTGGTGGAGCAGTTGGTATGTCGGGAAGATGTGTGATGGGATTCTTGGTGTACTGGAGAATATTGCGGAGCTTGAGATGGGAGATCTTGCAGGGTTTGGTGCCTGCTATGGGGATATAGAGAAACTATGGAAGAAAGGGGAAGTATGGCTGCATATACTGGTGGGGCATGATGCGGCGGATGTGGTGGAGGATTTGTTTGTGGAAATGGGACTGCGCTATATTGAAAAGGATATGTTGGGATATCAGGTCACCAGAGAGAAACTTTGTCTGCAGATTGAGAAGATCCGGGAAGGGGAAAGGATTGCGGCGGACAGTATACTGTAGCCGGTTGTTTAAATTGCTGGTGGACTATATAGGAATTTTATTGTGGTTGGTTGTAATATACGAATAAGCAAAAAATGTCGAAAAGGTATTGACAAGCCTGGGAAGATGTGGTATACTATCAAAGCTGTCTGAGAGACAGAGGAAAAGCAAACTTAAAGTTGAAAAAACTTGAAAAAAGTTTTCAAAACCCCTTGACAAACGGAAGCGTGTGTGATATAATATACAGGCTGCCGACAAGCGGGGTTGCGAATCCGAAAGGAACCGCGAAAAAACTTCAAAAAAAGTTTGAAAAACCTCTTGACAAAGGCAAGCGGATGTGATATAATAAACAAGCTGCTGACAAACAGAAAGCGAATCACAAAGCTCATTGAAAATTGAACAACAATCATGTGTACAAGCTTAAATAAAGCAAAGTACAAGAGACTCCGAAAATTCTTTTGAATTTAATGGACTTAGAAATAAGTCTACAGAAGCTCTAACAAGTAATTGAGCAAACAGATCACTCTGATGAGTTGATAACATCCACGACTTGCGAAGCAATGTCGAATGGTTGATATACAATTTTTTAGAGAGTTTGATCCCTGCACACCGCCGGACGTTTCAACGGAGATGAATTCACTGCGGACATATCCTTTATCATACAGATACTTTGCCACACAGCGGATACTGTTACCTGCCATCTTTCCTTCACTGCCGTCTCGGTTGAAGCTCCGCATTTTAGCA
>JAFQGY010000020.1 GCA_017415325.1 Clostridia bacterium
CCCAGCGGCCTATGATCTGTCCGATCATCACCGTAGGCGCCAGAATATCAAACAGCTTGATAAAGGGTACCTTACGGATCTTTGCGAATACATACGCCGTCAGCAGTCCTCCGATGATCCCGCCGTAGATGGCCAGCCCCCCGTTCCAGACACTGACGATATTTTTCAGGGTTTTGGCTATGTTCTGCAGGAAATCCCCGCTTCTGACCACGTAGGAATCCCACTCAAAAATCACATAGTACAGTCTCGCCCCGATGACACCGAACACAATGATATACAGTGCCAGGTCAATGATCAGATCGCTTTCCAGCTTTTCCCGCTTCACACCCACATAATTGGCGTACAGCACCGCCAGAATCATTCCCAGTGTGATCAGGATTCCGTACCATGCCACATCCCGGCCGAAGAGACTGAACGCCGCCTTGTCGATGTGAAACGGCTCAATCCCCAGTCCCGGGAAAGAAATATAATGCATACTGCTCTCCATTCTGCCGCAGGATTCTATCCATGCCGCATCTGTATTTTTCCGTTACTGCTTCCTTCTGCACCCGTCGATCTGGATATTCTGTCCGGAAATATAGCTGGCTTCGTCACTGGCCAGAAAACAGATCAGGTTGGCGTTTTCACGATCTGTGCCGGTGCGGTTCATAAAGGACAGCTGGCTGGACACATAGGAATCAATGTCGGGATTTTCGGAAGGGCTGACGCTGCCGGGAGAAACACAGTTTACCAGCACCCCCTTGTCCGCCACCTCTTTGGCCAGCGCACGGGTCATGGCAATCACGGCTCCCTTGGTTGCGGAATAGTGCACCATATTGGCGTTTCCGTATACCCCGGCCACAGAGCCGATGTTGATGATCCGCCCCCAGCCCCGTTCGATCATGGGATCCAGTACCGCTTTGGTGCAGTATACCACACCCATCACATTGATGTCGATGAACCGCTCCCAGTCTTCCGCAGGTGTTTCCTGAAAACTGCTCCAGCAGCGCCATACAGCCGCATTGTTCACCAGAATATCGATCTTTCCGAATCGTTCGATGCCGTTTCTGACACAGTTTTCCACAGCTTCCCGGTCACTGACATCACAAACGCAGGCCAATCCGTTTTCCGCACCGATTTCCTCCAGTACCTGTTCCAGCTTTTCCCGGTTGGTATCCGCCAGCAGCACTTTTCCGCCCTGTTCCGCAATCTGCAGAGCCACTGCACGGCCGATTCCCACTGCGGCACCGGTAATCATTGCCACTTTATTCTGAAAACGCATACACTCCATCCTCCTGTTCCAGACAAGCAAACCGTCCATATGCAGCAAACTGGTAAAAAGAGGAATACCCGAACAGTACTCCTCTTTTGCGGCATCAGTCGCAGTTTTCCCAGTTGTGATAGATTTCCTGCACGTCATCGGATTCTTCCAGATGTTCGATCAGCAGGTTCATATTCTTGATGTCATCTTCGGATTCCAGTGTTACATAGGTATTGGGAATCTTGTCTTCTTCAGCGGATTCCACCTTGTAGCCCTTGGCTTCCAGAGCTTCCTTGATGGCGTATACATCGGAAGGTTCGGTGGTGATTTCAAAGGTTTCTTCATCGGAGGAGAAATCTTCGGCCCCTGCTTCCAGTGCGTCTTCCATCAGCTGGTCTTCATCCACACCTTCGTTGTCTTCCCGGAGCAGGATGATAACGCCCTTGTCTTCAAACATATAGCTTACGCAGCCGTTGGAACCCAGGTTTCCGCCGTACTTGTCGAAATAGTGACGTACGTCAGAAGCGGTACGGTTGCGGCTGTCGGTGGCAGCTTCCACGATCACGGCAACGCCGGAGGGACCGTAGCCTTCATAGGTGATTTCTTCGTACTGTACAGCATCAGCACCGGTGGCCTTCTTGATGGCACGTTCGATGTTGTCGTTGGGTACATTGTTGGCCTTCGCCTTGGCGATCAGGTCACGGAGCTTGCCGTTGGTGTTGGGGTCGCCGCCGCCGTCACGAACGCAGATGGCGATTTCCTTACCGATCTTGGTAAAGATCTTCGCTTTCTGGGCGTCGGTTTTTTCTTTCTTGTTCTTGATATTGTTCCACTTACTATGGCCGGACATATAACTTAACCTCGTAATATATTATAAATTCAGGATACTCAGATCTTTTCGGGGGTTCTCATGCAGATGAGATGCAGGGCGGATGCCAGAACGGTGTTCACAGCTTTGGTGATCCGCAGACGCAGAGCCTTGGTGGCTTCGTCTTCCACAGACAGGATGGGACAGCTTCTGTAGAACCGGTTGAATGCGGTGCAGACGTCGATGACGTACCGGGCAATCACACAGGGTTCGTACTCTTCAATGGCCTGCAGAACCCGTTCCGGGAACTTGGCCAGCACCTTCAGCACATCGGCTTCTTCCTGCATGGTGATTTCTGCGTCGCCCTCGGAAATACCGGCGGCTTTTTCCAGAATGCTGCAGGTTCTGGCATAGGTGTACTGTGCGTAGGGGCCGGTGCTGCCTTCAAAGCTCAGGGCATTTTCAATGGTGAAATTGATATCCTTGATCCGGCTGTTGTACAGGTAGTTGAACACAATGGCTCCTACCCCAACGGCTTCGGCAGTGGCTTCTCTGTCGGGCAGATCGGGATTCTTTTCGTCCATGATCTCGGTAACCTTTTCGATGGACTGACGGAACAGATCCTTCAGCAGGACCACGTTGCCGGTTCTGGTGGCCAGCTTTTCCCCGCCGATGCTTACAGTACCGTAGGGTACGTGTACCAGCTGATCGGTCCAGTCGTACCCCATCAGTTCCGTAACCTTGATCCACTGGGCAAAGTGGAGATTCTGACCGGCGGAAGTTACATAGATACACTTGTCAAAGTTATAGGTATTCTTTCTGTATACGGCTGCGGCAATGTCTCTGGCAGGATACAGGGATGTGCCGTCACGCTTCCGGATCAGGCAGGGCGGCATATTGTAATCGGACAGATCCACAATGGATGCGCCGTCGTCAATCTTCAGAAGCCCCTTGTCCTGCATGATCTGGATCTGTGCGTCCATCTTATCGGAGTAGAAGCTTTCGCCCAGATAGTAGTCGAATTCAATACCCAGCTGTTTATAGGTCACCTGGTATTCCTTCAGGCTCACTTCCAGGAACCATTTCCAGAGAGCAATGTTCTCCGGATCGTGTTCTTCCATCTTCTTGAATTCGGCTCTGGCTTCGTCGTTCAGGGAAGGATCCTTTTCGGCTTCTTCATGGAACTTTACGTACAGTTCCACAAGCCCGTCACAACCCTTGGCATCCACGGTTTCCTTGTCGCCCCATCTCTTGAAAGCAACAATCTGCTTCCCGTTCTGGGTACCCCAGTCGCCCAGGTGGTTCACACTGATGCACTTGTACCCGGCGAATTCATGAAGTAGCTTCAGACAGTGACCGATCACGGTAGTGCCCAGATGGCCGATGTGGAAAGGCTTGGAGGTGTTGGGAGAGGAGTAGTCCAGTACAACAGTCTTCCCTTCCCCCATATCGGATGTGCCGTATCTGTCGCCCTGTGCTTCCACAGCGGTCAGGACATTGTTCTTCAGATACGCAGGGGAAATCTTGAAGTTGATATACCCGCCGGCAGGAGCAATGGAAGTAAACGCATCTCCTGAGATGGCTTCTGCGATGGCAGCGGCAATCTTCGGCGGGGCATTTCTCAGGATCTTGGCATACTTGAAGCAGGGGAATGCCAGGTCACCCATGTTTTCGTCCGGGGGATATTCCAGCATACCGGCCAGTTCATCCGGATCGGAGTCCAGATCATAGATCTTTTTCAGTCCGTCGGCAATCAGACCGGCTGCAATTTTTTTACAGTTCTGCATAGTTATCTTCTTTCCAAATTAGTCTACAAAGGGGAGTGCTTCGTCGTGCTTCTTGGCCTGTTCGTTCAGAATCCCGTGGATCTTTCTCACAGGGTTCAGCAGGGTGTTGATGGACTTATCCTGGTTCAGGGTATCCACGATCAGCGCAACGTACTTGCACATGTTCACGTCCACATACCATTCTCTCTTCATCACTTCCGGATCATGGTAGGTCAGGTTGGTGGTGAAGCACTTGTTGAAAATGCCTTCTTCGTATGCTCTGTCGAACACTTCCGGACCGGCGGTGAACAGACCGAAGGTGGCAAACAGGAACACTCTTCTGGCGCCCTTGGCCTTCAGCTGCTTGGACACATCAATGATGGAGTCACCGGAAGCGATCATGTCGTCGATCACGATAACGTCTTTGTCCTTCACGTCTTTCCCCAGATATTCGTGTGCTTCGATGGGGTTCTTCCCGTCCACCACGATGGAGTAGTTCCGTCTCTTATAGAACATACCCAGTTCCAGACCCATTACGGAGGCATAATACATGGTACGGGACATAGCGCCTTCATCGGGAGCAATGATCATGGTTTCGTCATGGTTCAGGGAAATATCCGGAACACTGCGCACCATGGCCTTCAGCATTTGGTAGGTAGGACGCACATTGTCAAAGCCGGTCAGAGGAATGGCGTTGGACACACGGGGGTCATGCGCGTCAAAGGTAATGATGTTGGAAACGCCCATCTGGGTCAGTTCCTGCAGCGCAATGGCGCAGTCCAGAGATTCTCTGGTGGAACGTTTATGCTGTCTGCCTTCGTACAGCATGGGCATAATCACAGTAATCCGGCGTGCCTTCCCTGCAATGGCGGCAATAATTCTTTTCAGATCGGCAAAATGATCGTCAGGACTCATGGGCACTTCTCTGCCGTACATACGGTATGTAACGCCGTAGTTGAAACAGTCCGAAATGATATATACGTCATGACCGCGCATGGAGTCATGCAGCATCCCCTTACCTTCCCCGGTGCCGAAACGGGGGCAGTCGGCCTTTACCAGAAATGTCTTTTCGTCATCGTTATGACATCTCCACTCCCGGAGATAATAGTTTACCTGATCCACGAATTTTTCGCAGCCGCGCATCCCAATAACACTCAGTTCTCCGAAAAAGCTGTCGCTCATTTTTTTACCCCTCTTTAATTCCATTTTTCATGCACGGATGTGCAGTTTCCGCAGTGGGAAGGACCGCTTGAGAGTCACGGGCAGGTCATTCCGCACCTTTCCTGATTATACTTAATATTATACCATAGGTTACGGCATTTTTGAAGTTTTTACAACATTTTTTGCGTTGGCACTTCTTCCAGAAATTTTCCATAAAACCAGGATGCATTCCGGCAAAATTGACCACATCACACAAACGTTCCGCATTTACGACAAAAAAACGGTAACAATCTGTTTTTTTCAGAGTCCCAGAAGGATTTTTGCCATGCCGAAATACACCAGCAGGGACATCACATCCACAATCGTGGTGATGAAGGGATTTGCCATCACGGCCGGATCACAGCCCACGCGCTTGGCCAGAATCGGCATCAGTCCCCCCACCAGTTTGGCAAGGATCACGACCGTAAAAACGGTTACCGACACCACTGCCGCCACCAGCATACTCACGTTGTCAAAGGCAAGCATCTTGCAGAAATTCACCACAGCCAGTGTACCGCCTGCCAGCAGTGCCACCCGCAGTTCCTTCCAGAGGATCCGCAGTACATCGCCCATCCGGATCTCTCCCAGGGATAGGCCGCGGATTACCGTTACGGATACCTGTCCCCCCGCATTCTCGCCGGTGCCCATCAGCATGGGTATGAAAGCGGTCAAAGCGGCACACTGTATCAGGGCATCCTCAAAATGCTGAAGGATTTTGCTGGTAAAGGTGGAGGACAGCATCAGGATCAGCAGCCACGGAAACCTGATTATCAAGGTTTCCCAGACGGTGTTTTTCAG
>JAFQGY010000219.1 GCA_017415325.1 Clostridia bacterium
CCGAACAGCTCTCTTTCCCGTTCGTTGGGACTTCTGGTACCCTGATAATACCGCATCCCGGAGATAAATTCCGCCGGGCTGTACTTGGACAGGTCATGGGTCAGTCCCCGGAAAGGAATTCCGCAGCGGACAGCATTCTGCCACACCAGTTTTTTATGATGGGAAACGGTTTTGAAGTGACGGATGGGATGGAGCATTTTCGGTTCTACCTCACAGGTTGATTTGGTATTATTATGACACAAATCCCCCGAAAACGCAAGAGGAATTTTTGCAATTCTTCTGATTTTTACCGTTTTTATACTTGACAAATGAAACATTGTATGGTATACTGCAAATATAGATTATTTTACAACGGAGGTACAGCATGGAGAAATCATATATCCGGTTTTATGCCCTGCGGGAAATGCGTGCCCGGCCGCGGACATTCCTGCCGCTGTTTGCCATATTCTTCGGCGTGATGCTGCTGATGGGAAATCTGCTGATCTATGCCCAGTGCCAGCTTACCTCGGATATCGCTTATTATAAGGTAGAAACCCAGCTGATTCTGCCCGATCTGACAGAGGAGGAAGTGTTTCTTCTGCGGCAGATGGACTTTGTCAGACAGGCGGAAGCGGTGGAAACAGATCGGTATACATACACCTGCTACGTGGAACTGACGGAAGATGTAAACACAAGAGTATATGCCATCAGTGACAGTCTGCTGGAAATCATCGACAGGCTGGGACTGGACGATCGTTCGGATCCATATATTCATTTTCTGTACTGGTATCATGACCAGCAGACAGGCCCCTCGGAAGCCATTGACCGCTCCAGACTGTTCAACGGACGGTACATGAACGCCCTGCGGGACGGGATGTTCCAGCCTGCCACCATTTCCCTTGCCTGCATCGCCGCTCTGATGCTGTTTGCCGTTGTAGTATTGGTATACCGGATGAAAATCGAGCAGGCAGCAAAAGAATACGCCTGTCTGGTGGGGATGGGAATGTCTCTGCGGGATCTGGGAAAAATCCAGTATCTGCAGGGATTCCTTCTGCTGACAGCCGCCTTTGTCCCCTCTCAGCTGCTGGCCATCGGTACCATGAAAATTGTCTCCCTGCTGTCCTTCCGCCTGTATCCGGAATTTGATGGAAATCAGGCCCTGCTGTTCTCCGTTCCCTGGTCCACACTAGGGATCCTGTATCTGCTGTACCTGTGCGCCATGCTGCTTGGTACCCGGCTGTGTCTGGCGCCGTACCGTACCAAAAGTATTTCCGCCATTCTCTCCGGCAGTGCGGACAAAATTCCCTATGTAGCAAAAAGTTCCGTAAAATTTCTTTCGCGGGGGAATTTCGATAGATATGGAAATGTGTGGAAGCAGCGGAACCGGCGGAATGTACTGCCTGTAATGGTGCTGTTCTTCTGTCTGATCCTGTTTCCGGCGTTTCTGTTCGGTGCATTTCTGGGCGGAATTTTCGATGTACGGGACGCTCTGACGGACACCGGAAGCCGTGCGGTGGTACAACTGCATGCATACGGTATCTCCGGTGACGGCTACAAAGGGGTTCCCTATACTGTGATCCGCGAGCTTGCTTCCCTGCCGGATGTGGATGATGTCCGGTTCTCCTATGATTATAAAGTCAAAGGTATGACCACACTGGCAGACCAGGCCGGCGGATATACCCCTGTGAACACATCCGGCGGTGCAGTGGACTGTCAGCAGTATATGGTCACCTCCTTTGCCGGAGAACGTCCGGATACCGGAGAGGTCTGGGTATGTCCCGATTTCCCGGCGGAGGTAGGAGATACGGTCACACTGCGGCAGAACGGAAAAACAGTGGACATGGTCATCGGGAAAAAGCATCCGGGCCTGACCATGAGAATCCCAGCCTATGACAAAACCCGCAGAATTTATGAGATTGCGTTTGATGAAACCCTGTATCCGGCCCTGTACGGAGAGGCACCGGTGATGCTCAGCGGGTATATCAGCATCTGTTCTTCCGTGCCCGATGGGGAGATCCCGGCACTGCTGCAGAAAATTGCCGTTCTCACAGGGGACACCAAAGTATATCTGAACGACCATGACCGTTTCCTGCATGGAACAATAGAGCGTTCCTATCTGCTGGAAAACAGCTTTTATCAGAACCGGATCGGCACCATCCACAGTGCATTCCTCTGTCTGTTCTTTCTGGTGCAGACACTGTATCTGATGCTGTGCGCCGCTTCGGTCATCGGCAGTACCATTTCGTTCCAGCTCCACCGCCGCAGAGCAGAATTTGCGGTACTGCGGGCACTGGGGCTGGAAAATACCGCCATTCATGCACTGGCTGCCTCCTACACCGGTCTGCTGTTCCGATGGGTGATTCCGGTGCTGTATCCGGTGCTGGTACTGTTTTTGTACTTCGGAAATCCGGATGCCGGAATCCGCACCAATGACTTCGGGGAAAAGGTCATCGGTGCCCTGCCCACTCTATATTACGGACTGGGAGCCTATGCCGTCACCTGCACAGTTCTGTATCTGCTGTACGGCGGTACGGCCCGGTATACCTCCGCCAGATCTGCCGGACAAATGCTGTCCGTTCCCCTTGCCGTATCGGTAAAAGAACGGGAATAACGAAAGGAGCCTATATGACCGACAATATCATCCTGCGCTGTGAAGGCGTGAACAAGCTGTACAAACAGGGAGAAGAAACCATCTATGCCCTGCGGGATGTGTCCATGACCGTCCGGCGGGGAGAGTTTCTCGTTCTGTATGGCCGCTCCGGTTCGGGCAAATCCACCCTGCTGAACGTGCTGTCCGGGTTCGATACCCCTACCGCCGGCAAGGTACACATCGACGGGCAGGATATGGAGGGAATGAACGACAGACAGCGGGCAAAGCTGCGGAATGAGAAGATCGGATTCGTGTTCCAGAGCTACCATCTGCTGCCCATCCTCACCGCCCGGGAAAACATTCTCTCCCCCCTGCTCATCGGGAAACGCCCTATAGACGAAGGGTATTTCCGGGATCTTTGCGAAACCCTCGGGATCACCAGCCGTCTGGAACATCTGCCATCGGAACTGTCCGGCGGGGAATGCCAGCGGGTGGCCGTTGCCAGAGCCATGATCGGACGCCCGGCGGTACTCTTTGCGGATGAACCAACGGGGAATCTGGACAAACGCTCGGCAGGGGAACTGATCCGGCTGCTGAAACAGGCACACGAAGTATACGGCCAGACGATTGTGATGGTAACCCATGATGAAACCCTGCTGGAGTATGGAGACAGAGTGTACCGGATGGAAAACGGGACGCCGGTGCTGGTGTGAACGATCCAAAATAGAATATAAATTTATAAAATTCTGCTGCGTGGTTTCTGTTCCCGGAAGCTGCGCAGTTTATTTTTGTGATTATATCCTTGACAAACCGCTCCCAAACCAATACAATAGTATTATACAATCTTTTCCTGTACAAGAAGCCCGTCCCGCCAGCGGTGCACCACACATTTCCGCCGGGACATCATGCCGGGTATCCGCAGAGACAGACGTACCGTCACCAGAAGTTCTTCTCCCTCCGCGGCGGCTTCCATCCGGCATGTATATCCCGACAGCGGATTTTCCGTCTGACAGATCCCGGCATACTTTTCTGCTTCCGCTGCCAGCAATCCGTAGAACCGGTTCATCCGCTCTGCCTGCCGGACTATCTGTTTTGCCGCATCCCCCTCGGGCAGGAACTGCACTGCGGCAAGACAGAATCCTCTGGTTTCTCTGTATGTATTTTTCCACTCCATAAGACCCTCCTATTTCTCACACTGAGGTATTTTCTATGAACAGTTCCCATTCTCCGCTGGCGGATCGTGCCCGTCCCCTGACCTTTGACGATATGGTGGGGCAGGAGCATCTCTGCGGGCCAAACGGCATTCTCCGGCGGATTGCTGCTTCCGGACATATGCCGTCCATGATTTTCTTCGGCCCTCCCGGATGCGGAAAAACCACAGCCGCCGGGATTCTGGCAGAGGCTTCCGGCATGACCATGCACCGGCTCAACGCCACAACCGCTTCCCTGTCCGACATCAAGGATGTGGCAAAGGATACCACCACCATGATGGGAGCAGGGGGTGTTCTGCTGTATCTGGACGAAATCCAGTATTTCAACAAAAAACAGCAGCAGTCCCTTCTGGAATACCTGGAGGACGGACGGATCACCCTGATTGCCTCCACTACGGAAAATCCGTATTACTATATATATGACGCCCTGCTCTCCCGATGCTCTGTTTTTGCCTTCAAGCATGTGGACGCCGCCGCCATTGAGAAAAGACTTCGGCAGGTGGCGGCAAAATCCTATGGCGGGATCACCTTCTCCGATGCGGCCTTCACCAGACTGGCAGCTTCCGCAGGCGGGGATGTGCGCCGGGGACTGACGCTTCTGGAAGTGGCCTCCAGCTGTGCCGTAGACGAAAACGGGGTTCGGACAGTGCCGGATGCCGTGCTGGACGGGCTGATTCCGGAAGGGTATCTTTCCAGTTTCGACCGGGACGGGGATGTACACTATGACCTGCTGTCCTGTCTGCAGAAATCCATCCGTGGCTCCGATCCCGATGCGGCGGTGTTCTATCTTGCCAGACTGCTGGAAGGCGGTGACCTGATCTCCCCCTGCCGGAGACTGATGGTCATTGCCAGCGAGGACATCGGGGCGGCCTACCCCATGGCGGCGGTGATTGTCCGGGCCTGTGTGGAAAGCGCCCGTGAACTGGGTCTGCCGGAAGCAAGGATTCCCCTGGCCAATGCCGCCGTGATGCTGGCTACCGCACCCAAATCCAATTCTGCGTACAGCGCCATGAATGCCGCCATGGAGGATATCCATAAAGGACTGGGTGCGGAAATTCCCACACATCTGCGCTCACCGCAATTCAAAGGATACAAATATCCCCACGATTATCCCGGACACTGGGTCAGACAGGATTATCTGCCGGAAGACTGCCGGGGAAAACATTACTACGAATACGGCGACAACAAAACCGAGCAGGCTGCCAAAGCCTACTGGGACAAGATCAAAGGAGAATGATATGACATCTTCCGTACAGAATTACAAAGGTGTGCCTACCCTGTTTATCGAAGGAAATCCGGTACCGGGGTATGCGTATATCACCTACCGCACATACAATGCCCGCTACAACGACTTTGCGGATCTGGGATGCCGTCTGTACTCCATGCCGGTGTTTTTCGGTACCCAGACCATCAACGAAACCTCCCAGATTCCGCCCATAGCTCCCGGTATTTTTGATACGGATGCACCGGACTATTCGCTGTTCGATGCGGATGTGGAAAAGATACTGGCTGCCCGTCCGGATGCATGGATCTTCCCCCGGGTAAATATGTCTCTGCCGAAGCACTGGGAAGATGTACACCCGGAAGAATGCTGTGATTTCGGATTCACCGAACGGCGGCGGGCTTGTTTTTCCTCCGACGCATGGGCAGAGGAAACCAAGCGGCTGCTGGGACTGTTCATAGACCATGTAGAAAACGCCCCGTACCGGGAACATATTGTTGGCTACCAGCTGGCGGGGGGCAACACTGAGGAATGGTTCTCCTTTGACATGAAAGGGTCTGTTGGCAAGCGTTCTGCGGAAGCCTTTGCCCGGTACTGCAAAGAAAAGAACCTAGCCGGTACGGAAGAGCAGCTGCAGGCCTTCTATTCCGAAGTGGTCGCCCGGCGGATCATGGAATTTTCCGCCTTTGCCAAGGAGAAAACGGGACACAGACTGGTGATCGGTTGTTTCTACGGATATACGCTGGAATGTACATATACGGCGTCCTGCCACCATGCCCTGCGTCTGATTCTGGACTGCCCGGATGTGGATTTCATCTGTTCCCCTGTATCCTATGCCAGACTGCGCCCTGTGGGAATCGACCATGCCTGCATTCTGCCCGTGGATTCCCTGAAACAGCACGGCAAGCTGTATTTTGTGGAAAATGATACTCGTACCCACCTGTCCAAAGCCCCAAACGACCTCCCCCGGTACAATACTCCCATCTGGTTCGGACCAGAGCCGGAGAAAACCTGCGAGATCATCCGGATGCATTTCTCACGGGCACTGACCCACGGACACGCCATGTGGTGGTTCGATATGTGGGGCGGCTGGTACGATGATGACCGGTACCGCACGCTGCTGGAAAAATGCCGTGAAATCTGTGACGAGGCACTGCCGGAAGACCGGACAAGCCGAGCGGAAGCAGCGGTGTTCATCGACGAACGGGTGTATGCCAAAGAAGACTGCCTTCGGAATATGCCTTATGAAATCCGCATTCCCCTGGGACACATGGGTGCGCCCTACGATATTTATCTGATCGA
>JAFQGY010000220.1 GCA_017415325.1 Clostridia bacterium
ACCTTTCTGTAAGTTCTATAGACCAAACTGTATTTTTCTCAACCCTTCAACTGCACAAACCCTTTCTCCCACTCTTCAACCTGTGTCAGAGCATTGGAGAGCACCCAAACCAGCCCAGTTAAGAGGGGAGGGGTGGGAGGTCTCGGAGGGTAGGGGAGGGGAGATGACTGGCACCTGAAGTCAATCTCTCCCCTCCCCTATCCTCTGAGTCCCGTCCGGAAGGACACCCCCTCGAACGTCTTCGAGAAAACCACCCCGCTGTAAGCCAGTACGAAAACAATTCCCTCCTATAGGCATAAAAAACCACACCGCTGTCAGGCAAAAGAAAAATCAAACGTCTCCCCCACATCCCCAACAAATGAATAAGCAAATGAATAAATAGTAAAAAAACAGCGCCCCCGCAGGATTCCCCTTGCAATTCCCAATGGAATCGTGTATAATAAATGCAAAACAAATCGAAATATGCGAGGTATATCCATGAAAGAGCTGATGCTTGGGAACGCCGCTGTGGCCAGAGGGCTGTATGAAGCGGGCGTGCGGTTCGTGTCCAGTTATCCGGGGACTCCCAGTACGGAAATTACGGAAGAAGTTGCCAAATATGACGAAATCTATGCCGAATGGGCGCCCAACGAAAAGGTGGCCCTGGAAGCCGCTATGGGCGCTGCTATCGGCGGCGGACGGGCTTTCTGCGGTATGAAGCATGTGGGGCTGAATGTGGCCGCTGACCCGCTGTTTGTGGCCGGGTATACCGGTGTGACTGCCGGGCTGGTAATCGGCGTGGCGGATGACCCCGGGATGCACTCCTCCCAGAACGAACAGGACAGCAGACATTACGCCATCGGTGCCAAGCTGCCTATGGTGGAACCTGCCAACGGTGCAGAATGCGTTGCCTACATGAAGGCGGCTTATGACCTGTCCGAACGGTTTGACACGCCCTTTATCTTCCGGATGACCACCAGAGCCTCTCACTCCAGAAGTGTGGTGGAACTGGGCGAACGGGTGGAAAAGGAAATCTGTGCCTACGAAAAGAATCCCGGCAAGCACGTGATGATGCCCGCCAATGCCAAGAAGCGGCATGTTGTGGTGGAAGAACATCTGGCGGCGCTCCGGGAATTTGCGGAAACCACCGATCTGAACACCATTGAAGACAACGGTACTCAGGTGGGGATCATCTCTGCCGGGAATGCCTACAACTACGCCAGGGAAGCCTTCGGGAAGAATGCGTCCTATCTGAAGCTGGGGCTGGTGAATCCCCTGCCGGAAAAGAAGATCGCGGAATTTGCCGCAAAGTATGCCACCGTGTACGTGATTGAAGAACTGGATCCGGTGATTGAAGACTTCTGCAAGGCACACGGCATCAACGTCATCGGCAAGGATGTTCTGCCCCTGTGCGGCGAATATTCCGACGAACTGCTGAAGAAGCTGCTGCTGGGTGAAGAAGCGGACAACACCGTGCTGGGCGACGAAATCCCCGGCAGACCTCCGGTGCTGTGTCCCGGCTGTCCCCACAGAGGCGTATTCTATACCCTGAACAAGCTGAAGCTGCGGGTTTCCGGCGATATCGGCTGTTACACGCTGGGGGCTGTGGCGCCGCTGAACGCCATTGATTCCGTATACTGCATGGGCGCATCCATTTCCGCTCTCCACGGGACGCTGAAAGCCCGCGGCGAAGGGGACAAGTATGTGGCCGTTATCGGGGACTCCACCTTTATGCACTCCGGTATGACCGGACTTGTGAATGCGGTGTACAACAACTCTCCCCTGACCACCCTGATTCTGGACAACAGCATTACCGGTATGACCGGGCATCAGGAAAACCCCCTGACCGGTACGACCCTGAAGGGGCAGCCTGCCAAGAACCTGTCTCTGGAAGCCATCTGCATTGCTCTGGGCGTGGATGCAAACCACGTAAAGGCTGTGGATCCCGCCAACCTGGAAGAACTGGAAGCCGTCATCAGGGAAGAAGTGGCTGCAGACTGTCCTTCCGTGGTGATCTGCCGCCGTCCCTGCGCGCTGCTGAAGACTGTGAAGAAGAATCCGCCCATGAAGATCGATCCCGACAAGTGCAAGGGCTGCCGTGCCTGCATGAAGATCGGATGTCCCTGCATCTCCTTTGCGGATAAGAAGGCAAAGATTGACGCCAGCACCTGTGTCGGCTGCGGCCTGTGTGCCCAGATGTGCAAGTTCGGTGCGATTGAGTAATACGAGGTAGATAGAGATGATTAAGAATATTATGATCGTCGGCGTCGGCGGGCAGGGTTCTCTGCTGGCTTCCAAGATTCTCGGGAAGGCCGCTATGGATGCCGGATATGACGTAAAGGTTTCGGAAGTACACGGTATGTCCCAGAGAGGCGGCAGCGTGGTGACCTACGTACGCTACGGGGACGAGCCGGTGTATTCTCCCGTGATCGGTGCCGGGGAAGCGGACGTGATTCTGAGCTTTGAGCTGCTGGAATCCGCCAGATGGCTGCCCTGCCTGAAAATCGGCGGCACCGTGGTGACTTCCCTGCAGCAGATCAACCCCATGCCGGTGATCGTGGGTGCGGCAGAATACCCGGCGGAACTGGTGGAAAAGATGCAGGCACTTGCCGTGGACATCCGGGCGTATGACGTGCAGTCCATTGCCAGAGAAGCCGGCAACGAACGGGCATCCAATGTGGCTCTGATGGGTCTGGCTGCCGATGTACTGGGCTTTGAAGAAGCGGTTCTGCGGGAGGCGGTTGCGTCCTGTGTTCCCGCCAAGGCACTGGAAGTGAACATGAAGGCTTACGACGCTGCCCGGGCGATGATCGGGTAAGATGTATACAGTACAGGGGGGAAAGGGGGAACTTTTTCTCCCCTGTTTTTTGGGAAAAACCATACCAACATCAACGAAAGGTCAGGTGCAGCAGTATGCCCATGACGGATCTTTTATCATTACAGAAAAATTTCATCAAAGCACATCTGGGCCCCGGTGACCGGGCGGTGGATTTCACCATGGGGAACGGGTACGACACTGTGTTTCTCTCCCAGCTTGTGGGGCCTGCCGGGGAAGTGACTGCTTTTGACATCCAGCCGGCGGCACTGCGGTCTACGGCGGAGAATCTTGCGAAAAACAACTGCCCGGACAACTGGCGGCTGATCTGTGCATCCCACCACCGGGCGAAGGAATTTGTTACCGGGAAGATCAAGGCCGGGATGTTCAATCTGGGGTATCTGCCGGGGGCGGGCAACAAGAAGCTGACCACCATGCGGACGACTACACTGCCTGCGGTGCAGAATGCCCTGGAGATGCTGGACGACGGCGGGGTGCTGCTGGTGGCGGTATATCCGGGACATCCGGAAGGGGCGCTGGAAGGAGAAGAACTGGTGAAGTACTTCGGGACGATTTCCCGGTTCCAGTACAGCATTGCCCAGTTCCGGATGCTGAATTCTCCGGAAAGTCCGTTCTTTATGGTTATTGAAAAGAAAGAATAAAAAGAAATATCAGGACGATACAGAAAAAAGGATTACAGGAAAGGGATACAGAGATCATGCAGAATGGGGCAGGAAGACCGCCAAGAGGCAGGGGGAACCCACAGGGCAGCACGCCGGGCGGACAGAGAAATCCCGGCAGAGGACAGTACGGACAGCAGACGCCAGGGTATGGCGGCTACAGACAGCAGGCTCCGCGCGGGCAGCAGAACGGGTACGGTCAGCGGCAGGGCGGCTATGGGCAGTCCGGCTACAACCAGCCAAGACAGCGGCCCATGACCCGGTCTATGACCGAAAAAGAATACCGGGCATACCAACAGAGACAGGCGGCTACGGCAGAACAGCGGCGCAGACAGGCCGAAGTGGAACGGATGATGCGAAAACAGGAGGCCAAACGGCGCAGACAGCACAACCGGCAGGTATTTGCAGGGCGGCTGGCGGTGTTCGGGGCGGTGCTTCTGATTATGGGGCTGATCGCCGGGGGGATTTTCCTGATCCTGTTCCACAGCACACCGGATGCCGTGGAGGAGCAGAAGATTTCCTATACCTACGGCGGGAAGCAGGTGCGGAAAGCGGCTTTTGAGGTGGCCTACGGCAGCGGAACGTACTATTTCTGCTTCCAGGATCTGGCGGACTATCTGGGGATGGCGGAAACCGGATCTGCGGCGGAAAGACGATTTCTGTTTGTGGATGAGGCGGATCTGACCGACAGCCGGGGGGACGGCAGTGAAGAATACGTGACCTTCCCGGACGGACAGGCTCTTGCCGTTGTCAACGGGCAGCGGGTTCCTCTGGACGGGCCCAACCGGCTTTCCGGGGAAGAGGTCTGGGTCAGCGTGAACTTTGTGGAAGATGTGATGGACAATCTGTCCCTGAAAATTGACGATGATACGGTGGCTGTAGGGATGATCGTGGACGACACGGCGGAAACCACGGAGGAACAGGCGAAAAACAAGGTGATCCTGTATCTGGATCCGGTGTTCCGGCTGAAAGCGGCCGATCCGGTGGAACCCATTCCGGAAGAGGAGGCGTTTCTGTCGGCCATGCCCGGGGGGCTGCAGGACGAGGACGGGGAGATCGACATGGAGCTGGCCAATGTGACCTTTGTGAACGATCTGACGGCCTATGAACAGTACATGGCGCCGGAAAACCGGGACGGGTATCTGGATCTGGTGAACACCACCCGGACACTGTCGGCGGACTATGCCCCTACGGATCTGCTGGATGTGGCGGCTACGGCCAAAGGGAGAACCACCCAGCGGCTGCGGCAGATTGCGGCCAAGGCTCTGGAAGCACTGCTTCTGGAAATGAACAGTGCGAATCTGCCGGGGATGCAGGTGAACAGCGGCTACCGTACATACAGCTATCAGGCGATGCTGTTTGAAACCTATACAGGCAACGAACTGGCCAAGAATCCCAATATCACAAGAGAAGAAGCGGAGGCGATTGTGCTGACCTACTCCACCCGTCCCGGCACCAGTGAGCATCAGACGGGGCTGGCGGTGGATATGGCGACGGACGATTCCTTCTCCACGGATTTCCAGTATTCCGAACACTACCAGTGGCTCATGGAAAACGCATGGAAATTCGGGTTTATCCTGCGGTTCCCGGCGGACAAGGTGGATATCACCACGATCCAGTTTGAACCCTGGCACTGGCGATTTGTGGGACGGTATCACGCCAAGAAGATCCACGATGCGGGGATTTGTCTGGAAGAGTATATTGCGCTGCTGGAAGCGAAAGAAGAACAATAATGTTGTTTCGGGACGGAAGAATATTGTTTCAATAACGAAAAAGTACTTGACAAGCGGGTGGCAGCGGGTGTATACTATAGGAGGAACGATATGTTTCAGATCATTTTTTATCGGGATAAGAATGGGAAAATACCTGTTCTGGCATATCTGGAAAAGCTGGAAGGCAGAAAAGATAAAGACAGCCGAATAAAGCTGACAAAAATCCGGGATTATATAAGAATCCTGCAGCTGCATGGTACCATGGCGGGAGAACCGTATATCAAGCATCTTGACGGTGATATATGGGAGCTCAGACCTCTGCGGGATCGGGTTCTATTTGCGGCATGGAAGAACGGCAGATTTGTACTGCTGCACCAGTTTATGAAAACCACCCAAAAAACACCCCAGCAGGAAATTGAGAAAGCAAAACGGGAATGGAATGATTTCCTGAGCAGATCGGAGGATACAGAATGAAGAAAAATACGATCAGCCCTATTGGCCCTACATGGGAAGAGGTGGAAGCACAGCTGTTTACTCCGGAAGAAATTGCGGAAAGTGAACTGCGTGTTGCCATTATCGGAGAAATGATCCGTGCCAGACAGGAGAAGGGGATCAGTCAGAAAAAACTGGAAGAAATGAGCGGCGTAAAGCAGCCTGTCATTGCCAGAATGGAAAGCGGTGCGTCCAGTCCCACGCTGAGTACCGTCATGAAGCTGCTGGTGCCTCTTGGGAAAAAGCTGGCGGTTGTGGATATAGATGAATAAATAAGAAATCAGAAATATGAGGTAAGAAGTGCGGCGGACAGTGCATAAATGCTGCAGCGGCAGAATATACTGTCCTGATGCTGTATTTCTTACCTCTTATCTTTTTTGGGGGGTGTTTCCGTGTCCAATATGATGGACTATATTGCATGGCGGGGGGATCTGTCTTTTGCGGCGTCTCCCTTCAATGATGTGGACAATCTGCTGTTTTCCATGCTGGCTTTTGTGGACTTTTCGGGGATTGTTTCTGCGGATGTACTGGGGGGGCCGGTGAAGCTGGGGGAGTGCAGCCGGGCGTTTTTTGAAAAGCATCCGGACGGGTGTCAGTTCGGGGTGCTGATTCCGGCAGTGACCAATGAGCTGTTCCGGCAGGCGGCGGCTTGCAGGCGGTACCGGGATGTGTATGTGTCCTGCTACCGGGATGAGCTGGACGAGACGGCGGGGAAGCAGTTTGCGGCGGTGACGTTTCTTCTGCCGGACAACAGTCTGTTTCTGGCTTTCCGGGGGACGGACGATACGCTGGTGGGATGGCATGAGGATTTTCAGCTGAGCTTTCTCTGCCCTACCCCCAGTCAGCAGGCAGCGGCTTCCTATGTGGACGAGATCGGCGGTCTGTACCGGGGGGATATCCGGCTGGGGGGACATTCCAAAGGGGGCAATCTGGCCATTTACGGGGCTGTACGGGCAAAGGAAAGTGTGCGAAGACGGATTGTCCGGGCGTACAGCAACGACGGGCCGGGATTTACGGAGGAGATGATCCGCTCTCCGGAATACGGAGCTATGGAGGAAAAGCTGCTTACGCTGCTGCCGCAGTCTTCCATTGTGGGGATGTTATTGGAACAGAGCGGGCCCTATGATGTGGTACGTAGCACCCACATGCGTCTGCTGCAGCACGATCCCTTTTCCTGGCAGATTCTGGGGCCGGAGTTTGTACGGATGCCTGCCCTGTCCCCGGAGGCGGTGGAAGGGGGCGAGCGGATCCGGAAGTGGCTGGCGAAGATGGATGCGGAGGACCGGCGGGTGTTTACGGAGGTATTCTTTCATGTGCTGGAAGCCAGTGATGCCCGTACGCTGACGGATCTGACGGAAGGAAATCTGAAAACCATTGCGGCCATGATCCGGACGGTGCATGAGCTTCCCGCCGAGGCGAAGCAGCAGATGGTTGGGTTTCTGAAGCTGCTGGCGGAGGGGAAATAAAAAAGCAAGAGATAAGAAGTATCTGAAATCGGAATACGGCATACAAAAGTGGAGTATTACCCTTCTGTATGCCGTATTGTATTCCGGATATTTCTTATTTCTTACTTCTTACCTCTTACTTATACCGTGCCATTGCTTCTTCCAGCTGCTTTGTAAAGTATTCCGGGCGGTCGTTTACGTAGGCTTTCATGTGCTGTACCTGGGCTTCCCAGTTTTCGGCGGTGTAGCTGCCGTCGTAGGTGCCTGCCCAGCGGTCCAGATGATACGGGATTTCTCCGCGGATGTCAGAGGCGGCGGTGTCGATCATGGTCAGAAGCATGTCCCGGCTGGTGGCGGTGGCCAGGGATTCACAGTAATCGGTGAAGCGGGTGCGGAAGCTTTCGTCCTGCAGACAGCAGTGCAGGAGGCTCTGGAGAAAGAGGGAGTCGGGGTACAGGTCGCTCTTGTCTTCCCCGTCCCAGTAGTTGCCCAGACAGCGGCGGAAGGTGTCCACGTCGGCGGAGGTGTCGATTTCCGGCAGCACCAGACAGTCATATCGGCCCATGGTGAAGTCCATATCCCGGAGACTGAAGCGCCATTTGTTGTCGGTGATGGTTACACCGTCTATGGCTTCGCCGGTATAGCGCCAGATGCGGACATTGTTATGGGGCCAGTCGGTGTTGGAAAGATACAGGTTCAGGGCGTAGTACTGCAGCAGATTTTCCGTATCGAAGGCGGCTTCCACATCGCTGTAGTCCGCTTTGCCCGCCTGTACGTCCTTCAGCAGACCCAGCAGGACATCCAGCTCTTCCGGGGCACCGTCGTCCACCTCATAGAAGAACCACACGTCACAGAAGCGGCATTCGCCTCCGTGGGAGTGTTTGCTGCAGTGGCGGCCGGTGTCCAGTTCGGACTTGATGACGGTGACGTTGTTGTCGTCCGGCAGGCCGTAGACATTGCGGATGTAATTGTCGTTGATGTCTTCCTTCATGTCCAGGATGCCGTAATATTCCCCGTTCAGGAACACGGCGGCCATTTTGGAATGCTGTACCGTCAGATCGGGGGCTACGGCGGCGGCAAAGGTGTTGGACACGTTATCCCGGAGCAGGTTCATCTGCAGCGGATCGGCGGCGGTGGACTGGAGGGCGTCGTTGCCCCCGTTGCGCAGGACGAAGCGGTCGTATTTTTCCAGCAGGGTACCGGACTGGGAACCGTCTTCGATCAGGCGGCCGGTGAACAGCGGAGTCGCGAAGCTGCCTTTGCCGTCGTATTTTTTCGCATCATAATACCCGTCCTTCCGGGCAACCAGACGGAGGGATTTCTGGGGCAGAATACGGGAGGAACCGCCGAATACCCGGAGGCCGCCGTTCTGGTCTGCGACTTTTTCGCCGCTTTGGATGATCTCAATGTGGGCGGGCCGTTCCCATTCCTTCCCGGACATGGTGGGGTTGGCGAAGATGCCTTTGGCGCCGTTCAGGTCAGATTCAGTGGCGGTGACAGCTACGATGGTCATGTCCGTAAAACGGTTGTCCCGGTTGCGGATGTAGGTCTGGGTGATGATGGGGCCGACCCGTTCCCCTTCGGGGTCAAAGCAGGCGGCGCGGATGGTGATGGAGGTGTTCTTTGTCAGCAGGGGGAAGGAATAGCTGTATTCGTCGTGCCGCTTGGTGGGTTCCTGACCGTTGGAGGTAAAATAGATTTTGTATCCTTCGGGCAGGGGTGCGGAAGGGGTCATTTCCAGAACCAGTTCCGCATCTTCGTCGTACAGTCCCCCAGGCTGGGTGAATACGGGATACACCGGTTCGGTGGGGGCGGGGATGGATTCGGTGGTTTCTGCGGCGGTTTCTGCGGGGATCGGGTCTGTTTCTACCGGGGTACCGCTCTGGCATCCGGTCAGCAGGAGGGCGGCGAGGCATGCGGTGAGCAGTTTTGTATATTTCATATCGGAATCGTCCTGTGAATATAGAATATTTGTGTAAATTATAGCATATGAATGGCGGGATTGCAAGATGATTTGGAAGGATTTCGTAGAAAAACAAAAATCCGTACCGGCGGGGGATACGGATCTGGATTGACAGAAAGGAAAAACCGTGCAAGTCGATGCTGGCTCCGGAGAGGGTGGAGCTTTGGGCATTTCCTGCACGGGAAGAGGAAGGCATATCTCTCGGAGACTACTGTCCCCGCAAGTATAGTATACACTATATTTAGGGGATTGTCAAGAGATTATGGCAAGATATTGCAAAAAAATACAAATTTATGTATTTTTCCATGGGACAGCCGCCTGCAGCAGCAGCCGAACCCGCACATCACCGGGAAAAAAGGGGAAAACTTACTTCTGCTTCTTGGAAACAGCGTAGCCGGCCAGAGAAACAACAGCAGCAACAGCAGCGATGATGCCTGCGTCGAAGGTCTGGGGAGCAGCTGCGGGAGCGTCAACAACTTCAGCAACGGTTTCAGCTTCGGTTTCAACTACGGGCAGACCAGCCAGAACGATCTTTACATATTCCTTGGTGTCAGTTTCGTCCATGGAAGCGTAGGAAACGTACTGAATGTCAGAACCGTCGTCGGTCATGTGGAACTGATAGTTGATCAGGATTTCGTGGCCTTCCTTGATGTCGGAAGTGGGATGGATCTGAGCCCAGTCGAATGCCCATTCGTAGGACAGAACGTTGCCGTTTGCGCCGATTTCGCAGGCAGTACCGTTGTCGGGACCGAAGGGAACATTCCAGTCTTCTCTGCCGGTCAGGTCAGCAGTGGGTCTGTGGAAGTAAGCCTTGGTGCCGGTGCCGTCATTGCTGTTGCGGGCAGCATTGGTACGGAAACGAACAGCCTGTTCCTTGCCGTCAGCAACCAGGTCGATTTCGATGGAGTCGCCGTCCCAGCCGCCGGTGGAGTTGAAGTAAACCTTTTCGTCTACTACGATACCGATGTACAGAGCCTTTTCGTCCCAACGGGTGTAGATGTCAATGTTGTTGGGGAAATAGGTTGCGGGAGCTTCGTCCATTGCACCTACAAAGTGATCATTGTACAGCGGGTCGCCGCTGAAAATGGGGGTGCCCCATTCTTCTGCAGTGATAACACCGTCAATAACGGGAGCCTTTTCGATCTTCTGCGCTTCGGAAACGATGCGTTCAGCAGATGCGTTTACTGCCAGGGAAGACAGCATCAGAGTGCCCAGCAGCAGGGCGGAAATAAACTTGCGCATTTTGAATGTACCTCTTGAGAGTAATATTTGTTTGTGGTGAGCACCGGTGATGTGTATGGGGTCGGCTGCTGCAGCAGACTGCTGACGCATGGCAATCTTGCACAACAAACCGATTCAGTATATCACAGTTCCGACAAAAAAGCAAGCATATTGATAAAAATAATTATGTCTGCAGGGATCAGGGATCATTCCAGCATTACGGGATACCGATAGAAGCCAAGGGGCGGGATGCCGGTGATTCTGTCGATGGGGAGGGCGGTGTGGCCGAAGGGGGAGGCGGCGAAGGTGATGTACACAGGGTCTGTGAGGGCTTTTGTTTGCTCCGGATCCAGCTGCACTGTCAGGATGCTGCCGCCGAAGCCGAACCGGGACAGGGGAGACAGATCTCCTGCGGCGGTATGGACGGTCACGGGGGGACAGGGTTGGTTCATGTCGGAGAGATAGGCGTACACGTTGTCGAAGGTCAGGGTCAGGAGGCCGGTTTCCTTCTGCAGCACGGCGGCGGCGATGTCCGGGGCTTTGCCGAAGTATGCCTTGCCGTATTCGCATTCCAGTGCCAGCCATGCCACCCGGTCGCCGATGACGGTGTTGGCCACGGTATTGTTGTGGATCCGGTCGGACATGGGCAGGTCATGGGAAGGGGTGACGTATACATGGGGGAGCCTGTGGGGTGCTGTGCGCTGGCATTCCTTGATAGCGGCCCAGCGGTGCATGACAGCGGTGTCTGCGGGATCCTCACTGAGGCTTTTGTTCAGCTGGACGGTATAGAACGGCAGAGCGGGGGCATCGAGTTCTTCCCGGAACCGGCGGACGAACCAGGCGAACCGATGGGCGTAGATATCTGTCCAGCAGTCCCGGTCGGCATCGTTGCAGCCCTGGTACCACAGCACACCGGCGATCTTTCCCCCTGCCTGCCGGACAACATCCAGAGCCAGGAACCAGAGAGAGCTGCGGGGGGGATATGTGGTGACGGATTCTTCCTCGGGGGGACAGGCGGGGTAATCCGGGGGGGACCACTGATAGAGGAAGGTATCCCCTTTGGAAGCCTGCAGAAGACCGATGGGGCAGCCCAGGGCACGGCGCATGGCGGAGGCAAAACGGATCCAGGGGGAGGAACCGGAGGTGGCCCATTCGGCGTTTTCGGGATGGAGGGAGTCTGTGGAATCGTTCAGGGGATGGGCGGCAATATGCCATGTGCCATTGTTGCGGAAAAGGTGTACGGCGGGATCCACAGGGTCATACCCGGGCGTTTTGCCGTATCCGGCGGAATTGGACTGGCCGGCGATGAGGAACACTTCCCCCACGCCCAGATGGAACCGGCATTCCCCCCGGCGTTCCCAGTCTCCGTGGAACCGGTCGCTGCCCAGCTGACAGCAGAGGGTATACAGTCCACCTGCGGGGACATGGGGCAGTACACCGGAGAAGGAACCGTCCTCCTGCAGGGGGATACGGGTGGGCAGGATCACAAAGGTATTGTCGTCTTCTCTTGTGAGGCAGCACCAGACGCTTTTGCCGGGGTAGCCTTCCGGGGCGGCGGTGGGGTCGTCCTTTTCCGCAAGGAAGGTACCCTGTACGGGGATGTCGGCGTATCCGGCGGTTTGCTGGAAGATCTGGTTATCCTGCGGGGTGGTGAGTTTTACGATTTCCATGAGGGTGGCTCCTTTTTTTGTGTTTTGCGTACAGCGGGTGTGTTGGTACGATGGTTTTAGAAGAGGATTTTTGCTTCTGCTTACAGCGGTGAAGTATTCTCGAAGACCATCGAGGGGGGGTCCTTCCGGACGGGACTCAGAGGATAGGGAGGGGAGAAGTCGGTGCTCAGACGCCGCTCCGTCTCCCCTCCCTACCCTCCGAGACCTCCCACCCTCCCCTCTCATCCAGGCTCTTCCG
>JAFQGY010000221.1 GCA_017415325.1 Clostridia bacterium
ACAAAATTCATAAGGAATCCCACACCGATCAGTATGACAGCCACAGTTCCCACAGGAATGCCGCCGATGACCAGTCCGAAATGGAATACTTCTGCATTGACCACCAGACTGAGCACCAGATAAAAGATCCCGAACAGCTGCAATATCGAACCGATGTCCCCCAACACCTTCAGAGAGGCCCTATTCCGCAGGGATTCCTTGATATGTGCAATGGTCAGCTGCACCAGAGCCAGTGAAAAACAGACAATCTGCAGATTCTGTGCCGTGGTCAGTCCCACCGTACCGCTTGTCCAGAACGGATGCCACAGTCTGTCAGCATATACATTGGAAATCACCGGTACAGACAGGCGCTGCAGCCAGAGCGGAATATATTCCGGGGCAAGGCCGAACCAGGTACAGGTAAGCGTCCCCCACAGAATGGTGGAAAGGCCGAACAGCCCCGCCAGCAAAAAGGCAGGCGCAACCGGCTTTCCGGTAAACCATCCATGCAGAATCGGAACTGCGGCTGCGGCAAGAATCACCAGCCCGTATCCGCCGTCCCCGAAAATGATGCCGAAGAAAATGAGGATAAACGCCAGGAACCATCCGGAGATATCGTATTCAAAATACCCGGGAACGGTTCCCATAAAGTCAGTCAGCGGATACACCAGCCGGACAAACGCATTGTTTTTCAGTTTGGTGGGAACATTGTCTTCTTCACACGGATCCTCCGCCATCAGCCCCCAGGAATGTTCCGCAGCCGTCTCTCTCAGCCTGTCCAGATTCTCTGCCTCGACATATCCCTGGAAACAGGCAACGGACACAGGGCGGCAGTTTTCCCCGGCCAGATTTTCCTCTGCCATACCGGTTGCGTAGGTTTCAAACTCGATTGCTTTACCAATTGCCTGTATGGTTTTCCGGAAGCTTTCCGCATAACAGCCGCAGGAACCGATATGCGCATCAATGGCATCCATACGGTCCTGCAGTGCAGAAAGTCTTTGCCGCATTCCGGCAGTTGACATCTGCGGCAGTTCCAGACGGTATCCCCGCAGGGCAGAAACCACTTCCTTTGCGTCCTCCGCATCGGATGAAAGCAGCAGGAATTTCACGGAAGCTCTGCCTGTATCCAGCCGGACGGTTTTCACACTGTCTCCCAGAGCTTCATATTCGGCTTTCGGCATTTCATAAAACGCCAGATCCATCCCACGGGATGCCAGATCGTTTATGCCGGCCGGATCCACATCGCCCCATTCCTGCAGACGGTCAAGCTCTGCCTGCAATGCGTTTTTTTCTGCCTGACACTGCTTTTTTTCGGCCTCCAGAGACAGGAGCTCTGCCGCAGCGGCCAATGCTTCCTTCTCATCGGCTTCTTTCGGATCGGCGTTTTTGAGTTTGCCGAGGATGTACAGCGCCTGTTCCAGCAAAATGAGCTGCTCCTGCAGTTCTGCAATTTTTTCGCCGGTACCTTCTGTAATCTCAATATGCACGATCCCCAGTTTCCGGAGGATTCTCAGGGTTTCTTCTTTTGTCTCACCCGGAATGATGAGAGAAACCTTTTTCATGGGCACTATCATAATGAATAGACCTCCTTTTCGGAAGTATCTGCATTACGAAGAGCAATTTTCCGTTTGGATATTTTGGATCGCACCACAGCATTGACCTGCTGGTCTGCCATATAGATGGAAATTTTCCGGATATTTTCCTCTGTTTCCGGAATTTTCACCTTTTCAAACAGGTTGACCCTCTGGGAAGTGGCAAGCAGCTCGGCGGTCAGAAGCCGTACCTGTTCATCCAGCACTTCCGCTTCCAGATCCAGAGAAATCGCCCTCTCCATATGGCGGACGGCAATGTCCACCCAGAGCGGTGTTTCGTACAGATCATATTCGCCTCTGCTGAAATCTGCACCTTCATAAACAGGAATCTCAACACCGGCAATATTTCCGGTTCCCCTGCGGATATTGCTGACGGTGATGATCCCTTCCGGAAAAGCGTCCTGTTCACTGAACACAGCAATCCAGTCCCGGAAACCGTATTCCAGTTCTTCTCTGGCTTTCCGGACAGCCTTAGCCTTTGCTTCGATGGTACGGATCTCCGACTGGAGCTGCTGCTTTTTCAGAGTCAGCGTAGGCAAATATCTGCGGTACATTTTCAGGGCATCCTTCTGTACCTTCAACTCATTTTTTGTCAGTTTGATTTTTGCCAAAATTACCAGTCCTCCTTACTTTTCAGGCCAGAACGCATCGGTAAGGTCAGACTTGATGCCGGTTTCGTCTTTCCGGAAGCATTCGGCCAGGATTTCCCAGCCCAGATCCAGTGCACCTTCCAGAGGCAGATTGACCGACAGAGACATCAGCTTTTTCTCAAACAGTTCACCGTATTTCAGCAGTTTTTCATCCCAGCGGCTCATGGAAAAGCCCATGTTCTTCTTTTCCAGCGTTTCCTTATAGGAAGCATACAGCCGGATCATGGCATCCATCAGGGCACGGTGGTCTTCTCTCGTTTTTTTGTTTACATTCTGTTTCAGTCGGGAAAGTGATCCGAACGGCTCGATACGTCCGCCCTTCAGATAATACTGTCCTTCCGTGATATATCCGGTGTTGTCGGGAACCGGATGGGTTACGTCATCCCCGGGCATGGTGGTCACAGCCAGAACGGTAACCGAACCGGAATCGGCAAAGTCCACGGCTTTTTCATACCGGGAGGCCAGCTGGGAATACAGATCGCCCGGATACCCACGGTTGGAGGGAACCTGTTCCTGGGTGATGGCAATTTCCTTCATGGCGTCTGCAAAGTTGGTCATATCGGTCAGCAGCACCAGTACATCCTTGTCCTGCAGAGCAAACTGTTCCGCCACCGCCAGCACCATATCCGGAATCATCATGCATTCTACCGTAGGGTCAGAAGCGGTGTGGATGAACATAACGGTTTTGCTCAGGGCGCCGCCTTTGGAAAGCGCATCCTTGAAATACAGAAAGTCATCATATTTCAGCCCCATTCCCCCCAGTACAATCACATCCGCCTCCGCCTGCATGGCTATACGGGCAAGAAGCTGGTTATAGGGTTCCCCGGAAATGGAGAAGATCGGCAGTTTCTGGGAGACAACCAGCGTGTTGAACATATCGATCATCGGAATGTTGGTACGCATGATCCGGTTTGCCAGAATCCGTCTGGTGGGGTTTACGGAAGGGCCGCCGATGGGCTGCATGTTTTCGGTGAGCACAGGGCCGTTGTCTCTCGGTGCGCCGGAACCGTCAAAGATCCGTCCCAGCAGATCCTCGCTGAAAGACACCCGCATTTCCCGTCCCAGAAAACGCACCTCATCCCCTGTGGAAACACCCTGTCCGCCGGCAAACACCTGCAGAGACACAAGATCTCCCTCTATTTTATTCACCTGCGCAAGGGATTTGCCGAATCGTGTACTGATCTGCGCCAGCTCCTTGTACCGGACGCCGTCTGCTTTTACGGTGATTACATTGCCGGTGATAGATTCTATTCGGTTGTATACTTTATTCATGCCTCTTCACCGTCCTTCCAACTGTTCTGCACAGGATCTTCCCTACCGTCGCGTTCCCGGTACAGTGCATCGATTTCCTCTTCGCCCTTCCGGAAACCGTCGCTTTCAAATTCTTCATAATTCCAGTCGATGAATTTCTGGCGCATCCGGTTGAAGAACCCACGTGCATCTTCCTTGTCATGGAGGGTATATCGGCTGCTCAGAACAGAAATCAGTTTATCCGTAACATACCGCTGCCGGAGGGTTCCGCAGTTGGCATCCACCGGGTCAAAGGAGTTCTGCTGCAGATATACCGCATCCAGCATTTCGGCTTTCAGGTAGATGATATAGTCGTCAAGGGATGTACCTTCTTCACCGATTACCTTCATCATGGAGCCGATTTCATTCCCCTGATGGATAATATTCTTGCAGTATGCCGATTTCCGGCCGTCAATTACACATCTGTATTTGGACCAGGAAATGAGAGGGTCGATCGCCGGATATTTTCTGGCATCCGAACGTTCTCTGGAAAGTCCGTGGAATGCCCCCACCACCTTCAGGGTAGCCTGGGTTACCGGTTCTTCAAAGTTCCCGCCCGCAGGGGAAACCGTACCGCCGATGGTAACAGAACCTGTGCTGCCGTCGGGCAGGCGGACATATCCGGCTCTTTCATAAAATGCGGCAATATAGGATTCCAGATAGGCCGGGAACGCTTCTTCGCCGGGAATTTCTTCCAGTCTGCCGGACATTTCCCGGAGTGCCTGAGCCCAGCGGGATGTGGAGTCTGCCAGCAGAAGCACATGCAGTCCCATCTGCCGGTAGTATTCCGCCAGTGTCACCGAGGTATATACCGAAGCTTCCCGGGAGGCAACCGGCATGGAGGAAGTATTGCAGATGATGATGGTGCGTTCCATCAGAGAACGGCCTGTTCTGGGGTCTTTCAGTTCCGGGAACTCCGTCAGCGTTTCCACAACTTCCCCGGCACGTTCCCCGCAGGCCGCTATGATAACAATATCCACATCCGCATATTTGGATGTTGTATGCTGCAGTACTGTTTTGCCTGCACCGAAGGGACCGGGGATACAATAGGTTCCGCCCTTGGCCACAGGGAAGAAAGAGTCAATCAGCCGCACCTTGGTTTCCATGTTTTCCACAGGTGCCAGTCTTTCTCTGTAGCATTTTACCGCACGTTTTACCGGCCACTTGAAGGACATGGAAAGGGGAATCTCTCTGCCCCGTTCGTCTGTGATCACCGCAACGGTTTCCCGGACGGTATATTCCCCTTTGGGTACAATGGACTTCAGTGTATAGTTTCCCAGCAGATAGAAGGGGACAAAAATCTTGTGGGTGAAAGGGCCTTCCGGAACGGTCCCGATGGGTTCCCCGGCACGAAGAACAGCGCCGACTGCTGCCGTAGGGGTGAATTCCCATTTTTTCTCCGCATCCAATCCGTCCGCATAAATCCCGCGTTCCAGAAACCATCCCGCCTGTTCCGCCAGAATGGGGAGGGGATTCTGCAGTCCATCATAAATCTGCCCCAGCAGCCCGGGTCCCAGTTCTGCCGACAGCATTTCTCCTGTAAATTCCACCTCATCGCCGCATTGGATACCATCGGTCATTTCATATACCTGTATCTGTGCAACACTCCCCCGGATACGGATGACTTCGCTTTTGAGTGCGGCACCATCCACTTTTACATAGCATATTTCATTCATGGAAACATTGCCATCGAATGCAACCGACACCAGGTTTCCGTTTACGCTTATAACCTTTCCCTTATTTTCGGTCATGATAATGCCTCCAACCTGTCTCTGTATAATATGGAGTTGTATATATCTCTGTATGCGGCTTCTCCGGCTTCTGTATCAAACTGCCGCACACGCAGAAGCAGTTTCAGTCTGAGTCCGTAATAGAAAATATATTCATCCGCAAAGCCATCCATGGGCCTGAGTTCTTCCAGAAGTGCCAGGCGGAACCGGTTCAGAAATTTTTCCGCCTCCATGGGATTTTCTATTTCCATGGCTGCAGCGGCTGCCTTTGCATACTGCACCGGAATATTCCTGCCTCCCGTCTCAAACGGAAAATTCCATTTTTCTGCCCGCACTTTTCCCAGCGCAAACCGGAGCATCCGCTCGCTTTCGTCCCAGGCATCGATGAATGCAGAACCTGAGCCTTCCGGATCCTTGGCGGGAGTAAGGGTCAGTTTCTGCAGTTTTTCCTGTTCTTTTGCTTTCAGGAACCGACTGCACAGTTCCGTAAACTGTTCTTCGGTAATGGGCAGGGGCGTGGTATCCTCGATCCCGTCCAAAGAGGGCAGCTGTGAAATCAAATAATAGGCAGCCATAATTTACTCAGCCTCTTTCAAAAGTGCCGTTACTCTGGGACTGAGATACCCTGAAAGCATATCCACCACCGCTTCGGCAGAATAATCGTAATACACTCTGCCATCCTGCACGGCAATGCGGAACCCTCCGTCAAGGGTATCTCCGGGCTTCAGTGTAACACCGGCAGACAGTTTCTGTTTCAGTGCTGCCAGCAGACTCTTTTCCAGCTTCGCCAGATCCTCACTGTTCAAAAATACTGTGATGTCTTCGGCCTCCGGTTTCTGTGTCCAGTTTTCAACCGCATGGAGAATCAGTCCGGCAAACGCTTCCGAGGAATATACGGCATCAACATTTTCGCCCACAACCGCACGCAGCTCTCTTGCAACACTTTCCCGGAACGAAAGCAGCAGATTCCGTCCTGCCTGCCGAATGGCATCTTCTCCGGATTTTGTCATCCGCTCCGTTTCCGTTTTGGCACCTGCAAGAATCTTATCTGCCTGCGCCTGTGCATCCGCCACAATCTTTTCCGCATCCGCCATGGCAGCCTTACGGATCGATGCAGCTTCCGCCTCAGCCGCTTCCACAGCTTCTTTCTTAATCTTATCAATCAATTCCTGGAGCTGTATTTCCATCATTCTGTCTCCTGTCATAAAATTTTGGAACGTTTTGATCTAAAAAAAAACATAAGGGAATCAGTTTCCTCTACAGTCAGCTGGTTCCCTTATATCTATTATGTGCTATTTTTGGATTATTATAGCATATCCTTCCTGTTTTGTCAAGAGTTTTATTGGATTCGCATGCAGAGAGATACCACACATAGTGATGCTATCTCTTTGTCAATACAATTGAACTCCTGCGCTCCTTTTCCCGGTCATGGCTGGTCGTAGAAAAAGATCCCTCTTCCCCCGCCGGTGATCCCGCCATTTTTCATATAGGTCTTATAGGCTCTGCGGATAAAGCTGTCCTCCGGATAATCATCATAGCTGCCGGTGAAATCCATATCGAAGATCCGCCATGCATTGCGGTGTTCCCCTTCCGGTTCGTACGTGAACTGCAGTATATCAAAACGGTCCATGAACCGTCTGACATTGGATTTTTCGTGGAGAATCCGGTAGTGGATATCCGAAAGAAGCCAGCTGCTGCAGTGGAACACCACCGGGGCCCCGTCCAGCTTGTCCCGGTAGAACGCTGCGGCCCGGGCATATGCATCCTCGCAGTTTTCCGGGCTGAAGGGCGTCAGCGTGCGGGGGATATGCATATTGATGACCTTATCGCCGGGGGAAAGGACACGGCCATCCTTTTCGTATGTCTGATTGAACTCTATCAGTTCAAACTGCAGTCTTCCGAAGGCAAACCGGGTCAGGTTGAAAAAGCCGCCGAACCAGCCGCCCACAAAGGTACCGTGGATTCCCTTCACCGCCTGGCATTCCCACAGCTTCCACTTCAGGTCACACATACTGTCAAACCAGACCGCATCCGCAATACCGTTCTCCCGGTACAGTTCCCGCAGGTGTCCTGAATAGCAGACAAACAGCAGCATATGGACACTGTATACATGCACGCCTGCCGCCTCCCCCGCCTCCTTTGCCTTTTCCAGATACCGGGAATAGTCCAGATGGATATTCTTTTCGTAATCGCTTACACATTCCCGCCAGACTGTGCCGGCTTCGGGATGGTTCAGAATCTTTTCCAGGTCACAGCAAAGAGAATCGGTCGCGGCCCCGTCAAAGCCGATTTCCGTCATAAAACTGCGTGCGTATTCCGTCATTGTATTTTTTCCTCCGATCAGCAATGTTTGTCAAGCAGACAGGTTTTACGGCATATACGGACTGCCGTTGTATGTATAGTCTTCCGGCATAATGTACGGTGTGATAAACCGGATGGTGAACTCCACGCCCCACTGTCCTCTGGTGCCCATCCATTTGCCGGAATGGGGCTCGATGGACAGCATCCCGTTATAGCCGCTGGTATACAGCGCATTCATCACAGCCCCCCAGTTGACCTGATCCAGTCCTGCCGGCGGGTCATCATAGTGTCTGCCATCCACATACATGGAACCTTTGATGTGGAAATGATAGATTCTGCTGCCCCAGGCACACATTTCATGGAGATAGTCACCCCTTCTGCCGAGGCAGTGGGATGTATCATATTTCAGCCCCAGTTCCGGCAGTGCGCCCAGAACCACTTCCCATTCCTTTTCGGTAACGACAAAGTTTTCCCAGGAACAGTTGTACACGGCAATTTTTACATTTTTTCCCTTGGCATATTCCAGCAGTGTCCGGAAATAGGCAATGGCAATTTCACAGTTTTCCGCAAAGGACTTTCCTTCCGTCCAGTTGCACCCCGCGTAGAAAACAGGACAGCCCAGTGCAGAAGCGGCATCGATCAGATTCCTGTCGTGCTGCAGTGCTGCGGGAATCACGTTCCCGTTTTCATCAATCCGCTTCTGTCCCCAACGTCCGATGGATCCCACCGCCACGTCATATTTCCGGATTCTTTCTTTGATTTCGTCGATGTGTCCGGCCACTTCCATGCTGTCGTAATTGTGATTGCAGCAGAACTCCACTGCATGCAGTCCCAGCGCAGCAACATATTGGAATGCGCCTTCATCCCAGCCGTTGATGATTCCAAGTTTCATATGCTTTATCTCCTGTTTCACATAGTTTTCAGTAATATTTTCAGATAACAGTAATCTCCCGGATGGTGTTCACGCCGGTAATCAGCTGATCCTGCGCATCCAGTCCCAGAATTTCTGTGTTGTGATGTGTATGTCCGCTGATGACACATCTGATATACGGTGACTGACGGATATAGTCGCAGATCTGACAGGTCAGTTCGTCCGGCTGCCGTTCCCATGCATCCACCGGGTGACAGTTTTCAAAATACTGCTGCGGCGCATGCAGAGAGAATTTCGCTTCCCTGCCGATATGCTCCGAATACATCGGAATGTGCATGAACAGCAGGATCGGCTTCCCCTGGGCTTCCACGGCTTTCAGCTTTTCAAACAGTTCTTCGTCAATGCAGTAATCCGAATCGTCCATACAGACCAGATTCACACCGCCGATCTCCCGGCAGGAAAAACGGATGTCAATGCCAAGTCCGTCTGCCACCCTGGCAAGAGAACTGTCTTTTTTCTCATAGGTTTCCGCTACATCATCATAATGAAACCGATTGTTGTGACAGTGCCAGTATTCATGGTTCCCCGCTGCCATCATCATACCGGTCTCCCGTACAAACGCTTCCGCAATCCGGATATTCTCACGGGTGATGAAATCCAGCATGTCTCCGGTATTGATCAGCGGATATCCCGTTTTTTTCACATATTCTTTCACAAACTCCACCGCCGCCGGCGCATATGCAAAGTCTCTTTTTCTTCCGGCTGCAAATGCTTTCCGTTCCGCACTGTCCTCCGCATCGGATTCTGCCAGATGGATATCCGAAATATGCAGAAATGTAAACGGTTTTTCCGCACCGATGGTCAGTGTATTTTTGATAATATTCATAGGCTATCCTTTCTGTCTGTCGTTGACCATGCCGTCTTCCTGCCTATTATACCATATATTTCCGGACATATCAACTTTTTTCAGGGATATTGCCGTTTCTCTGTTTCCTCTGTGCCTGGAACGGATGACAGACCAAAATTTTTCCCTGTATGATCTTGCATTCGCCTGTTTTTATATGTATAATATGCATACAGTCCATCACGCACGCAGACATGTCCGCAAAATTGCAGAGGAATCAAATTTCTAAAAACAGCGGAACGGAGTTTTGGAAGACCGGCAGTACAGGAATTGCCGGCAGCTTTGAAAGGATTATAAGACTATGGATATGCAGTACACCCCAAAAACAGCCTGTTTGTTCCCGGATGTTTCCGAAGGTGGGACACCGTTTCAGGACAAACTGTTCGGTCTGAATATGGAAATTACCCGCCGGGGATTTTTCGGCGGTCTCTCGGCAGAAATGCTGAACAACCGAAAACTGTATGCCGGGGAAGAAACACCGTCCGGATGGGAAGGCAGCCATATGGAACGGGTCAGCGACAAGCCGGAACTGAGTCTCTGCGGCAGCCGTTTCATCATTCTGAAAAACGGTGAGATGCACCAGACCTCGGAGGTAATCTCCCTGCAGTCGGAAAAAACGTACGAAGCCCGCCTCTGGGTGAAAGCACTTTCGGAAATAGCAGAAGTCACCTTCGGTGTTGTAGGATGGGAACAGACCTTTACCATATGCCGGGATGAAAACCGCTTCTGTCTGCTCTCCTTTACCTTTTCAGGATGCAGCAGGAAGAACGGAACATTTTTCGTGAAGACGGAAGGAGAGCTGGCGGTATTTGAACTTTCGCTTCTGCCCACCGATCATTTTTACGGAATGCGCCGGGATGTGATCGCACATCTGAAGACAATTGCCCCCACCTCACTGCGTTTCCCCGGCGGCTGTGCGGCAGACCATTTTGACTGGAAGGAAAGCCTGAAAGCGCCGGAACTGCGTACACCGGCGGACGGTTCCTCCAAATGGTTCCTGTTCCGGGACACATATGGGCAGGACTGTCTGGATATTGGCCTGAATGAATTCATGATGCTCTGCCGGGAACTGAACACCGAACCGGAATTCACGGTAAGTCTGCTGCTTTCCGATGGGGAAGATGCACGCCGGCTGGTGGAATACTGCAATGGCAGTGCGGATACCGAATATGGCGCCAGACGGCAGGCACTCGGACTGGATCCTTTCGGTATCCGGCTTTGGTATATCGGCAATGAGGCATACTTTTTCGGCGGCCCCTATCAGACCAGCGGAAAAGCGGCTGCACTGCGTACCAACGAGCTGACCCATGCCATGAAACAGGCGGATCCTTCCATACTGCCGGTGATCGGTCTGACTTATGCGGAAGCATTCCAACCCTGGAACCGGGAATTCCTGGCAGCCATTGACTGTCCCTATGTGTATGTTTCTTACCACGACTATATCGGCATTCTCCCGGATCCGAGTCAGGGACACGACGGGAAGGCTACCTGCGAAATGCTGGAGGACAACTTCCGGCACGGCAGATCCATGGGACTGGATTTTTACAAAGACGATCTTTTTGCCGGGAATTTTGACAGAATGCGGGTCTGTGCGGACGAATGGAACTATTCCTGGGGACAGGATTCCAGCAACGCCCTGTTCTTTTCCAATGCACTGCAGTTCCATTTTCTGGCCGGAAGCTATGAAAAATACCATATCGAACGGGCAGATTTCTTCATGCCGGTGAACGAAGGAATGATCACCGTTCACGGTACAGAATGCCGGCTGGAAAGCAGCGGTGAACTGTTTGCCCTTCTGGCCCCCCACAAAGGCGGAACTGTCATCCCCTGTCCGGCGGACACACAGAATCTGGATATTCTCTGTACCAGCCACCCGGACGGTCACCTGTATCTTTCCATCATCAACCGCTGTGCAGACCCCACTGCTGTCAAAACGGATGGATTTGATATTCTGTCCTGTGCGGAAATCCGGACAGATATGTACAGCTTCGATTGCAACACATTTACAGTTGACAGAAATGCAGCCCCGGTGGTCTCCGGACACAGCGTTCTCTTTCTGTCGCTGCAGCCAAACGGTATCTGATTCCCTTCGGTGCATGCATTTGACAAACCTGTCCATGACATAACAGGCTGGCGCATTCACATCCGTGCTTTCCGAAAATAGAATTGTCCGTCTCTGTTCCCGCCACCAGGGGCTCTTCCGGGCAAATATTCCGGATTTTATCTGAAAACAGCTTCCGATTATACGCTATACGCATTTCTGAAACATCACCGGTGTTCCCCCAAAAGCGCCGGTGATGTTTTTTGTCCAAAACAGAAAGCCGATGAATAGAATCAGGCTCTTCTGCTCCACCGGATTCCCCGTACATATTACAAAAACAATTCGTTCGCTTTCCGTGTACTGCATGCCGCCGCAAGACGTTCCCGCAGTGCCGCATATGTTTTCCCGTCCAGCTTCCGTGCACCACTGGGACATACTGCTGCACAGCGCATACATTTGATACACCGTTCCGGATCTGCTGTCTCCGGCATTTCGCCGATTGCCCCGGTGGGACAGGCCTGTGCACAGATTCCGCAGTGCATACAGGCATCGGTTTCTGCAGGAACAAAGGGCGTATTCCGATACGGCTTGTACGCACCGTGTTCCCCCGGCAGACATAAGGGCGTATCCATGGGAACTGCAAGCCGTGTTCTGATCTTTTCCGCAAATGCCTGCAGTTCCGCACAGTCATCCGCATCGGGTCTGCCGGCACCGAATTCCCGGATGATGGAATGCTCGGCAATGGCGGCCACTGCAGCGATACAGCGAAAACCACGTGCCTGCAGAACATCCTGCAGTTCACTGAGGGTATCTTCATATGCCCGGTTGCCGTATACGCAAAGCAAGACTGCCCGGGCTCCATTGGCATGGATGCAGTTCAGGCGCTCCGCAGATGTTGTGGGAATTCTGCCGCCATACGACGGAACCGCAATCAGACAGACATCTTCTGCGGTCAGGGCGGTTTCCGGTATCGGCTTGAGCAGGTCTGTACGGATCCAGTTGTCTGCCAGGGCAGATGCGAGAATTTCCGCCGTTCTGGCCGTACCGCCTGTAGGGCTGAATGTAACCAGATAATTGAACATGGACGACTCCTTTCGTTTGCTCTGAATACTTTTCAGAATTCCTGTTTAGCAAGAGGCAATTCTGAAACATGAGAATCCGGGCGGCACCAGACCCAAACATCTGTGAACCGCTCATTTTTCCTATAACAGACGGAATACCCTGTCCCCGTTACAGGCACCGAATCATTTTATGCATACGGCGCAGGGTCAGTCTCTTCCGCATATACGGGGAATACTCCGTACAGACAGCAAAGAATGCTTCTGTTTTTCCTATGTCTTCCACTGTAAGCTTACATCCTGCTTTCCGCATGGCTTCCCTGCACTGTTCACAGGAAGGGATACTGCGGATAATCTGACAGATTTCCGGCCATTTCTGTTCCAGCAGTTCCGGGGAAACTTCGTCGATGATATTTTCCGGTTCGTTCAGTTTCCGTATATCCTCCGACATGGCCCCGTAAAACCGGTATACTTTCTCCCAGTCCACCGATTCCTTCTGTGCCCGGATTGCCGGAACGGAGGCCATGGCATGATAGTATTCCAGCATCGCAAGGGTACATACCCCTACATCATCCCCATGGAAATTCGGAACAATCCCCTCTTCCAGCTCCTTGCATTCCATCAGATGTGCAATCATATGCTCGGCACCGCTGGCAGGCCGGGAATTCTGAGAAAAACTCATGCCGATTCCGGTTTTCAGCAATGCTTCAAAGATTTTGCCGGCTGTATACTCATCCTCTACCGTTACTTTATCCGCCAGCTCCATCAGTTCATCCACTGCCTGACGGGCAAGGGAGGCAATTTTCTCACAGTAGTATTCGCCTGTCAGCAATGCCGAAATCTGCCAGTCTACAAGGGAAATATATTTGGCAACCATATCTCCGAACCCTGCCGATTTCAGGGCAGCGGGAGCAGACGCCAGAATCTTTGTATCTCCGATAATGACTTCCGGACTCTTAGCAGGGTAACTGGATTTGAATCCGCCGCACACAATGGGAGAACTGTAGGATGCAAAACCATCCATGGAGGGAGCGGTGGCGAATATGCAGAGCTTTTTCTGCTGTCTGGCCGCTGCAAGACGACAGGGATCGTTCACAGAACCGGTACCCACTGACAGAACAGAGATGTCTCTGCCGGCAATCATGCTTTCAATCTCTTCCACGTGCTCCATGTCCGCCACACGCAGATTGTCATACAGTTTATATTCCACATGAAATCCCTGCAGGCTCTCCGTAATTCCATCTGCCGCCGCCAGAGTATTTTTATCGGCAATCAGAAGAAGATTCTCTGAAAACCCGTTGTTTCGCAGAATCTCCCCTACATGATGTACCAGCCCGGAAGCGATCTGAACATCCTCAATCGTGGCAGCATGCTTTCTGCCGCAGGCGCATTCGGACTTGAAAGCATTGATGATATCCATGATTTCACTCATATCTGCATCTCCTGTATTTGTTTTGAATCTTTTATCCCATTTAGTATACACGAAAACGACATAAATTGCAATCCGTTTTGGCATCACTTACAGATTTCCTTCCGGACTGTCCTGTTTTTCATGCCTGTATTTCGCCGGTGTCATACCGTATTTCATCTGAAATTCTTTCCAGAAAACATTTTTGGAAGTAAATCCCACCGTCAGCGCAATTTTTTCCGCCGGCATGTCCGAAGTACGCAGCATTTCCGCCGCCACATTCAGTCTTTTTTCTGCAATCACCTGATACAGTGTTTTATTGTACCGCTGTTTCACAATTCTGGCGAGCTGCCTTGCCGAAATATGCAGCTTCTGTGCCACTTCATCGGCAGTCATTCCCTGCATGAATTCTGTATTGATGATCCTGTCCAGCAGATTCAGACGGACATAATTGCTGTCATACGTGGCCTCTACACGGTGGTCGTCCATAGCACCGAAGTGGTTTTCGTCCGCAATCCTGCAGAGCTGATACAGAAAATGCAGCCCCGGAATCATTCTGCGCGTATTGTTGTAATTCTCCGTCAGTTCCCGGAGAATCGGAAACAGTTCCGGTACCTGATGCAAAACCAGCATCCTGTCGCTGAACCCGAAGGGCTCCAGAAGGCTGTACAGATCCTGACATTCCAGCATGGGCTGTTTCCGCAGAAAAAAAGAGATACTTTGCCATACCTCTTTATCCGGCAGGTTCAGGCAGTGATGCGGAATATTCGGGGGAATCACAACCGCTTCTCCCGCCTGTATTTTCAGAATTCCGTCCGGGCTGTTGATCTCGATGGATTCCTTCCCGCAGGCAAAAATCTCCGCAAATGGATGCGTATGGTCGGAAATGTGGATCCAGGCTGCATTGTTCCGGGAAACAATCTTTTCAAACAGAATTTCCAGAATCAGATTTTCCGCCGTGATACTGTATTGATAGTGTACTATTTCTTCGTTCTGAACCGCCATGGAATTTCCTCGCACAAACAGAAATGGATTATGTACAGTATACATTTCTCTCGCCCACTTTGTCAATACATCCATATCATATTCTGCCATTTATATGAAAAATATGGCAGAATCTTTCTATTTACAGCGTATCGTATCCATGTTATAATGGAGAAAAACAGGAATTCTGCAATTCTGCGTTAAATAAACAATATATACCAAAAAGGGCGGGGAAATCTGTATGCGAAATGAAGTGATTATCAGCGATCTTGCGGGTGCTGTCCGGGAAAAAGACAGGCTGGCGGATTTCAGTACGGCGGATCGCTGGGAAGTGGTCTCCTATGAAACAGCAGCCGTTACCGGAAACCTGCTGATTGCCTCGGAAGAAACCATGCCGGAACCTGTAACCATTGCGCCGGAACTGACGGGATGGTATCGGATTTATGTCTGTATGGCGGATACTGGCGGCGGTTTTCCTTCCGGTCATGTCCATCTGAAACTGACAGACGATCCGTTCAGCCGCTGTGTCGGCGCAGGCAATATGGGACCGTACTGTATCTGGCACCAGATGGAAGTTGTGGAAGAAGCGTTCTGGAAATGTGCTGATATGACCGGGCAGTCCATCACCATCGAAAAAATCGACGACAACTGGCCGCACACTGCCAATGTTCTGTGGTTCCGGTTTGTTCCCATGGAGGAAGCGGAAATACAGGCACATCTGGCCGGAAAACACCATCGGACCATGCTGGCCCACTGGGACGGGGATTTCCACCGCTGTGATGCTGCCCGCTCCCCGCAGGATTACTGCAAAGGGATTTATGCCGTACAGGACAGCGATATCGGAATCCTCTGTCAGGAGGTCATGAACGACCAGATCGATTACAGCAGACAGAATCCTGCTTACCGGTACCGGAAAGGCTGGAGTCAGCACAGAGAAAACTATTTCCGGGCTCTGTCGGAAAACCGGGAGGCTGTATATGCGGAACAGATTGCATATGCCCACCGGCACGATATGCAGATGTTTGCCGCCCATCGGATGCAGCTGTCCAATTTCTCCTTCCCCATGGCACAGCCGATTTTTGAGATTCCTTTTGTCAGAGAGCATCCCGAACTGCGCTGCAAAGCCAGGGACGGACGGTACTGCGGGTTTCTTTCCTATGGATACAGAGAAGTACAGGATTTTGTGATCGGGATGATGCTGGAATCTGCGACACAGGGGTTCGATGGAGTGGAACATATCTGGATCCGCGGGCAGCACCTGCTTTTTGAAGAACCTGTCCTCGAACGGTTCCGGGAGAAATTCCCAGACGCTCCAGACTGCCGCCGGCTGCCTGCCGAAGATCCCCGGCTCATGGAAGTACGAAGCGACATTATGACGGATTTCTACCGGCGGCTGCGGAAAGCACTGCAGACTTATGCTGCCGAACATGGTACAAAACCGCTGAAGGTCTATACCACTGCCTATTTTGAACCGGAAACCAGCAAAAAGGACAGTCTGGATGTGGAGCGCTGGGCAGCAGAAGGCCTGATCGACGGGATTGTGCAGTGCAAAGCGGCTGTCTGGGAAGAAACGGACGATGTACTGGCGGAAGACGGGATGATCGACCTTGCCGGATACGAAGAAAAAGCCAACACAAGATTCCTTTACAAACGACATTTCGGCAACGATATTGCCAGAATTGCCGCAGGGGTTCCCGCATACCGCGCCATTGCCGACCGGTATGGTATTGACTTCCATTCAGAAATACAGTGGGAGAGCAGTGTTCCGGCGGAAGAGTTTGTAAAAGCCGCAAAACAGATCTACTCTGCCGGCGGAAAAGGCATTGCCCTGTGGGACACCTATCCCGCCCGACCTGTTCATCTGGTGGAATGGGCTGCTTCCTGTCGTCTGGGAGAGGCGGAAGCTGTTCTGGCCATGCCGGACACCACCGGTGCATACCACACAATCCACAAAGTCCTGTCTTTCGGCGGACAGGATATGCGCTATGTGCATCCCTGCTGGCGCGGATAAAACAAGGGATTTGATACATGCAACAGGTTATGAAAAACAAGAATATGAATACAGAAAATTCCACAGTCTTTCAGAATAAAATCCGTGCGATTCTGGCGTATGCCTTTCGTACTGCGGCACTTCTCTGTGCCAACGGTTCCCTGATGCAGACATTCCTCAGCGTCACGGGCTTTTCGGAACAGAATATCTATCTGCACGCTTCTTTGTTTCAGGCAGTCAATGTGCTGACCATCCTGCTCTGCGCCCGTTTTGCGGACAAGGGAACCGTTCTGCGTCGGACAGCTCTGGTGCAGATTCCCGGCGGTCTGCTGTTTCTTTTCTATCTGCCGCTCTGCATGCTGCAGGAGGTTTCCGCAGGGGCATATGTCTGGCTGCTGTTTGTCAGTCTGTTCCAGTCTGTCACGTTTGCCCTGCATACCATCTGTGAGTATAAAGTACCCTATTACATCTATCGTACAGAAGAATACGGTATGGTGATGTCTGTCTGCGGTATCCTTTCCTCTGCCGTTTCCTTTGGCGTAGGCGCACTGTTCAGCTTTCTCAGTGTCCGGTATTCCTATAACCGGATCATGCTGGCTGCCTTCGTTGTCTCCTGTGCATTCCTGCTGCTATCCGGTATTCTGCAGTATTTCCAGAAATCCCTGCTGCCGCCCGAAGAAACCGCAGAACAAAAGCAAAAGGAAAAGATTCCCCTTTCTGCCATGTTCCGTCATGATGCTTTCTCCAAACTTTTTGTTGGCAATCTGACAAGAGGATTTGCCAACGGCGCCACCACCATTCTGGCCGCAGCGGCACTCAGCATCGGGTACGACGAAACACTGACCTCCACCATGGTTTCCATTCAATCGCTGGCAACACTGGCGGCCTGTGCTCTGTTTGCCGTCGTCTCCAGCCGGATCCATCCTCGGTACATGATTTTTGTCGGAAGCTGTTGTTTTCTGGCATTGCCGGTGCTGCTTTGTCAGAACAGACCCATACTGTATCTGGCCATGTACGCCATTCTGCTGTTCGGCCGTACCCTGATCGATTATGCGGTTCCCTCCGCGCTGCTGTATGCGGTGCCTGTGGAAATTGCCGGTACCTACAATGCCTGGCGCATGATTCTGCACAACGGCGGCACCATGCTTGCCACAGTAGTAGCTGGTTTTGTTCCCCTGCCGTTCCTGCTGGTGGTTTCCATGATCTGTCAGCTGATTTCCGGCATCAATTTTCTGACCGCCAAAGTCATGCAGAAATCCCGCTGAATATAACAGACATGTTTCATCCTTGTCATACCGGGAGTGTTCTATGACAGCAATTCTTCTTTATCTCTGCATCATTGCAGCTGCCTCCACCCATACCTCTCTGAACAAGCTGTTTATGCGGCAGAGCAGCCAGGCTGCCGTGTTCAATGTCCTGCGGGCCCTTACTGCCTTCATCATGTTCTGTGTCATCAGTATCCCGGGAGGTACCTTCCATGTCCCCACCCTGCTTTTTGGTATGTGTTATGGAGGATTCGTAAGTGTTTCTCTGTATATGGGGTATCGGGCACTCAGTGTGGGGCCTATGGCGCTGACCAGTATGATGATTTCCTTTTCTGTGATCTTTCCCGTTCTGTGGGGAATTCTGATACAGAAGGAATCTGTCACACTGCTGCACATGACTGCGTTTCTGCTGTTGTTTGCCGCGCTGTTTCTGGTAAATGCCGATAAACTGCGGCAGAACCAGAAACCTGGGATGCAATACAGAAAATGGTTTCTCTTTACTTCTGTAACCTGCCTGTGCAACGGTGTCTGTTCCATCCTGCAGAAAGAACATCAGACTGCATTTCCCTCCCTGTACAGCAGAGAGTTTATGGCCTCTGCCATGGGGATCTGTGCTTTGCTGTTTGCGTTTGCTACTTTCCGCAGTGTTTCCCTGCAGGATTTCCGACATACCACCGGAAAACGGTATGCCATACTTGCGGGTATCACCAATTCCACGGCCAATTTTCTGACGCTGGTGCTGGCCGGAATGGAAAACGCTTCCGTACTCTTTCCCATGATTTCCGCCGGAACCATTTTTGCCGCTCTTCTCTGGGGTGTCTTTGCATTTCAGGAAAAGCCCAAAGCCAATCAGTATGCCGCCCTGCTTGCCGGTGCTGCATCCATTGTTCTGCTGAAGCTCTGATGCCGGCAGAACCATCCGCCAGCAACAATCTGATACCAACAGCATCCCACCAGGAGGAAAACCATGAAACTCACATCTGAACAAATCAAAAACTGTACCCAGGGTGCCATCCGTGTGCTGGAAACAGACGGATACATCCGTTTTCTCCGCTTCACGGAACAGGAATGTGCTCTGATCTCCAACCCCAATCTGTATTACCCCGCCGGCGTGCAGATTGTATTCCGGACAGACGGAACGGCTCTGCATCTGAAAGGCCGCACATCTGAAAAATCCGGAATCCGGAGCTATTATTCTTTTGATATTTTTGAGAATTCCCGTCCCATCGGCACCATCACCAATCTGCAGGATGAAGATGCTGTGGGAAACTATGCGGAAGCTGTCTATCCTCTCGGAACATTTTCCGCCGTCTTTCCTCTGCAGTCCGGCGAAAAGCAGATCCGGATCCGGCTGCCCCACTCTGTACTGGCAGAACTTTCCGAAATCACCGTTGCGGATGCCACATACATCACCCCTGTCCGTCCCGCAAAAAAACTGGCAGCCTACGGAGACTCCATCACACAGGGATACGATGCACTGCATCCTTCCAATACCTATGCGGTACGTCTG
>JAFQGY010000222.1 GCA_017415325.1 Clostridia bacterium
GAGTAGCCATTGACGGCCCCAGCGGTGCGGGGAAGAGCACCATTGCCAGACGGATTGCGGAGAAGACCGGACTGATCTATGTGGATACCGGGGCGCTGTACCGGACGGTGGGGCTCTGGGCCATGCAGAACGGGGTGGCCTCCGACGATACTGCCGGGATCATCTCTCTGCTGGATACGCTGGACATTGCGCTGACATGGGCTGACGGAGTACAGGTGGTGCTTCTGGCCGGAGAACCGGTGGGAGAAAAAATCCGCACGCCTGATGCTTCCTTCTATGCGTCTGCGGTGTCGAAGATTCCGGAAGTACGGCAGCGTCTTCTGGATCTGCAGCTGGATCTGGCGCATAAGGGCGGTGTCATCATGGACGGACGGGACATCGGTACGGTGATCATGCCCTTTGCAGAAGTGAAGGTGTTCATGACCGCAACCCTGCCTGCCCGGGCAAAGAGACGCTTCCTGGAGCTGCAGGCCAAGGGACTTCCCGACACCTATGAGGAAGTGCTGGCCGATATGGAAGCCAGAGACAGAAACGACAGGGAAAGAGAAACGGCACCCTGTGTACCGGCGGAGGATGCGGTGCAGTTTGTCAACGACGACTACGGGATTGAAGAATCTGCCGATTATATTATTGATCTCATGCGCAGAGCTGCAGAGAACAGATAAGGAATCGATCCATCATGAGTTTTTATCGTACAATGTATAAAATCTTCGCCGCTCCTGTCCGCTGGGTGTACCGGCTGCAGGCAGTGGGCGTGGAGAATATCCCCCAGAGAGGGTGCATACTGGCTTCCAACCATACGGCCTTCTCCGACGTGCTGATCATTTCGGCGGCGGCCAAGCGGCAGGTGCGGTACATGGCCAAGAAGGAGCTTTTTAAGATCCCCCTTCTGGCACAGCTGATCACCGGGCTGGGTGCCTATCCCGTAAACCGGGGCGGTGCCGACGTGGGCAGCATCAAGCGCACCATCCACATGCTGGCGGAAGGGGAGCTGATCGGAATCTTCCCCCAGGGACACCGGCACGGAAAAGTGGACCCCCGGACAACGGAAGTTAAGGGCGGCATCGGCATGATTGCCTACCACACCAAGTCCGACATCATCCCTGCCTTTGTGGATTCCAGACGGGGCAAAACCGGTATGTTCCGGCGCAATACCGTCATTTTCGGGGAGCCGATCCCCTATGATGCCCTGGGCTTTGTGAACGGCGGTGTCAAGGAGTACCAGAGTGCGGCGGAGCTGATCTTCCGGAAGGTCTGTGCGCTGAAATACGGGGAAGAACCTTCTCCCACGGCGGCGGAGGACGTTTCCGAATGAATATCACCATTGCAAAGGAAGCGGGGTTCTGTCCCGGGGTACGGCGGGCTGCCGACACGGTGGAAAAGATTCTCAGAGAAGCGGAACCGGACAGACATGTGTATACCCTGGGCAGGCTGATCCACAACGATGCCTACTGTGACAGACTCCGTGCCATGGGATGCGGTGTGATCCGCAGGGAAGACGTGGACGGCATCCTCCGGCGGGCGGAAAACGGGGAGAAAATCACGGTGGTCATCCGGGCCCACGGGGAAATCAGATCGGTTCTGGAAAAGCTGGAATCCTGTGCAGCAGAGCGGGAGAACTTCACGCTGGTGAACTGCACCTGTCCCTTTGTGGAGCGGGTACGGCGGATTGCCCATGACAACTCCGGGGAAGGACACCTTTTTGCCCTGCTGGGAACGGCGGATCATCCCGAAGTGGAAGGGATCATGAGCTGCCACAGGGGGCCGGGAGTGGTTTTCGGCACGGCGGAAGAGCTGGATTTGTGGATTTCGTCAAATGCATATGTGCAAAATGAAATAAAAACAGCGGCTCTGGCTGCACAAACCACACAGAAATGTTCAGAATGGAAAAAAAGCATAGAAATTTTCAAAAAACTATATACAAACGCAGAAATTTTTGATACAATATGTACTGTGACTGAAAACAGGCAGAAAGAAGCTGCAGGGCTTGCAGAACAGTCCGATCTGGTGGTGGTGATTGGCTCTCCTTCCAGTTCCAACTCACGGAAACTGGCACAGGTCTGCCGGGAACACTGCGCCGAGGTACTGTTCGTGGACGGCCCCGATTCTCTCCGGGAGAACATGCATCCCGGGCCATATCATCAAGTTGCAATAACTGCCGGTGCATCGACGCCGGACAGTGTAATACAGGAGGTATATGAAACCATGAATGAGCACGAAAACTTTGCTGAACTGCTCGAAGCATCCATCAAAACTTTAAATACAGGAGACATCGTAGAGGGTGTAGTCATTGCCGTATCGAACAATGAAATCCACCTGGACCTGGGTTCCAAGGCTACCGGCGTGCTGACCCACGACAAGGCAACCGACGATCCGTCCGCTAAGCTGGAAGACCTGTACAAGATCGGTGATGTTGTAAAGGCCAAGGTTATCAAGGTATCCGACATCGACGGTCTGGCTACCCTGGACAAGACCCGCGTTGACGCCGACTCCCACTGGATCGCCATCGTAGAAGCCTACGAATCCGGCGAAATCCTGGAAGGCAAGATCGTGGAAGCCGTTAAGGGCGGTGTTATCATCTCCCTGAACGCTGTTCGCGTATTCATCCCCGCTTCCCAGACCGGCGTACCGAAGGATGGCGACCTGACCGAACTGGTGAACACCACCCAGAAGGTTAAGATCATCGAAATCAAGACCGACCGGAAGAGAGCTTACGCTTCCATCCGTGCCGTCCTGAGAGAAGAAAGAAAGGCCAAGGAAGAAGCATTCTGGGCTTCCATCGAAGAAGGCAAGGAATATGACGGCGAAGTGAAGAGCCTGACCTCCTTCGGCGCATTCGTAGACCTGGGCGGCGTTGACGGTATGGTACATACCTCCGAACTGTCCTGGAGAAGAGTACGTCATCCCAGCGAAGTTGTTTCCATCGGCGACCAGATCCACGTTTACGTGAAGTCCTTCGACCGTGAAAAGGGCCGCATCTCTCTGGGCTACAAGACCGAAGAAATGAACCCCTGGAACATCTTCACCACCCAGTATCAGGAAGGCGACGTTGCAGAAGTACGCATCGTTTCCCTGATGCCCTTCGGCGCATTTGCTGAAATCGTTCCCGGCTGCGACGGTCTGATCCACATCAGCCAGATCGCTGACCACAAGATCGCAAAGCCCGAAGAAGTTCTGGAAGTTGGCCAGATGGTAAACGCCAGAATCACCGCCATCGACATGGACAACCGCAAGATCAGCCTGTCCATCCGTTCTCTGCTGGAAGAAGCTGCTGACGACGCTGAATACGCTGACGAAGCAGAAGCTGCCGACGAAGAATAATCGATCCGGATCACAGAAGTAAAAACAGAGGAGGTAAGGCCGGTGCCCTGCCTCCTTTTGTGTTTGAGAACCATTATGAAAGCAAAAATTTTGATTTCCCTTGCCTGCATCCTGTTTCTGACCGCCTGCGGCCCCTTATCCCTCTCTGACACAAGCCCTGCCCTCTCCCCCGACACCTCCGCCTATGCCGCCGAACCGCTGCCGGATACCCATGCCGTGCTGCAGGAGGACATCCGGTACATCACCCATGCGGCGGGCCGGATCGACGGGATGGACGGATCCAACAGTCTGGAAGCCCTGGAGGGAGCATATGCGGCGGGATGCCGGTACGTGGAGATTGACTTTCAGTTCACCGCCGACGGAGAGCTGGCCTGCATCCACGACTGGTACCGGCAGTACACCTCCGCCATTCCAGAAGACGGTACGGCCCTGACGCTGTCAGAGTTCCAGACCTGCCGGATCTACGATACATACACCCCCCTGTGGCTGGATTCCCTGGCGTCCTTCATGCTGGATCACCCGGATCTGTACATCATCACGGACATCAAGGTGAACAATCCGGAAGGAGCCGCCAAAATTGCCGCCGACTGGCCGGAGCTGACCGACCGGTTCATCATCCAGATCTACGACGGCAGTGAATATGATGCTGTCCGGGAAGCCGGGTTTGATCATATCATCTACACGCTGTATATGCTGGACTGGAACAGCAAAACCGACACGGAAGCCCTGTGTGCCTACGCCGCCGGTCATCCGCTGCTTGGGTACACATTCTCGTATGAGCTGTGTTCGGTGGAAGGGTACGTGGACGGCATGAAAAAAGCCGGTGTGCCGCTGTACATCCATACGGTAAACGGGGAAGCCGAGCAGCAGGCGTATTTCGATATGGGTATTGACGGGATTTATACGGATGAGTGGAAGTAGATAAAAAATTTACATGTATATTTGCCTGCATCTATTGACAAACTCTCAATAGATGTAATACAATGTATTACAGGAAGGAGGTATATTCCATGACCATATCTTTACGCTTAAATGATGAAGAAGCCAGCCTGATCCGGAAATTCGCAGAACTCAATGGACTTTCTATCTCCGAACTGCTGCGTCAGTCTGTTCTGGAACGGATTGAAGAGGAATACGACCTGAAGGCATATGAAAAAGCGATTGCTGCTTTTCAGGAAGATCCTGTCACTTTCACATTGGATGAAGTGGAACGGGAGCTTGGACTTCTATGAAATGGCAGGTAACTTTTTCCAGAGATGCACTGAAACAACTGAAAAAGTTGGACAAACACACAGCTTCTCTGATTCTCGGGTGGATCCGCAAGAATCTGGAAGGGTGTGAAAATCCACGACTGCATGGCAAAGCACTGACTGCCAACCGTACCGGACAATGGCGTTACCGGGTCGGCGACTATCGCATTATAGCCGAATTGCAGGACAAACAAATCGTGATTCTGATATTGAATGTCGGACATAAAAGAGACATTTACAATACTTGACAAAGACATAATTCTCACACCAAGGAGGACAACCCTATGACAACCATCCCCCGCCCTGAGTATCCCCGCCCGACACTGGTGCGTGACGACAACTGGCTCAACCTGAACGGCCAGTGGGCATTCGCTTTTGACTTCGGCAACTCCGGCCGTGAACGGAAGATGTGGGAAGCGCCCGCTGAAGCCTACACCCATGAAATCACCGTTCCCTTCGTGCCCGAATCCAAGCTGTCCGGCATCGAATACGTGGACTTTATCGCCGCCTGCTGGTACCGCCGTTCCTTCACTCTGCCTGAGAATTGGTGCAAGTGCAGCGGCCGGATTCTGCTTCACTTCGGTGCTGTGGACTACTACAGTGAAATCTATGTAAACAACAAAAAGGTCGGCGACCATATCGGCGGGTACACTCCCTTTGTCATCGACGTGACCGATGCTGTCAACGCCGGTGAAAATGTCATCGCCGTATTTGCGGAAGACAACGGCAGAAGCTCCCTCCAGCCCACCGGCAAGCAGGTTTACCACAGCTATTACAACAGAGGCTGTCACTACACCCGCTGCACCGGGATCTGGCAGACCGTCTGGATGGAATATGTGCCCAACAACTACATCAAGAACCTGAAGATCACGCCCGATGTACTGGCCGAAGAAGTGGAAATTCTGGTTTCTCTGGAAGGCAAGTACTGCGCCATTGACGAAGTTTCCGCCTGTGTTTCCTTCGCCGGAGAAAAGGTAGCCTGCGGTAAGGCAAAGGTACTGGGCAAGCACGCCAAGCTGCGGATCGCTATCCCCGAACCGAAGCTGTGGAATGTAGGCGAGCCCAACCTGTACGACCTGACCGTTGTGGCCGGTGACGACACCGTACAGAGCTACTTCGGTATGCGGGATGTGCGGATCAACGGCTACGCTATCGAGATCAACGGCAAGCCCGTTTACCAGAGACTGGTACTGGACCAGGGCTACTACCCGGACGGCATCTACACCGCTCCCACCGACGAAGATCTGAAAAAGGACGTGGAAATGTCCATGGCCGTAGGCTTCAACGGCGCCAGACTGCACATGAAGGTCTTTGAACCCCGTCTGCTGTACCATGCCGACCGTGCGGGCTACCTGCTGTGGGGCGAATTCCCCAACTGGGGTCTGGATGAATCCAATCCCGCCGCTCTGCTGTCCATCATGCCCGAATGGCTGGTGGAAGTGGAAAGAGACTACAACCATCCCGCCATCATCGGCTGGTGTCCCTTCAACGAAACCGGTCCCAGACGGAATTTCCAGATCTTCCGCACCATGTACGCCGCCACCCGTGCCATCGACCCCATGCGTCCCATCATTGACTCCTCCGGATACGTACATGTGGAAACCGACATTTACGACGTACACGACTACACGCAGAAGCCCGAGGAACTGGAAGAACACCACCGCGGTCTGGCATCCGGCGAAGGCCCCATCTGGTACAACTTCCCCAAGGACGACATGCCCTACAAGGAAGGCCAGCCCTACTTTGTATCCGAATTCGGCGGCATCTACTGGAATCTGGATGAAGACCACAATGCCGCATGGGGATATGGCGAAGCACCCAAGACCCTGGAAGAATTCTACACCCGGTTTGAAGGCCTGACCAGGGTTCTGCTGGATCATCCCAAGATGTGCGCCTACTGCTACACCCAGCTGACCGACGTATATCAGGAAAAGAACGGGATCTACGCTTTTGACCGCAGAGAAAAGTTCGATGCAGCCCGCCTGAAGGCCGCCCAGAGCAGAGTTGCGGCCATTGAGAAGTAAAATAGAAATATTCCGGAATGGGATAGGCTGCTGACATATTGTTGGGTGCAGAGCGGAATCCCCCGTCACGCCTTATGGAGAGAACGAAATAGGGGAGTTAGCGGAAGGCGTGCCACCCCCCTTGAAAAGGAGGGCGCATTTTTGCAGTTGAAAACTATTATACTGTTCGTTTTCTTTACAGAAGAAAGCAATACTATATTTTAGCTATTAAGGCTTTTCGTTTTCTATATGGCTACACAGATTTCAGCCACAAAAACGAGCCCTCCTTTCCAAGGGGGGTGGCACACCGGCAGCTTCCTCCCCTATTCTGATCGCTCATATCCGGTGTGACGGGGGATTTCCCCACTACTGCACCCACCTCCACGCCTGTAACACATCTCCCCATTCCTCTCCCCGAAAGGAGTCCCACATGAACAACAAAGTCATCCTCATTTCCATCGACGGTATGCGCCCGGACGGGGTGATGCAGTGCGGCAATCCCTTTGTGGAAGACATGATGCGAATGGGTTCCTATACCCTCACCGCCCGTACCGTTCTGCCCTCCGTGACCCTGCCCTGCCATATGTCCATGTTCCACAGCGTGCCCCCCACCCGTCACGGCATCGGCACCAACATCTATACCCCCATGGTACGGCCTCTGAACGGGCTGTTTGAACAGATTGCGGCGGCCGGCGGTGTGTCTGCCATGTACTACGGCTGGGAACCCCTCAGAGATGTGGCCAGACCCGGTTCTCTCAAGTTTGCCGGGTACCTGAACGCCTATGCGGAAGACGCCACCGACGGGAAACTCACCGATCTGGCGCTGGACCGCATGGAAAAAAGCCGTCCCGATTTCGTGTTCCTCTATATGGTGGAAACCGATGAAAAGGGCGGTCATGACAACGGCTGGATGTCCCCGGCGTACCTGGGCTGCATCAGCGCTGCCATCAACAACGTGAAGCGGGTATACGAAGCCTTCGGGGACGAATACACCGTCATCGTCACGGCGGACCACGGCGGTCACGAACGGAGCCACGGTTCCGACATGCCGGAAGACGTCACCATTCCCATGTTCTTCCTGGGTAAGCGTTTCGCCGCCGGGAAAGCACTGGAAGGTGTATCCATTCTGGATCTGACGCCCACCATTGCGGATATCCTGAACGTAAATCCTGCTCCCGAATGGGAAGGGAAATCTCTGGCGGAATAAGTTTTCCATCCTGTTCCTCTGCGCTCCGGCGGCTTCACGGCTTTCCGGAGCGTTATTTTTGTCACAATTCTATGAATACATTTCATTTTCCTGTGGGAGACGGAGATATTTCCCGGAAATTTTTGTCATATTCTGCCGGATAGCACAAAAAAATGCAAAAAACGGTAGGAAATGCAGCCCAAAACCCTTGACGAAACTTTCTCCCTAGGGTATAATAGTATCCGGAGAAAGATCGTGAGCCGGGCCCAGCTGTTGTACCCGGTTTATTTCTGTGAGGAAGAGGATAGAAGAACAAATGAGACTGATACGCAAGCAGGCATCTGCAGGCCGTTTCTCCCGTCCCGTTGTCCGGTTGGTCGCCGGTATGCTGACGGGGCTTCTGCTGACGGCTCCCGTGTCTGCACTGGATTTTTCGGCGGGAATCCCGATGATCGACTCGGCGGCGCTGCTCCGGTTCCAGATGGGGCGGACGACCATCGGCAGTTCGGTGCGCTCGGGTTCTCCCCTGGATGCAGAGGAAGCGGCCATCCGGCTGTATTTTCTGGATCTGATCACCGGTACCGGAACGGAAAAGGACGGCAGCGTCACCTTCGACCTGCACCGTGACCTGACCCGGCTGGAGGCGGCCGTTATGGCTGTCCGGCTGATGGGCATGGAAGATACGGCTCTGTCCGGTACATACACCCACCCCTATACGGATGTTCCGGAATGGGCAGCCGGGTACATCGGCTATCTCTGGGACTGCGGACTTCTGGAACAGTCGGCGGAAGGGCTTTTTGTACCCCATGCACCGGCTGCTGCGGAAACCTTTGTAAGCTATATGTTCTATGCGCTGGGCTACCGGATAGCGGAAGGGGACTACAACCTTCTGACCGCCGCCGCACAGGGTCGTTCCGCCGGAATCTGCGTGACCCCCGAAGATGAGCCCCTGACCAGAGGGGATGCGGTTGTGGCCATGTACAACACCCTCCGTTCCAATGTAAAGGGCTCCTCCCGGATGCTGTCCGATCTGCTGGTGGAACAGGGGAAGCTTTCCTACACCGACGCCGTGTTCCTGCTCTGGAGCGACAATAAAGAAGAAACCAAAGCCTATCTGGATGCCATGGGGTACTCCTCCGAATGGATCATCCCGGACGGCTACTACACCATCCGCACCACCGATGAAACAGATATGGTCATGAACGTGCTGGCAGACGGGCCCAACCGGGATTACGAAGGGCTTGGGGTCTGCGTCTGGACGGACACCGGGGACATCAGCCAGTCCTATCGTCTGGAACGGACAGAACGGGGTACCTATCTGGTATATGCGGCCTGCAGTAAGGGCGGGTTCCACCGTCTTCTGGGGCTGGCGAACAACGGAAAGAACATCGGGGTATACCGTCCCACCTCCAAGAATGCGCTGGAATTTTCCATCCGGCATGAGGAAGACGGTACCTGGAGCTTTGTAACCAGGGGCAAAAACGGCGAAGATCTGTATCTGACCAGCGCCTCCAAGTGGGGCAGCAGCCTGCAGCTCACCTCCGCCGCCGAAGAACTCAACAGCCGCTGGGTACTGGAACGGCAGGGCATCACCAACAGTGCGGGGGAAGATCTGGCACTGTTCCCGGCGGATTCCATGCGGATCACCCAGGGCGCCTATGATACCTACTCCCACATGCGCCAGAACGCTCTGGACATCCAGCCCACCAACAGCATGGCCTTTGCCCCCTTCAACGCACAGATCGTCCGGAAAGATGTGGGGTATGCTGTCTGCAACGGCGTCTGGATTCAGTCTGTGGACAAGGTATGCTACGCCGACGGCAGCTATGACTACATGACGGTGCTGTACATGCACGACGACAACATTGACAATCTGTCTGTGGGCCAGATGCTGACACAGGGAGAATATTTCTACCACAGCGGCACCACCGGTAACTCCTCCGGCGCACACATCCACATTGCGGTATACCGCGGGCAGTACCATGAAAACATGCCCTTCGCCACCGGAGATGTGTATGCGGAAGACGCCTTCTTCGTACTGGACGACACGGTAATCCACACGGACTACGGTCTGGAATGGGTATCCGTATCGGCTGCGGAATCATAAACACAGCATGGAAGTACTTCTGATCCTCAGGGGTACTTCTTTTTTGCTTTCCGGAAGGTTCCGGTATTCTCTTGTTGACAAACATCGCACCATATGGTATACTATTGACAAACGAAAAATACACACCGGAATCGGGAGGTACTGTATGGCGAAACGGATGAGAGTATCCATGGGTATCCTGTGCATTGTTCTGACACTGCTCTGCCTTGGTGGGTGTGACAGGGATCCGGAGGAAACGGAAGAAGTAAAGGAATACTACGTATTCGACCCGGCGGTGGCATGGGAGCTGCGGCCGCTTGTTACCGGGGACGGGGTGCCGCTGTGGTATGTTGCTAATGATATGGAATATAAACCGGTAGATTATGCTGTCACGGAGGAAGGTGTGACATGGCTGTATGAGAAATTTCTGTATAACGAAACCGGTGCCGTGACCGGATTTGTGACATATACGGAAACCTTCGGCTGGAACGGTGTGGGCCATGGGCGGCAGGCGCATCCGTGGAAAGGGACAGATACCATGCCCACCGGCTTCACAGCATGGGAGAGCTGCGGGGATGGTACCTGGCTGATCACTGAATTTGCAGGAACCTGGCACGAAGTGGAATACAATCTGCTTGCATACAATGAGAACGGAGACATTCTGTACAGATATTCCCTGCCGGACGATGCGGTTCTGGAGTCACAGGGACGCTGTCCTCCCGCATTGGCAGTATCCGATTCCGGGGTTGCCATTTCTATCGGCAACTGGATCGGGATACTGGATAAAACTCTTCAGCCAATTACAGAACAGAATATGGATCGGGAGGTCACAAAACTGTTTTTCGCGCAGGACGGTACTCTGTATGGTCAGGACTGGAATCATGTGGTAGTACGGTTTACTGCAGACGGAAGGCCGGAGGAAATAAAACCGGATGACCGTATGGTGGCTTTCCGGCAGGTTTACATCGAAGGCGGAGCTTGTCTCTGTTCGGTGGAAGAAGAAGGCATATTCCGATTTTCAGACGGTAATAGTGAAGGGACACTGGATCTGGACTGGACTTCCAGCGGTATCTTGTGGCAAAACACGGAAATTTTACAGGCAATGGGAAAGGACAGATTCCTGCTGCTGAGCAAAGACAATATGGAACGGAAACAGCAGTACGCCATGCTGGTACGCTGTAAGGAGAACGGAAAGAACGAACGTAAACACATCTCTGTCGTGACACAGTGGATGGGGACACGGATCAATGCAGCAGAACTGGCGGCAGTACAGTTCAACCAGATAAATGAACAGTACTATGTAACTGTAGAAGCGATTGAGACAAAAGATCGCAACGAATATGAAAAGATACTGTTCGAACGGATGGAAGCGGGGAATTCTCCGGACATTGTACTGTTTGAAAACCATCTGGAAGATGCCTACCTGAATCTGGAATGGCAGGGATACCTGTGCGACCTTACAGAATATGGTCTGGGGAAGGATCTGACCGGCAGTGCATGGAATGCGGCTGCCCGTGGAGAAAAACTGTACCGGGTACCCTACACCATCCAGTATGACACGCTGATCAGGGCAGACGGAAAAGACTCCGTGACGATGGAAGAACTGATCCGGAGGGCAGAGACAGGCGAAACGCTTTTCGGAGATCCGTTTGTGCAGTATAATCTGCGTTCCTGTATCCAGAGTCTGTTTACCGATCCGGTTGGCGGCACCTGTACACTGGATTCTCCGGAATTCCTACAGTTCCTTGGGTTTTACGGTACCATCCGGAATGCGATCGACAACAGTCTGGGGTATCTGGGTACCAACAATTATGACGGACAACAGGTCTGGTATATGCTGTCCGATGCAGAAGTCCCGGAGAAACTGCGTACAGGGGAGCTTCCGTTTCTGCGGATGACAATTTCCAGTATGGATGCTTTTGCTTATCTGGATTTGCTGTACGGGGAAACAGAGTATGCCATATGTGGTTTTCCGGGTCTGACAATGCTGGTCAGCGGCATGCAGAGTGCTGCCATACTGAATACCGGAAAAAATCCGGATGGTGCAGCAGAGTTTCTGCAGTTCCTGCTGAGCGATACCGTACAGGCTTCTTCCATGGTCACAGACGGATATGTTCCTGTCACATGGGGCGGGGTGGAAAAAGAATTGTCCTACAAGTGGCGTTATTGTCAGTTTCTGGACGCCCTGCATTTGCTGAATACCCGGTATAAGTCCATGGAACCGCTGACTTTGAACGAGATTGATGCTTCTCTGCTGCAGGCAATTCCTGTCACGGAAGAAGACCGGAACCGGATTCGCAGCCTGCTGGACGCCCCCGGCAGTGCCCGCTTCGGAGACCTTACGCTGGAAATCATGATCCGGGAAGAACTGGAGCCTTATCTTGCCGGGGACAGAACGGCGGAAGATACAGGAAAAATCCTTCAAAGTCGGGTAGGGACATACCTTGCGGAAAACAGGGATTGAGTTTCGAGTTTACAAATATAGATTCCGAACACACATAAAGGAGGTCATATATGCAAAAACGATTCTGGATTCTCTGTCTGGTGACGACACTGCTCTGCCTTGGTGGGTGTGACAGGGATACACCGGTAAAAACAGCGGAAACCGAAGAGAACGCAAAGGAATACTACGTCTTCGACCCGGCGGTGACATGGGAGCTGCGGCCGCTTGTTACCGGGGACGGGGTGCCGCTGTGGGATAATGTGGGCGAAACAAACTATGCACGGGTGGATTATGCCGTGACAGAAGACGGTGTGACATGGCTGTATCAGGAACTGCTGTATGACGAAATCGGCGCCGTGACCGGATTTGTGACCCACACGGAAACCTTCGGCTGGGACGGTGCGGGCCATGGGAGGCAGGCGCATCCGTGGAAGGGGACGGGAATGATGCCCTCCATACGTACGGCCTGGGAACCCATGGGGGACGGGACATTTCTGCTGTCGGAGTTCACCGGCTCCTACCAGAATCCCGGGTACCGGCTGGTACAGTATGACGGGGAGGGAACGGTCCTTGCGGAATATACCATGCCGGAAAATGCAGGACGGAATGCCATGAGTGTCCGCACCCCGGCAATGGCAGTATCGGATACCATGGTGTCCTTCTCAATCGGGAACTGGATGTGTATTCTGGACAGAAATCTGCAGCCTGTCCTGGAACAGAGCATCAGCCGGGAGATCACGGAGCTGTTTTTCGCCGGAGACGGTACCCTGTACGGGCAGGACTGGAACGGAATGCTGGTGCGGATTGACAAAAACGGGAATCTCTCGGAAGTAAAACCGGATGCCCGGCGGGAAATGTTCCACCAGATCTACATAGGCGGAGACACGCTGTTCTGCTGCGCGGAGAAAGACGGGATTTTCGCCTTTGCCGATGCGGGGGCGGAAGGAGCGCTGATGCTGGACTGGGCCTCCTCCGGGATCCTGTGGCAGAACACGGACATCCTGCAGGCAGTGGGGGAAGACTGTCTTTTCATCCGTACGGCGGACAATATGGAAATCGCCTATCAGTATGCCATGCTGGTACGGCGGGAGGATGCCGGTCAGATCCAAAAAGAGCATGTATCCGTGGTAATGCCGTGGATGGGTACCCGGATCAATGCGGCGGAAATGGCGGCGGTACAGTTCAACAGGACAAGCGAACAGTATCATGTAACCGTGGAAGCCATCGACATAGATGCACAGAACAGCTATGAGAAGATACTGTTCCAGCGGATGGAAGCGGGGCAGTCACCGGACATTGTGCTGTTTGAGAATTTTCTGGAGGATACATATCTGAATCTGGAACGGCAGGGGTATCTGGCGGATCTATCGGCATACGGTCTGGCGGACAGGCTGACGGGCAGTGCAAAGGGAGCCGTATCCCATGGAGACGCGCTGTACCGGATCCCCTACACCATCCAGTACCAGACCCTGGCCCGGACGGACGGAAAGGATACGGTAACGGCGGCGGAACTGACACAGCGCGGAACAGCGGGAGAGGTGCTGTTCTCCGACCCGTCGGTACTGATCAGCCTGCGCACCGGTATCCAGACCCTGTTCATCGACCCGGTGTCCGGCACCTGCACACTGGACAGTCCGGCATTTGCGGAATATCTGCATTTTTACAGACAGCTGGAAACCTGCATCGACAGTGAGACGGGATACCTGTCGGCAACCAACTATGACGGGCGGATGACTTCCTATACATTTACGGCAGCAGGGGTACCGGACAAGCTGCGTTCCGGGGAGATTCCCTTCATGCAGGTGCCGGTTTCCAGTATAGCCATTTTCCCATATCTGGAAGTGATCTACGGAGACACGGACTACACCCTCTGCGGGTACCCGGAACTGACCATGCTGGTGAGCAGTATGCAGTCTGCGGCGGTGCTGGAATCCGGGAAGAATCCGGAAGGGGCGGCGGCATTTCTTTCCTTCCTGCTGAGCGAAACGGTACAGGCTGCCGCCATGATTACAGATACCTCCGTGCCCGTCACATGGGAAGGGGTAGATGCTGCCCTGGCACACAACTGGTGGTACTGCGGTCTATCGGAATCCTTCGGCGGCGGCGGAACCCTGATCACCTGGTATAAAACCCCGGAACAGAGAAAACTGGAATCCTATGAAAAGCACTATCGGGAAATCCACATCACCGACGAGGTGCGCACCCGGATCCGGCAGATGCTGGACGACCCTGCCACCGCCCGTTTTGCGGATCCCGCCATCGAAGAGATGATCCATGAAGAAATCCAGGTCTTTCTCACCGGGGACAGAAATGCTGAGGAAACCGCAAAGGTGCTCCAGAGCCGGGTGGGTACATACCTGGCGGAAAATAAGAAATAAGAGATCAGAAGTAAGAAGTATTGCCAAACAACAAAACGGTTTACAGCGGGGAAAAAACTCCCATTCTGTAAACCGTTTTTCCGTTTCCGGTACTTCTTATTTCTTACTTCTTATTTCTTATCTATCATTATCCCAGCGTTTCTTCCAGAATCACTTCTGCCCGTCCGTCACCGGATACGCACAGCACCACGTAGGTTCCGTACTGCTTTACCACGGCGTCATCCAGTTTGGGCATTTCCCATGCGTTATAGTCGGAGAAAGCGTCCTTCTGGTCGGCGATGCGCATCTGGGCCAGGGCAAAACCGGCTTCTGCTGCGGCTTCGTCAGCGAACGCAAACAGGGCGATTTCTTCCGGGGTAGCGCCGCTGCCGATGTATACATATTGTTCCACTGCGTCTTCGATGCCGTACAGCATGGCCACGGTGTCGTCGTCAATCCGGGCCAGATCGTCCGTGAAGGCGGCATCGGCCAGCAGGGTTTCGGCCAGGGCTTCCAGATCGGCTTCTCCGGCAGGTTCGTCTCCGCCGCAGGAGGTGAAGGTAAAGAGCAGGGTAAGGGAAAGCAGGATGGTGAGAATACGATTGTGCATGAGCAGGTTCCTTTCGGTAATTCTGGGGGTGGTTATGTGGTTTCTTCGTCGGCCTGTTCCTCTGCCGCCCGGATTTCCTCTTCCGGAATCAGCGGTACGGTATGGGACAGGATGTGATCCAGCACCATGGTGCAGTAGGTTTTGTTCAGATGGATCCCGTCCACGCCGGAGTCGGCAGGCAGAACCCCGTCTTCATTCACCACAGCCGGCGCCAGATCCACGAAGAACACTTCCTTCTCGTAGGCCAGCTGCTGCAGGTACTGGTTATACAGGGCAATTTTTTCGTTGGTGACATAGTCATGATAGTCGGACACCGCCTGGGTCACGGGGAACACAGACAGCATATAGATCAGGCACTGGGGATTGTCCTCCCGGATGGCGTCGATGACCTTTCCGTAGGCTTTGGGGAAATAGGCAGGATCCGGCCAGCCGGTTTCGTTGATGCCCAGCATGATATAGACTTTGCTGTACTCCGTCTGCCGCAGGGCTTCCATTACGGGAACTTTTCCCTCGTCCCACAGCTCTTCCGGGATCTTTTCCGCATCCGGCAGTTCTTCGTCCTCTTCCCACTCAATCACAGGACGGGTGAACACGGAATCCACCGTCAGTCCCTTGTAGGTATAGGAGGTGACCTTGGACAGCCCGCAGTACAGGATCAGCCCCTGCATACGGGAGTCACCCACCAGAACGGTGTCGCTGAAGTAGTCCCGGGACACCGGATCGCTTTCCGGCACGGGGAACGCATAGTCATAGTCCGGGGGAATCCGTTCCAGCTGTCCGATTTCTCTGGGGGGAGCCGGTTCGGATGCCGTGGTTTCGGTCTTTAAGGATGCCAGCGTTTCCACGGGATCATTTCCGGTTTCCGCATCCAGAACAAAGGAAGTGCGGTGAGTATTCAGATCCGCATAGGAACCGGTGATTACCCGATCCGGCGGCACATCGGTATTCTGTGTCTGTTCCTCCGTCTCCGCCGGGACATAAGTAACCGTTCCGCCGGAATCCCGGATCACCAGAATCCCCTGTCCGCTTTCCGGCAGCGTTCTTCCGAGAATCAGAAAACAGGCCGTCCCGATCATCAGGCAGAACAACAAAGGAAGCACCCGTCTTCCCGTGCGGTTTCTTCCGCCGTATCCCTTCCGCCTGTATCTGCCCATGTTCTGCTCCCGTCTTTTTCCGATGATCAACGCATAAGTAAATGATGATTAACAGACCTTTATACAGGGGATGCGGGTCGCTTTCTTGAAAGAAATCCACACATTGGCTGCGCCAAGTGGGCAAAGAACTTTAAGCCGGGGTTCCACTGGATATAGTCTCTGCAATTCCATCTGCCACTGAATATTGTTATATCCAAGACATAAGGAATAGTTGAGCGAGCTCCCAGGGACCGTTCAGTTTCACGAAGTGAATACTGGCTGCTCGCCACAGATCATTTCCGATTGCGTGATATAGTTAATCAGTATTTACATAAGACGCAAAATTCCCCCCGAAAGTTCCCGCAATTTGGGAGATTTGGGAGAATTTTTACCTCGTACTATATTATTATAATAGGTGAAAAGTGGATTGTCAATAGACTTGCGAAAAAACTCTGATTTTGGAAAAATTACCATTTGGCTATCCTCACCGACAGCAAAAAAATAACCGTACCCTCCCGCATCCGCAGAGGTATACAGTCATTTCATCCGATCTGTTCAGTCCACAAAAATCACTTCGGCCAGCTGTCTGTCGATGGTGTACCGGCCGTCCTTGATGGATACCACACAGGCGTTTTTCTTGTGGGAAACCACCGTGATGGGTTCGCCGCTGTAGCAGCCCAGAGAAAACAGAAACGAATCCAGTTCTTCATCGCCCGTTTCCAGTCTGCTGATAATATATTCCTTGCCTTCTACCGCTTCCCGCAGCGTCATGGTTATTCCCTCCTGTTTTGTATCCGTGATCCGTGTATGCCAAATGCAGGCCGGTTAGCACTTACTAACCCTGTATAGTATACCGCATTCCCGGGCGTTTGTCAACGGGTTTCCGGGGGACAATTGGGGGAATTTTCGCCTGTTTTCCCCTCTGTTTTTTTACAGAATCACAAAACCCGTCCCCTGTGGAATCCGGTGAAAAAACGTCTGAAAAAGAAAAATGCAAAACCCACGAAACCCCATTGAAAAGCGTGTGGTTTTATGGTATAATACCCCAAAAGAAGCCGCAGGAGGAGCAGAACTATGGGCAACGCCGCTGTAAAATGGAGAATCGGCCTCATCGGGGTCGGCGCCAGAGGCATGAGTCATCTGAGCGGAATCCTCACCGAACGGGACGACGTGACCATCACCCGCATTGCCGATCTGGTGGAAAGCCGTGCCGCAGATGCCGCCGGACTGGTACGGGAAAAAATGGGGAACACCCCCGCTGTCACCACAGACTGGAGACGGATCATCGAAGCAGACGACGTGGACTGCGTGGTGATCGCTTCCGACTGGGACAACCATGTGCCTGCTGCCTGTGCGGCCATGCGTGCCGGGAAGAAAACGGCCTGCGAATGCGGCGGTGCGTACACACTGGACGAATGCTGGGAACTGGTGAGAGCCTATGAGGAAACCGGGAACCATGTGATGTTTCTGGAAAACTGCTGCTATGACCGGAACGAGCTGATGGTGACACGGATGGTCCGGGCGGGCCTGTTCGGGGAAGTGGTGCACTGCGAAGGCGGGTACCAGCACGACCTGCGGGACATGATCCTGAAGGGATACCCCACCAATCAGTTCCGTGTGGCCAGCTTCATGCACCGGTGCTGTGAATACTACCCCACCCATGATCTGGGCCCCATCGCCAAGCTGCTGGATATAGGCAGAGGCAACCGGATGGTATCGCTGGTATCCATGGCATCCTCCGCCAGAGGGCTCAACGACTACGCCAAGCGTCACCCGGACACCATCGACCCCGCCATGCAGGACTACCGGTTCTGTCAGGGAGACGTAGTACAGACCATGATCCGGTGCGCCCACGGCCAGACCATCACCCTGACGGTGGACACCTCCCTGCCCCGGTTCTATTCCCGGAACTTTACCGTACAGGGCACCAGAGGATTCTTTGCCGAACGGGAACAGACGGTATTTCTGGACGGCGACAGCCACAGCAGAAGCGACTACCTGAACAATCTGGACAAATACCGCCCCGAATGGGAACACCCCATCTGGAAGCGGTTCAACGAAGCCAGAGAAAACAACGCAGACAACGCCAAATTACACGGCGGTATGGACTGGATTCTGTTTGACGCATGGTTCGATGCGCTGGCAGAAGGCAAGGTTCCGCCCATTGACACCTACGACATGGCCGCATGGATGGCTATCACGCCCCTTTCTGAGATCTCCATCCGGAACGGCAGCAGTTCCGTAGATATCCCGGACTTCACCAGAGGTGCGTGGATCGACAGAGGTGCTGACAAATATGTAGGCGAATGGGCACTGGACAGATAAGCAGAGAGAATGTACAACAGAGGGATTTTCTTCTGTACACCATATAAGACTACAATTTCAAAGGAGATAGAACAAAATGGCACAATGGAGAGTTGGTATTATCGGGCTGGGCGGCCGCGGTATGGGTCACCTGAGAGGCATCCTGACCGAGAGAGAAGATGTATGCGTAACCTACGTATGTGATTCCTACGAAGACCGTGCAGCTGCAGCTGCCAAGGTTGTGGAAGAAAAGAACGGCAACACCCCCAAGATCACCCTGAACTACAGAGAAGTCTGCGAATCTGACGACGTGGATGTGGTTGTGGTGACCTCCGCATGGGAAAACCACATTCCCGCCTGCTGCTACGCCATGGAATGCGGCAAGCAGACCTGTACCGAAGTAGGCGGCGCATATTCTCTGGACGACTGCTGGAAGCTGGTCAACACCTATGAAAAGACCGGCATCCACTGCATGCTGCTGGAAAACTGCTGCTATGACCGGAACGAACTGATGGTGATGAAGATGGTGCGTGAAGGCCTGTTCGGCAAGATCGTACACTGCGAAGGCGGCTACCAGCACGACCTGCGGGACGAAATCTCCCACGGTGCGGAAAGACGCCACTACAGACTCCGCAACTACCAGAACCGCAACTGCGAAAACTACCCCACCCACGAACTGGGCCCCATCGCCAAGATTCTGGACATCAACAGAGGCAACCGCATGGTGAAGCTGACTTCCATGGCATCCGGCGCATGGGGGCTCAACGACTATGCCAAGAGGAACCCGGACTATGTGGATCCCGCACTGCAGGATTACCGGTTCTGCCAGGGTGATATCGTAAAGACCCTGATCCAGTGTGCCCACGGCGAAACCATCTGCCTGACCCTGGACACCACTCTGCCCCGTTACTACTCCCGGAACTTCACCATCCGCGGGACAAAGGGCTTCTTCGGCGAAAACGAATCCATGGTATGGCTGGACAACGACCACGGCAATGACTTTGACCACTCCACCTTCAACAATCTGGACAAGTTCCGTCCCGAATGGGAACATCCCATCTGGAAGCGGTTCTTTGAAGAAGGCGTAAAGGGCGGCCACGGCGGTATGGACTGGCTGGTATTCGATGCCTACTTCACCTCTCTGGCAGAAGGTCAGGTTCCCCCGATCGACACCTTTGACACCGCTGCATGGATGGCCATCACCCCCCTGTCCGAAATCTCCATCGCAAACGGTTCCATCCCGGTGGACATCCCCGACTTCACCAGAGGCCAGTGGACCAACCGTACCGACAAATACACCGGGTTCTATCAGCTGGACAAATAAGAATAAGTAAGAAGTAAGAAATCAGAAATAAGAAGTATCCTGTGCGGTGCAGAGTTGCCTTCAGACTGTACCCGCAAGATTCTGCATGATTGAGGTAAGACGTAAGAATAAGAATACACAGGAAAGGAGCCTGCTGCAGTCCCCCCGAACGTATTTCTTATCTCTTACTTCTTACCTCTTATTTTTTCAAAGGAGGGCCTATGTCTTATACCATTACCGTCAAAACACTTCACCCTGCCGTGCTGTATGCGGCGGACGAACTGAAGAAATACATCCGTATGATCCTGCCCCGGTGCGGGGATCCTGTGATTGCCTATACGGGGGACGCCGGGTTCTGTCTGGGCGTGGCGGAGGATCTGTGCGGCAAAGACACCGACGATATTCTCCGGATTTCCACCTGCGCCTGCTGCGGGAAGATCGAAGCCAACACGCCCCGGGGGGTACTGCTGGCGGTGTATCAGTATCTCCGGGAACAGGGCTGCAACTGGCTTTTCCCCGGGCCGGACGGTGAAGTACTGCCGACCCTGATCGAACTGAAGCCGGTTTCCTACAGCCATACCGCCTCCTACCGGTACCGCGGGCAGTGCAACGAAGGCTCCGAAACCCAGCCCCTGATGATGGACGCCATTGCCTTTACCCCCAAGACCGGGATGAACACCTTCATGCTGGAGTTCGATATTCCCCGTTCCTACTATGTGAAGGCATATCACCACGGCTACGACACTTCCTATCCGCCGGAACCTCTTTCCAACGAAACCACCCTCCAGTGGAAGAGAGAATGCGAAGCGGAAATCTCCCGGCGGGGACTTCTGTTCCACGATATGGGCCACGGCTGGACGGCGGAACCCTTCGGTCTGGACAGCTCCCGGCAGTGGATGCGCTCGGACGACAGCGAAATTTCCGACGAAGCCAGACAGTACCTTGCCCAGCTGAACGGGGTACGGGCATTCTACGGCGGCGTGGCACTGAACACCAACATCTGTATGTCCAACCCCAAAGCCAGAGACATTATGGCGGCCTACATCGCCGACTATGCCGCAGTACAGACCAATGTGGACTTTCTGCACATCTGGCTGGCGGACGCTTCCAACAACCACTGCGAATGTGAAAAATGCGCCGAAAAGGTCATGACTGACTGGTACGTGATGCTGCTGAACGACATCGACCGGCATCTGACCGCCCGGAATCTGGCCACCCGGATCGTGTTTATCGCCTATGTGGACACCCTCTGGCCGCCCATCACCGAAAAGCTGACCCATCCCGACCGGTTCTCTCTCCTCTTTGCCCCCATCACCCGGCTCTATTCCGAAACCTACGAAACCCCGGCCGACCGGCAGGCAGTGACACCGTACCAGTGCAACCACAACCGGATGCCCCAGGGAATGGCGGAAAACCTGGGATACCTGCAGGCATGGCAGGAAAACTGGGACGGCGACTGCTTCTGCTACGAATACCACTTCTGGATGGCCCACTTCTGCGACCTGGGCGGGCTGCAGCTGGCGAAATACCTCTACGACGACATCCGGGGCCTGCGGCAGAACCGGCTGGAGGGCATTGTGGAAGACGGTTCCCAGCGTTCCTTCTGGCCCAACGGGTTCTTGTTCTACGTATATGCCCGGACGCTGTATGACAGAGAAATTCCCTATGAAACCCTGCTGGAAGAATACTTCACCGCCGGGTATGGCGAAGACTGGGAAAAGGTACGTGACTACCTTACCGCTGTCAGCGATGCCGCCGATTTTGCCTTCGTAAAGGGCGAACGGTCTGCGGATCCGGAAAAGGGCAGCCACTACAACCCGGAACTGCTGCCGAAGCTGCAGAAACTTGCCGGACTGGCCGACGCCTTCCGTCCTCTGGTGGAAGAAAAGCTGGCCCATATGCGGGAGCATGACGACGTGAACCGCTGTCAGTTCGTCCACTGGGATCTGCTGCGCTGGCACACCGACTGGGTGAAGCTGTGCGGAGAACTGCTGTGCTGCATCTGTGTGGGAGACCGTGACGGTGCAGGTACTGCCTTTGCGAAGATCCCTGAAGCCATGCGGGAACTGGGCCATCTGCGGCCGGATGTGTATGACCATGAGCTGTGCTGCACTGCCATCAGCCGGTGGAGAAGCTGAACCCATACTATAATAAATCATAGACAGGAGAAATAGAGTATGAAACACACGCACCGTTTTGCTGCCCTGATTCTGGCCCTGCTGCTCCTGACATCCTGCGGATCGGCAGAGGTCACCTCCGAAACCACGGCCGGGGATAACGGCTCTGTCGATACCGTACCCGAAGAAACCGAAACCAGGGCGGAATACATCTCCCCGGACGTAACCTATGACGGGGCAGAATTCTGCATTCTGGACTACCAGACCGACGACTATTTCTGGCAGGCCGCTACCTACAGCGACATCCATGCCGATCCGGATACCGGGGAACCCATCAACGACGCCCAGTACAAGCGGAATCTGACCGTGGAAGAAGAGCTGGACATTGCACTGACCACCTATCCGGTAGGCGGGGTCGCCCGTGGGGACAACGCCAAGGTATTCCGTGATCTGGTGATGGCGGACGAGGATACCATTGACGCCGGTTTTGTGTTCGGCACCATTGTAAAAACCCTGCTGGCGGAACCCAATCTGCTGCAGGATATCCGCTCCATCCCCACCATGAATCCCGAAGCCTCCTGGTGGGAAGCCGCTTCCGTGGAAACCTTTACTCTGGGGGGAGAGCTGAAAATGATCACCGGAGACGTGAGTCTGTACACTACATTCTCCCCCATTCTGTACTTCTTCAACAAGGAAGTGGCGGCGGAAAACAACATCACCGACTGCTATGATCTGGTCAGAGAAGGCAAATGGACGCTGGACAAAATGATCGAATACTGTACGCTGGTCTCCTCCGACCTGAACGGGGACGGGATCATGGACCAGAACGACCGGTATGGGATCGCCCACCAGCGGAGTCTGCTGAACGACATGATCTTTGCCGCCGACCAGCGATTTGTCATGCCGGACGACAAAGGGAATCAGCAGGTGGTCGCCAACTGCGAGCGGATGATCAACATCGTGGAAAAGTGTGTGCCCTTCCTGAACAACAAGGACATCACCATAGCCGCCAATGACTATACCTCCAAGTACAGCAATGTGTTCTATGAACAGCATATCCCCATGTTCCAGAACAACCAGCTTCTGTTCAACTTCCAGCAGATTCTGATTTCCTTTGAACTGCGGGAAATGGAATCGGACTACGGTCTGATGCCCCAGCCCAAGTATGATGAGGCACAGGAAAAGTATGTGACCTCCATCTCCCATTCCTGGGCGACCCTGCTCTGCATCCCTGCCACCAACCGGATTCCCGAAATGACCGGCCAAGTGCTGGATGCCCTGGGGTATTATTCCCAGCTGTATGTGACCCCTGCCTTTATCGACACCACCGTACGTCACAAATCTCTCCGGGACGAGGATTCCGAAGAAATGCTGGAAATTATTCTGGCCTCCAAGGTGTATGACATTGCCATGATGTACAACTGGGGGAATCTGTACTCCAATATCCAGAATCTGGGCGTGTCCAACAACACCGGCTTTGCATCTGTGTATGCCAAGATGGAATCCGCCGTGCTGACCGATATGGAAAAAGCACTGGCCCAGCTGGAAGGATAAACCATCCGGATATCTGCATATTCCAGAATATTTCCATATTCTGCTGTACCTGTTTCCCTCTGCGGTTTCTGCCGTGGGGGGATTTCTTTTGCGCGATTCTGCCGGATACGGCGAAAATTAACGGAAATTTCATATGAGATGTGGTATACTGGAAGAACAGAAATTTTATAGTAACGGAGTATATCTATGGTACAGAAAAACAGACTGTTCCAGTGGCTGGTCTGGGCGGCGCAGGGGGTTCTGGTGGGCTTCGGCGCCATTCTGCCCGGGGTCAGCGGCGGGGCACTGCTGGCGGCCTTCGGGCTGTATAAACCGATTCTCGATCTGATTTCCTCCCCCATCAAGGGGATCAAAAAGTATTTCTGGATGTTCTGCTTCTTCGGCATCGGCGGGCTGATCGGGTTCGTGGGACTGTCGGGGCTGGTGAACGTCCTGCTGGAGGCCAACGAAGCCCTGGTGAAATGCGTGTTCATCGGGTTCATGCTGGGAACGGTGCCGGAACTCTGGTCGGACGCCGGGAAGAGTATTGATACAAAAGCATTCTCCCGCCACCGGACAAGCGACTGGCTGGCAATGGGCATCGGCTTTGCGGGCATGCTGGCCATTCTGCTTCTGCTGAACGGGTCTGCCGCCGTACAGATGCTGCCGGGTCTGCCTGCATGGATCTTCTGCGGGATCTGCTGGGGGCTGTCCTTTGTAATCCCGGGACTCAGCGCCTCCACGCTGCTGCTGTTCTTCGGTCTGTACGGCCCCATGCTGGACGGCATTTCCCGGCTGGATATGGGCGTCTGCATTCCGCTGGGCATCGGTATGCTGGCAATCCTGCTTCTGCTGCCGAGACTGGTGAAAGCCGCCTTTGCCAGATGGGACGCCCCCCTGTCCCACGGCATTCTGGGAATCGTCCTGGCCACCACCGCAATGATCTTCCCTGGCCTCCCCGCCGATGCACTGGGCTGGATCCTGTACGTGGTATGCATCATCTGCGGCTGCGGGGTATCGTATGTGTTGGGGAAGGTATGTGCCCGCCTGCGGGAGAATGCGGAAGAAAAATAAGAAGTAAGAAGTAAGAGATAAGAAGTATAGCATTTCCCCCGCAAAACCGGGCAGCGCCGCCGCTGATACCTCCACTCTCCTGGCTGGCACTCCCCTCCCAAACAATTTGAACTACTATATTAACCGATTGCAAAACTCCGAAAAAACGAAATCCAGCACTTGAAAATGTTCTGTGGTGAGCAGGGTCGGGTCCCTGTGAACTCGCTCGACTATTTCTGGTGTTTTGCAATTTCTATATTTAGTGGCAAATGGAATTGCAGATACTATATCCTGTTAAACCAATTCCAAAAGTTTTTGCGGAGCTTTTTTCAAAAAGCGACCCGTTCCCCTATACTGGAGTTTTGCAATTGGCTAACTACTATACATCAAAGGAGCAATACATCATGAAAATGGAACTGTATAACTATGCCATCTCGCCTATCGTGTTTCCGGCTGAGAAGGAAGTCACCATTACCATCCGGCCGCTGGGGGCTCATGTGGCGTTTCAGCAGAAGGAGTACGAAATCCGGCTGATGGATATTGACAATCTGTCTTCCACGGCCAATGCAGTACAGCATATCGCACCCTGCGGGGATGGCTGCATCCGGGTGACGGCTGTGTTCCATGGGGAAAAGGAACATTATATCCGGATCTATGACGGAGACAGACGGGTGGTGCAGCTGTCCGTGTACTCTCTGGCTCCCGATATGGCCGGCAGACTGCCCTTCCGGGGAGACCTGCATATGCACACCTGCCGCTCGGACGGACGGGAAGAACCGGCTGTGGTGGCCGCCAACTACCGGGCCAAAGGGTACGACTTCCTCTCCATCACCGACCATAGCCGGTACTATCCGTCTCTGGAAGCCATGCGCCGGTTTGCGGACATTCCTACCGTTTACAATCTGGTGCCCGGGGAAGAAGTGCATCTGCCTATGACCAATGTCCATATCGTAAACTTCGGCGGGCTGAACACCGTCAACGGACTGATCCGGGAAAAGGAAGCCTATGCGGATGTAAGCGGCGATCCCGACCGACTGGCACTCCATGGCAATCCCCCGGCATCCATGTCCCTGGAAGAATATAAGCAGGCCATCGCAGAATTCGCCGAAACCCTTACCGTACCGGAAGACGTGGACAGAACCTCCTATGCGGTGTGCGTGTGGGCCTTCAACAAGATCCGGGAAGCCGACGGTCTGGCCATTTTCGCCCATCCCTACTGGCTGGCAGACGTGTTCCATGTGAGCGATCCCCTGACCCACTGCCTGATGGAAAACCATCCCTTTGACGCCTTCGAGGTGCTGGGCGGCGAAAACTACTACCAGCAGAACGGCTACCAGGCGGCTCTGTACTACGAAGAATGGAAGCACGGCCGTGTGCATCCCATCGTAGGTTCCACCGACAGCCACGGCTCCACCGAACACAACCGCAACAGCGACATCTGCTCCACCATCGTGTTCTCCCCCGCCAACGAACGGAAGGCACTGATCACCTCCATCAAGGACAAGTACAGCGTGGCCGTGGACACCATCTCCAAAGAATACCGTCTGGTGGGTGAAGAACGGTTCCAGCGGTACGCCTGTTTCCTGCTGGACAACTGGTACCCCATCCACGACCGGTTCTGCGCCGAAGAAGGCCGCTGGATGAAGGAATACCTCACCGGCAATACCGAAGGTGCCATGGACGTTCTGCAGGTGCTGGGCGGCAAGGTGCAGGCCCTGTTTGACAAGTATTTTGTCACTATGTAAGAAGTAAGAAATAAGAGGTAAGAAATAAGAGATACAGAACGGAGTCTGTTTTATGCATACGGTGAGACGTACACGGTAAATTTTCCTTTTTTCCATAGCTTTGGTGCAGCCGATACCGGTTGTGCTTTGTTAAGTGTTGTCAAAAATAAAGGAGGATTTATATGCAGATTTCTGATACCATCCTGCGTGCACAGCTGAAAAACGTCTATTTCATCAACGGAACTGCCTATGCAGGAAAGTCCACCATGTGCCGGATGCTGGCGGAGCGGTTTGATATGCTGCTCTGCGGGGAGAATTACGGCCATGACCGGATGCTGACCATGATCTCGCCGGAGACCCATCCCAATCTTTCCTATTTCCACACCATGGGTTCCTGGGAAAATTTCGTGACCCGTACGCCGGAACAGTACGCCGCATGGATCGAAGGAACGGCCAGAGAAGTGGCGGATTTTGAAGTCACGGAGCTGATCCGGCTGTCCGGGATGCATCCGGAGAAAAAGATCATCGTGGACACCAACATTTCCGCCGAGCTGCTGCACCGTTTGTCCGATTACAGCCGGGTGGCGGTGATGCTGTCTCCCCAGTCCATGTCGGTGGAACGGTTCTTCGACCGGAGCGACCCGGAAAAGCAGATGCTGTTGTCTGTGCTGGACAGTCTGCCGGATCCGGCCGCGGCCCATGCCAACTGGCGGGAGTGCCTGAAGCGGGTCAACTCCCATGAAGCCTATCAGGCATGGCTGAACAGCGGATTCTTCACCCTGATCCGGGAAGACAACGGGGAAGATACCAGAGAAGCAGTACTGGCAAAACTGGCGGCGCATTTCGGACTGCTGTAACAGCAAACCAACAGAATGATTCTGGGAAAGGCAGGGATGCAAACCTGTCTTTTCTGTTTGAAGCCGTCAGAAATCCTGCACAATTATTTCCCATTGCAATTGAGCATACTGCCCGTTTTCCGCTGCTCGTGGACGTTTATTGACCTTCCGGCAAAGGCAGCGGACTTGTAATTTTCGAAGGTTTATGGTATTCTAATAGGGAACAATCATGGAGAGGAGTACACCCGTGCGGGATACCGATAAGAGACACAACACAGAACAACTGACCCGGCGGATCCGGCAGGCAGTGAACGGAGATCCGGAAGGACTGGCTTTGCTGTTTGAAGAAACATATCAGCGGCTGTATTATTATGCATACCTGATCTGCGGCAGCCGGGATGCGGCACAGGATCTGCTGCAGGAAGGGTACATCAAATGCATCCTTTCACTGGACACCCTGCAGAATCCGGCACTGTTCTATCCATGGATGTGGAAAATTCTGAAAAATCTCCACACCAATCAGCTGCGCAGAGAACGTCTGCAGGCCGGTCGGACAGGTATGGACACAGCCTTGCCGGAACAATCGGATATCCGTCAGCTGGCAGTGATCCGGGAGGAAAACCGGCGGCTGCTGGAAGCGATTCTGGACGACGGGGACACACCGGAAGAAGCGGCGGAAAAACGGGAACTGGCGGAGATTCTGCGGTGCATCATCGAAGAACTGCCTTCGGAACAGCGGGAAGCGATTCTGCTGTATTATTATGAAGATCTTTCCCTGGCGGAAGTGGCACAGGAGCAGAACTGTCCCGTTCCGACGGTAAAAAGCCGGCTCCGGTATGCGAAACAGTCCATCCGCGCCGCCATACTGGCAGAAGAAGCCCGCAGCGGTGTTACCCTCCACGGTACACTGCCTGTTCCCGTTCTGCCGGTGATTCTGGAACGGCTGGCCGGATATGTGACGCTGCCGCCCGAAGCTGCTCTGACGCTGTTTACGGCCGCTGCAGGGATGCTGGGGATTGCCGTAACCGGAGACACCTTCCGGCTGGTGGGGACTGTGACCACAGAAGAACATCCCCTCCGGGACAGAACCGCCATCGTACGGATCCGGCTTCTGCCTGCATCGGTACTGTGTGCATCCCTGCTCATTACTCTGGGGCTGGGACTGGGCATGCTGCTGGTACCGGATCCCCTTCCGGATGCGGACAGCGTACCACATACCGTGGAAACGGCAGGGATTTCCGATACCGCACAGAGCATGGATGCGGTTCCCTCGCCGGAAAATACCGGTCTTTCCGGGATCAGCATGGTGCATCCCCAGATCGGACTGGAGAATATGTCTTCCTACACAGTGGGGGTGGGAGAAGCGTTTACCATACAGTATTATCCCCTTCCGGCGGATGCGGCAGATCAGTCCATGGTGCTGGTCAGCAAGGATGAAGCCATTGTCCAATGCCGGGGCAGACAGATCATCGGTGTCTCTCCCGGGCAGACCAGGGTCTATCTGTTTCCCGCAGGGGATTATGAGGAACAGGCCAGCGTACTGGTTACGGTGAAAGCGAAACACACTGCCGCCCCTGCACCAACAGGTGTGCTGTTCCTGACCGACAGAATGCCCCTGCTGCTGGCAGATCAGGTTGTTTCCCTGAACTACACCACCCTTCCCGCCTATGTACAGCCGGACAGTCTGACCTTTGTTTCCGACAATCCGGAAGTGGCGGAAGCGGACGGGGTGAATCTGTATACCCATGCCCCCGGCACCACAGTAATCCGCTGTCTCCGGACTTCCGATCAGACAGAGCTGGGGCAGATTGCACTGACGGTATATGCTTCCTATGCCGATGCGCCTGTCATAGAGGGAACGAGCGTCCAGATTTCCCATTATGTCCCGGTTCTGGAAGTGGGCATGGTCCGGAATATGGTCTGCCAGGTTCTGCCGTACAGCGCAAACCCTTCCACATGGCACTGGGAAAACAGCAATCCCGCTGCGGTTTCCTTTGACGGACAGATTCTGCATGCACTTGCTCCCGGAATTGCCCATCTGCGCTGTATCCGGAACTCGGACAACATCTGTATCGGGGACTTTGTCATACGGATAACCAAACCGGATGACGCAGGATAAAGTCCATCCCAAAACAAAAACTGTTCCGCTTTTCCCACGGGACAGTTTTTTTGTATGACAACGGATTTTCTTTTATCTGCGGATTTTTGCGGTCAGCTTCTGCCGTCTGGATACGGGAATCTGCAGCATCAGCCGACGCAGGAGTTTTTCCGCCTCTTCCGTTTCCAGCGCTTCCCCTGCCAGCAGTGCCCTGCCGATCCGCACCACTTCCGTTTCCAGTATATTTTCTTCCTCCGACATATCCAGCACATAGGCATTTTCAGACTTGGAATATCGGATTTCCATCGGTCTTGCGGTATCGATCATGCTGTCTGCCATATATGCCCGCAGATCGTCGATGTCCCGCTGTACCGTCTTTTCACTGACACCAAACCGTTCTGCCAGCTCTTTTTTCTGCAGATTTCCGCCCTGCATCAGCTTCTGATACAGATACAGCAGCCGGTATCCCCGGTTCACAGCGAAGCTGCCTGTTATTTCCGTCTGTCTCTTTCCGTTCATTGCTATACCTCGATATATGGTTTCTTATAAAATAAGACACATATCGGGGCAGGCAGGATTTATAAACACCGGAGAAAAACAAATTTTTTTGAAAATTGCCGCCGTTCCCCACAAAACTGCCAAAAAAGACCCTCTGCACAGTACAGAAGGTCTTTCGGTTTGGAAAATTTACGCGTTTGCGGGCTTGTTCTTTTCGATCCGTTGCCGGATAAACTGCAGTACAATCCCCACAGCCAGCAGAGCGAGACCGATCATGTCTGTCAGCAGGCTGGGAATCACCATACACAGACCGCCGGCAATGCAGATCAGCCGTTCCCAGATCTTGCAGTTGCCGAAGAAATAGCCTTCCAGACCGGCGGAAATACCGACCATCCCGGCAACGGAAGTGATGACGATCCGGATAACGTCAATGACGGCAATATCCATAGCAGCTTCCTTTACCAGCAGGATTTCCGGGCTCAGGGCGAAGATATACGGGATAATAAACGCCGTGATGGCCAGTCTCGTAGCATTGACACCGGTCTTCAGCGGGTCGGAATGGGCAATGGCGGAACCGGCATAGGCAGCCAGCGCCACAGGAGGCGTAATGTCGGCCACGATCCCGAAGTAGAACACAAACATATGCGCCGCCAGCATGGGCACACCCATTTCGATTACGATGGGGGCGGTGATGGTGGCCATCAGGATATAGTTTGCCGTAGTAGGAACGCCCATACCGCAGATGATGCAGGCGATCATGGTCAGGAACAGAGCCAGGAAGATGTTCTGTCTGGCAATGGGTACGATGACGTTGAACAGGGTGGTGGCAAGACCGGTATAGGACACGATCCCGATGACGATCCCGGACATGGCGCAGGCAACGGATACACCGATGGCGTTTCTGGCACCGGTTTCGATGGTTTCCACCAGGCGTTTCGGCGTCAGGCGGGTTTCCTTATCGAACATACTCACCACAATGGCAGCCACAATGGCGAAGCAGGCGGCAAAGGATGCGGTTTTCCCGCTGCTCATGAGGCCGACCAGCACCACGATGGGAATCAGCAGGTAACCCTTTTTCAGGATCAGCTTGAAGAAGTTGGGGATGGTATCCTTGGGCAGACCCTTGAGCCCCTGCTTCTTGGCTTCAAAATGCACCATCACAAAGATCCCGGTGAAATACAGCACAGCGGGAAGAATGGCGGCCACAGCAATGGTGGGGTAGGGGATCCCGGTCATTTCGGCCATCAGGAATGCGGCGGCCCCCATGATGGGCGGCATGATCTGACCACCGGTAGAGGCAGCGGCTTCCACGGCGGCGGCAAACTCCGGTCTGTACCCGGCCTTCTTCATAACGGGAATGGTAATGGAACCGGAACCTACGGTATTGGCCACGGAGGAACCGGAGTACATCCCTTCCAGTGCGCTGGAGATTACGGCAACCTTGGCCGGTCCCCCAGCAGAGAACCCGGCAATGGAGTTGGCCAGATCCACAAAGAAGGTACCGATGCCGGTCTTTTCCAGAAAGGCACCGAACAGGATGAACAGTACGATAAAGTTTACGCAGGCATTGATGGGCGTACCCATAATGGCCACGTTGGAGTAGAACAGCTGGTGAACGGTGGTGGACAGGAACTTCCCGATGGAGAAGCCCCGTTCGATGAGACAGTGATACCCCATATAGACGAGGAAGGCACCGGCCACAACCATGATCGGCATCCCGATAACCCGGCGGCACAGTTCAAACAGCAGAACGATCCCCACCAGCGCCACGATCATGTCAAAGGTGGTGATTTTGGTGGCCTTATCGACAAAGGCTTCCACACTGAAAGCAAAATACAGGAAGGGCGTCACCGCCAGAATCCCCAGAATCCCATCCAGGAGGGGAATTTCCTTCAGACTGGTTCTTTCCCCCTTTTTCCGGGGATACAGCAGATAGCCGGCCAGGATGATCAGCCCGGTAAAGATGCTCTTTCTGGCCCGTTCATCGATGAATCCCACCACACAGTACAGGACGAAGCCGATGATGCCCACCAGCACGATCCGTGTGATCCATGCGGACAGGACGCCGGAATAGCTTCTGGTGTTGGATTCTCTGTCCAGCTCTGTCAGCAGCTTGTCCGCATCGATGACTTCTTCTTCAACAGGCAGGCCCTCTGCCGCAGCCGGCTTCAGGTCGTTCAGTTCTTCGTTTGTTTTTTTCATGTTTACTCTTTTCCTATAAGCAGTATTTCCACATGTGCATTTCTGCCGCACAGCTCCCGCAGATTCACCGTCTCCCCGCCGATGGTCAGGTAATAGTCGTATACGGTTCCCACGATATAGTTCAGGGAATCGTATACGGTGGTGATACCGGTAATCTCCATGGCGCCGTCCTCCGTGAAGGAGAAGGATTCGCCCGGGTTCAGTTCCGTAGGCATACCTGCGCCGAATGCATAAAATTTCGCTTTGACCGCACGGATTTCGCCGTTTTCCGCACGGAACGTATCAATCACCGGCGACAGATTCACCGAATGGGTGAACTCCACCAGAAACTCCGTACCGTCCGGACAACGGGAAACCATATAGATCCTGCCGGTATCTGCGTCTCTTACAACCAGAATCTGCGGCAGGCAGATAAGCACAACAATCACAGCCGCAAGCAAAACGATACTTACGGCTGTGACTGCTTTAAGCCATGTATGACGAAAAATAGTCATAGATCAGGAAGGGGTAAACTTCAATACTCCCCAGCCGAACCCCTGTCCCCTCAAAGCCCAAACCAGCTGCCGGAGGCATGCGGAATGTCGTGAGAGCTCTTTGGAATCCGACTGCAGAAGCGCCGAAGATTGCCCGCGGGGGCTCCCCACTTAGCCGGCGATAACGCCCTTTTCGGTGAAGTACTTTACAGCACCGGGATGCATGGGAGTGGAGATACCGTCGGTGGCCTTTTCCAGAACCAGTTCAGCACCCTTTGCATGGGCAGCGGTGATGGGTTCCAGGTTTTCGTAGATACCCTTGGTGATGTCGTATACGGTCTGTTCGTCCAGGTTGGCGTCGCAGATCAGGGTAGCCATAACGGCAACGGTGGTCACGTCTTCCTTCACGTTTTCGTATACGGTGCCTGCGGGCATATCATACTGGGTGTAGTAAGCATAGTTTTCCTGCAGCCATGCCAGCTTGTCGGCGTCGATGGACAGGATGGTGAAGTCAGTGGAGGTAGCCAGTTCGGTGATGGCAACGGTGGGAGCACCTGCAGTGCAGAAGAATGCATCCAGCTGGCCGTCCTTGAACTTGTCGGCGGAGTCCGTGAAGCCCAGGTTCTGCTTCTGGATATCGTCAAAGGTCATGCCGTATGCTTCGAAGATCTGTGCAGCGTTGAATTCGGTACCGGAACCAACGTCACCAACGGATACGGTCTTGCCCTTCAGGTCGGCAATGGACTTGATGCCAGGCTTTGCAACGATCTGGATGGTTTCGGGGTACATGGTGCAGATGGCGGCGAAAGAGGTGATGGCGCCGTCGGCTGCGAAGGTGTTGGTGCCGTTGTAGGCATAGTCCATAACGTCGTTCTGTACGATGGCCAGGTCAACTTCGCCTTCGTCGATGAGCTGGATGTTGGCCTTGGAGGCACCGGTGGACTGTACGCCGATTTCCACGCCGGCCTTGTCCTTCAGTACCTGGGTGAAGGCGATACCGAATGCATAGTAAGTACCGGTTTCGGAGCCGGTAGCCATAAACAGCTTACCGCCGCCGCAGGAAGTCAGGCAGGTCAGCATGCACACTGCCAGAACGAGAGCAAAAAACTTTTTCATGATGGGTTTGTTCCTTTCAGAATGATTTTGCATAAGCGTTTTGCATTTTCTCCCGGAAAAACTGCATTCAGGCAGCCAGAAGCGGGAGCTTTGCTTTATTTTACACCACTTTTTTGAATAAGTCAATAGGAAAAACTGCGATTTGGGAATATTCATACATCATTTTTTCATAAATCCGTAAAAATATTGCTTTTGCTCCCGTTTTATGATAAAATAGGAAAGAAAGTACAGAATTTTTCTTCCCGGAGGCGTTATGACCAACCCGTACCGGTATTCCGATACCAACAAACGATACTGCACATTCGACTACTACACCAGACACCGTTTCGGCGGGAAATGCGCCAAGGCACCGCTGGACATCGGCTGCACCTGCCCCAACAAGGACGGGCGATGCGGGGTGGGCGGATGCATCTACTGTCTGGACGGAAGCCGGAGCGCTGTGGGAGAAACCATCCGGGAACAGTATCTCTCGGCGGTGACGGTGGCAGAACGGAAGTGGAAGAACCTCGGCGGCATGATCCCCTATTTCCAGTCGGGTACAAACACCTACGGAGACATGACAGATATCCGGCGGGCATGGGACGAGGCTGCCTCCATGGAGAAGGCGGTCATGATCGGTATCGGCACCCGGGCGGACTGTCTCGGGGAAGAGGTACTGGAAGCGCTGGCGGCCCTCTCGGAAAAGATTCCGGTGATGGTGGAGCTGGGACTGCAGACCATCCACGACAGCACGGCAAAGACCATCCGCCGGGGATATGACAGGGCCGTATTTCTGGACGGCTACACCCGGCTGAAAACCATGGCAGACCGGCTGAACGGCCCCTCACCCAAAGGATACGGCAGGCTGTCGGTGGGAATCCATATCATCAACGGGCTGCCTGGGGAAAACAGGGACAGGATGCTGGAAACGGCTGCGGCGGTGGCGAAGATGGAACCGGATCTGGTGAAAATCCATCTGCTGCACATCCTGAAAGGCACCGACATGGCAGGGCTGTATGAAAGCGGCAGCTATGTCCCTCTGGAACGGGAAGAATACTGTGAAATCGTCTGCCGCCAGCTGGAGCTTCTGCCGGAGGACACCATCATCGGCCGGATCACCGGGGACGGTATGGCGGATGTGCTGCTGGCCCCCCAGTGGAGCCGCCGCAAAACGGAAGTGGCCAACACCATCGACAAGATGCAGGCGGGGGAAGACACGTGGCAGGGAAAAATAAGAAGTAAGAAATAAGAAATACAAAGAAAAACGTAAGACGTAAGAAAAACATAAGAAGTAAGAAATAAGAGGTATCACCATGCGTGATTCCGGAAGAGCTGTATGGAAATACTTCTTACTTCTGACCTCTTACTTCTTACTTATACTTGGAGGTATACTATGCGTTTTGAAAAAATCAACGAAAAGAGAAGCTACAGGAACAGCGGGGCAGGGTTTGTGGAAAGCGACAGGGAAATGGCGTATCCCAGACTGTGTGCCCATAGAGGATTTTCCACCATTGCACCGGAAAACAGTATGCCGGCGTTCGGGGCTGCTGTGGCCATGGGGGCGGAGGAAATCGAACTGGATCTGTGGCCCACGGCGGACGGGGAAATCGTTTCCTGCCATGATGGCACACTGGACAGAGTTTCCACCGGCTCCGGCAAGCTGTCCGACAGAACCCTGGAAGAACTGCTGACCTATGATTTCGGCATCAAGCACGGCGACCGGTTTGTGGGGATGAAGATCGTACAGTTCGAGGAAGTGCTGGAAAAGCTGGCGGGACGGTGCATCATGAACATCCACATCAAGTCCGACGAAGAAGGCATCGGTTCCAGAGCCACCACGGCCGCGCCCTATACGGAAGAAACTCTGGGCAAGATCGTGGATCTGATCCGGCGGTACGACTGTGCGGAACATGTGTATTTCATGACGCCCAACCGGGTGATTCTGGGCATCCTGCGGGATCTGGCGCCGGAAATGCACCGGGTAGTGGGCTTCAGCGGCAACCCCAAGGACATGATTCCCGAAGCACTGGAATACGACTGCACCGGGATCCAGCTGTTCAAGCCCTACTTTGATCAGGCAATGGTAGACGAAGCCCACGAAAAGGGACTGATGTGCACGGTATTCTGGGCCGACGACCCGGACGAAGCCGAACGCTATCTGGACATGGGCATCGAAACGATCCTGACCAACGATTACGAAGTGGTAGCCAACCGGGTAAACGGAAGACTGCGGAAATATAAGAGATAAGAAGTAAAAATAAGAGATAAGAAGTAAGAAATAAGAAGTAGTCTGTGATGACAGAACGGCTTATCGGGCGGTACGGATACATCCTTTTTGTATCTGTCCGTTCGCCAGGCCGTTCTCTGTTTCGGACTACTTCTTACTTCTTATCTCTTACTTCTTACTTTTCTTATCCCATGGCTTCCACCAGAAACTGCACAGCGTACCGGATACCCTCGGTGAAGGCATCTTCCTGGGCCAGGCAATACAGCTCCTCTTCATTGGATTCGTATTTTTCCAGGATTTTTATCTGTTCTTCGTTCAGTGTGGACAGCAGTTTTTCCCGGTGCCGGTTTTTATACTGCAGCAGTCTGTTGATTTCGGCATTGTTGGCGGATACCTCGCTGCCGGGGTGGATGTCGCCGTACCAGATTCTGTGGATGAAGTCTTTCATGGTGTTGTGTCCTCCTGTATATACACATTATAATGGGCATGTTCTATTATACACATTTTACCGGGTATTGTCAATAGAATGACCATAGTTTATAATACATTCAGTACCGTAGAAAAAGAGGAACCTGTATGTTTACATATGATAAACTCTGGCAGACCATGAAGGAACGGGGCATATCACAATATAAACTGGAAAAGGATTACAACATCAGCAGAGGAACCATCAGTACCCTGCGAAAAAACGGCAACGTTACCGTTTACACACTGGATACTCTGTGCCAGATTCTGCACTGCCGGGTCGAAGACATTCTGGAAATCATCCCGGATGAAGACTCCCCCGAAACCAAATAAAAAAACGGCTTACCGTACAGGAGAGATACTGTGGTTTTGTATCCTGCCTGTATGGTAAGCTGTTTTTGGGTGTGGCTGAAGGAAGGGAGGTTGGGTGCAGTAGTGAAGAAATCCCCCGTCACACCGGATATAGAGAACGAAATAGGAGAGTCGGCTGCCGGTGCGCCACCCCCCTTGAAAAGGAGGGCGCATTGGTATGGCTGAAAGCTGTGTAGCCATATAGATATACGAAAGCCTTAGTCATTAAAGCATTTGTAATACTATTTTCTGTGCAGAAAACGAACATCAAAGCCGATTTCAGCCATAAAAACGAGCCCTCCTTTCCAAGGGGGGTGGCGCGCCTTCCGCTACCTACCACTCCTGCACTCTCTCAACAAGGCGTGACGGGGGATTCCCGCTCTGCACCCAACAGTCGTTAATCCGTATTCATCTCACTGATAGAATTCCGTAATCTTCGCAATGGTGGCCAGCTCCTTGGATTCGCCGGACTGGTAATAGGACGCCACATTGTTGTTCTTCACCGTCTGGGCGATCAGCTGGTACTGCATGCCGCCGGGCACCAGATTTACGAACAGGTAGGAGAAGCTGATGATCCGGTTCTGGAAAATCATGTCCAGCATTTCCGCGGATTCTTCATCAGTGGAGTACCGGTTCTTCAGCGCCTTTTCACAGTATGCGGGCAGAATGTGCTTGTAGCCGGCGTAGCTCATGGCTTCCGTAATGATCCCGGTGCGTTCCAGATCTCCTGCCGTGATCGGGATGGACAGGAGCAGGTCGGTGCAGGCGGATACATAGTCTTCCTGCAGTTCGTCCACCTTGGGGAAGGGAACGATACCATAGGTCATTTCCGTATCCAGCAGATAGGGAATCTGGTCGCCGATGCACTTGAAGGTGAACAGCCCCGAGCCGGCCGCAAACATTTCCATGGCTTCGTTCCGGTCGCCGCCGAAGTTCACCCATACGCTGTTGTTGCCGGTGCCGCCCATCCAGTTGTGGAGCTTGTCGATGAGGTTGTAGGTGGTTTCGTGGTTCAGATCCAGCGTCATTTCCGCAGAATCCTTGGCGGTCTTCTTATAGGCTTCGATGCCGAAGGATTCCAGCCAGCAGTAGGGGGCGTTGGTGAACACAAAGCCCATGACATCTCCCTTGTCCTGCTTCCCGTCCCCGTTTACGTCCACATAGACTTCGTTGGAGATGGCCGCCATATTGTCGATGGTCCAGCTGCCTTCCTTGACCATATCATAGGGATTTTCCAGACCCATATCGACAATCATGTCCTGGTTGAAGAAGGTTACGCGGGTTTCATGCAGGGCACGGTAGGTGGTGTAGTTGGAGATATAGTACATCTTCCCGTTGAGGGTCAGGGATTCCAGCGTGAACTGAGGCCACCATTCGGCGGTGGTATCCACATAGGGCAGTTCGTAGATATTGTGGAACCAGCCGTTGAGGGCCATGCCGCCGGTGGTGCAGTCGTGCAGCTGTCCTACGTCATAGGCATCGTCTCCGGCCATGATGTACGCCTGGATGATGTTGGTGTCGGAGTTGGAGGTGATGGAGATGGTTTCGTAGGTGATATTGAACTGTTCGCCCACCTGTGCGTTGGCTTCGTACACGGCGTCGTTCACCACTTCCCCGGTGACCTCGGGAGAATGGATATACTGGATGGTATTGTCCGTGGTCAGGATCCGGTAGGAGTAGCCTTCGTAGTCCTTATCCGGCAGATCGGGCTTGGCTTCGGTTTCCACCGTTTCGGCGGCGGTTTCGGCAGAGGTGTCCGCTGTGGTCTGGTCTTCGGGAGCACCGCAGGACACGGCACTCAGGCACAGCATGGCAGCAAGGATGCAGAGAAAAATACGTTTTTTCATAGAAAAGATTCCTTTCCGTGTTTGTATTGCATATACCTGTATTATACCGTTATCCGGAAAGGATTGTCAAGAGATTTTTGTATTTTCTGCAGTATAAACAGAGAAAAATTTCCGGTTTTTTCAAAAATATGCCGAAAATGTATGGACAAACATTTTTAGTTTTGATATAATTATCATATACAAATTCATATACTTCACCGGACCACAGAAAGGAATGCACCCATGAAACAGACCAAGCAGTTTTTCATCCTGATCCTGGCTTCTCTCCTGCTCCTTTCCGGATGCGGCGCACAGGAAGCGGAAACCACAGCAGACACAGCCCCGGCAGTACAGACCGAAACGGAAGAAGAAACCATTCCCGAACCGGATCTGCCCTACACCACCTTCGACGGACGTTCCCTGCGGTTCCTCTATGCCAACGATGCGGGGGTTCCTTATTCCGTCAAGGACATCTGGGTGGACGGCGTCACCGGGGAAGTGGTGAACGATGCGGTATACGAACGGAACACCGCTGTGGAAGAAAAGTTCAATATTGTCATCGAAGGCAATCCCCAGAATGTCCGGTATGCGGTAAAGGAACAGGCCAAAAAGGAAATTGTGTCGGGACTCACCAGCTTTGACGTGATGGCGGAAGAATGCAACAATGCCTATCCGCTGGCGCTGGAAGGGCTGTTTTACAACTGGCTGGAGCTGCCCCATGTGAATTTTGATGCAGACTGGTGGGACGGCAATGCGGCAGAGCAGCTGTCTCTCCGGGGCAAACTGTTCCCCATGGGAGGGGACATCATGATGCAGACCTCCGCTTCCTCCCGGATGCTGTACATCAACAAGACCATGGCAAACGACTACGGGCTGACCGTTCCCTATGACGACGTCAGAGACGGCACCTGGACCATGGACAAAATGCTGGATATGGTAACCACCGTGGTTGCCGACCTGAACGGGGACGGGGTCATGGACGGGTACGACCAGTACGGGATGCTGACGGAAAACCCGGAATTCTTCATCACGGGCTGCGGCGTGGTCTTCTCGGAAAAGAACGATGCGGACGAACCGGAGCTGACCTTCGTGAACGAAAGCACCATCACGGCGCTGGAAAAGATCCATCTGCTGCTGCAGGACAAGGATCACACCCTCTCCTATGACGACACCGCCAAGGGCATGGATACCTCCGGCTTCAACCATATCTACGACTTCGGCCGTTCCCGCTTTGCTGCCGGACAGTTCCTGTTTGTGCAGAACGGCCCCGGCGTGGCACACCAGTTTTCCGACATGGAAGACGAATACGGCATCCTGCCCAATCCCAAGCTGAACGAAGCACAGCCGGATTACTATCATCTGGTGGATGCCTTTGCGCCCATGCTGTTTCTGCCCTCCACGCTGGAAGACCCGGACATGGTGGGGATGTGCATGGAATACCTGAACTGGCTGTCCTCCACCACCGTCAAGGAGGCCTTCTACGAAATCACCATGAAGAAAAAGCGGGCCAATGCGCCTGACGACGCCGAAATGCTGGATATCGTACGCCAGTCCTGCCGGTATGAAATCACCTATATCTACGACACCGGTGTGCTGGGGGTTCTGCGGGATTCCTACAAGAACGGCAATCTGATGTCCACCTGGGCTTCCCGGGAAAAGTCCGTCAACGCCAAGCTGGAAAAGCTGCTGGATACGATCTCCTGAGCCGATCTTGCAATTTCCGGCGGTCTGTGGTATACTAAACTTCCATAAAACCGAAAGAAAGTGATTCTGTCATGTCATCCATTTATACGCCCCTGACCGCCGAACGCCTTGCCGCCCTGTCCGAAAAGGATCCCGCTCTCAAGCCTGCCGAAATGCCCATCCGGCTCTACGGCATTGTCCGGGAATCCATCGTGGACGGGCCGGGACTGCGGTTTGTAGTCTTTGTGCAGGGCTGTCCCCACCACTGTCCGGGCTGCCACAATCCCGAAAGCCACGATCCCGAAGGCGGCTTCATGACCACCACCACCCGCATCTGGGAGAACCTGATCAAAAATCCCTCGCTCCGGGGAGTGACCTTTTCCGGCGGGGAACCCTTCCTCTGGGCAAAGGAGCTGGCGGAGGTTGGCCGGTGTGCAAGGGAACGGGGTCTGGACGTGATGACCTATTCCGGCTGGACCTGGGAAGAACTGCTGAAAATGGCGGAAACGGACGCCGGTGTGCGCTCTCTGCTGTCCGTGACCCGGTATCTGGTGGACGGGCCGTTCGTGCAGGCCGAAAGAGATTTGTCTCTGCGGTTCCGGGGCAGCAGAAATCAGCATATCCGGGATATTGACCACTGGCCGGCATCCGATGAAGCGGTCCTGCTGGACGACATCTGGAAATAAGAGATCCGAAATCAGAGAGAATTCCTGTACACAAATCTGTATTCACAAAGGAGATGCACCTATGAAATCCATCCGACTGACTGCCATACTGCTGGCGCTGCTTGTAAGTCTGCCTCTGCTGACTGCCTGCGGGGGAACGGCTCCCGAGGAAACGGCGGACACTGCCGCTGCCGGAGAAATCGTGGCCGAAACCGGGCCGGAAGAAACCGAACCTGCTTATGTATATCCTGCGGCAGATCTGGGCGGAGACACCATTTCCATTCTGAACATTGACGAATACTGGGGCATGCACGTAGAAGTAGACGTGGACGAGACCACCGGGGAAGTGCTCAACGACGCCATCTACAACCGGAACCGGCTGGTGGAAGAAAAGTTCAACTGTGTGCTCCACGATGACAAGCTGGTGGCCAAGAACGATCTGTCCGCCTCCACCAATGCAGCCCAGAAGGAAATTCTGTCCGGTGAAAGCACCCACGATGTCATGTATGTCCGGGACGACAATCTGGTGAACTTCTTTACCCAGAATCTGCTGCAGGATCTGAAGAACATCCCGGAACTCCACCTGAACGAAGCCTGGTGGGACGGCGCCTACAACAGCATTGCCCAGGTGGGCGACTCCATTCTGGGAGCTGCCGGAGATGCACACCTGATGGGGTATGACAGCTCCTGGTGCGTATTCTTCAACGAGGATATCATCATCGACAACGGTCTGGATCTGCCCTATGATCTGGCCAGAGAAAGCAGCTGGACGCTGGACAAGATGCACGAATACGCCGCAGCGGTTGCCAACGTGGATGTTTCCCAGTCTGACTGGACAAACGGCGGCAGCGCAGTATACGGTCTTGTTACCCATCCCCATGCACCGGACAAGTTCATTTTCAGTATGGGCAATGACTACATCACCAAAAAGGCCGACGGCAGCATGAGCTTCACCATCGAAACCGATCAGTTCTACAGCACGGTGGAAAAGCTGGCGTCCTTCATCAGTGAAAAGGGCACCACCCTGGAAGGCAACTCTGACGACTTCAGTGAAAATAAAGGCTATGTCTACACCTTCATGAACGGATACGCCGCCTTCCTGACCGCCGAAGTGAAGACCGCCAACAATATCCGGGACATGGAAGAAACCTTCGGGATCCTGCCGTTCCCCAAGTTTGACGAAACACAGGAAGCCTACCGCACGCCTCTGATGTACGGTCTACTGGTAATGACCATCCCCACCACCAACGGCAATGCTTCCGAAACCGCCATGGTTATGGATGCGCTGGCCTACGAAGGCAGTCAGTCCGTGGTACCGGTGTACTTTGACAACACGGTGGCACACAAGGGTCTGCGGAACGAAAACTCCGTGGAAATGCTGCAGATCATGAAGTACTCCCGCAGTGCGGACATCGCCGTCGTTTACGGCTGGAACAGCGCTCTGGCCCAGACCATCCAGAAGAACATCTTCCAGGGCAACACCGACGCCGCTTCCGCCATCGCCAAGCAGAAGAGTGCCATCGAAACGGAAATCGCAGAATTCATGGAACTCATTGGGAAGTAAGAGATAAGAAGTAAGAAATCACAGTTCACAAAATCCATATACAGTCCGGAATAAGAGATGCTCACAGGGGTATCTCTTATGTCAATGATGATTAACCCTATACCGCTGTCGGTTGCCAAACGGTAGGGCGGGATGCCCTCATCCCGCCGTCTGACGTTTTGCAAATGGTGTATTTCTGTATGTTGTCCATACGATTATGTTCTTAAAACTTCCTGTTTTGCTGTGTTGTCTGGTAGAATACCAAACTTCACGGCGGCGGGA
>JAFQGY010000223.1 GCA_017415325.1 Clostridia bacterium
AACGGAAAAATAAGAGGGGGGACAGGAGTGGAGAACGGAGATATTTCTTACTTCTGATCTCTTACTTCTTACTTTTCCGTAAGCGAACACTATGATATACACAATCACCTTAAACCCTGCGTGGGATCTGACCTATCTGACGCCGACGCTGGCCATGGGGCTGAACCGGGCGTATGCCTGTGCGGGGAAGGCAGGGGGAAAAGGGATCAATGTTTCCCGGGCGGTCCATGCCTGCGGGGGACGGTGCGTGACGCTGGCGGTGCTTGCCGGGGAGACCGGGCAGACCATTGCGGGGGCGCTGGCTTCCGAGGGGATCTCTCCCGTGATTTTTGCCGGGGACGGGAACACCAGAACCAACATCTCCGCCATTGCCGATACCGGGGAATCCCTGGAGATCAACGGGCCCGGGGCCACCATGTCGGAGGAATGCTTTCAGGCCATGCTGTCCTATCTGGGCGGGAAGCTGAGAGAGGGGGATATTCTCTGTCTCTGCGGGTCTGTGCCGCCTGTTACGCTGGAAGATGTACCGGACGGGGAGGCTGCCGGGGCCGGAAAATGGCTGTACACCAGACTCTGCTCCATGGCGGACGCTGCCGGGGCAAAGGTGGTGCTGGACTGTTCCGGGGATGCACTGGCCCATGCGCTGGAAGGGGAGGCTCCTCCGGCGGTAATCAAGCCCAATGCGGCGGAACTGGCGGAGCTGTATGCAAGGAAATGCGGCACGGCACCGGACTGGAAAACCGGGAACGGCGCGGATACGGCTGTACTGCGGTCTATGGCAGAGGCTGTGGTGGATCTTTCCCGGACGGCGGTGCTGTGTACCCTGGGAAGCCGGGGCGCACTGTGGATGGACGGGGACGGATGTGTCTTTGTGCCGGCGGTGCAGGTGGATGTCCCCCGGGCCGAAAAAGGAGCAGGAGACACGTATCTGGGAACCTTCCTCTGGAACCGGTACGGCTGTGGTGCGGATACGGCTGCGGCCATGGAAGCTGCGGCTGCGGCTGCGGCGAAGCTGGTGGAAGGGAAATAAGAAGTAAGAAGTAAGAAGTAAGAGATGCGAAGCAGTTCCGGCGGAGGCTGGGGCTGGCTGAAATACAGAAAAGGAGTTTGTAAGGGGAACGATATGGAGACAGTGAGAAGGAACGCTTTCGGATACTTCTTACTTCTTATATCTTACCTCTTACCAATAAAGAGATACGAAGCAGTCATGGCGGTGGTTGTGGCTGGCTGAAATACAGAAAAGGAGTTTGTAAGGGGAACGATATGGAGACAGTGAGAAGAAACGCTTTCGGGTACTTCTTACTTCTTATATCTTACCTCTTACTTATACACTATGGCACATAAAAAACCTGAACAGGACATTGACATTTCCTATCCGGATCAGCGGATTGAGCCGGTGAATATGGCCAGGGAGGTCAGACAGTCCTTTATTGAATATTCCATGTCTGTGATTGTGTCCAGAGCTTTGCCGGATGCCAGAGACGGGATGAAGCCGGGGCAGAGACGGATTCTGTACGCCATGTATGAGGACCATCTGACCTATGACCAGAAGTTCCGCAAGTCCGCTACCACCGTAGGGAACGTGCTGGGGCGGTACCATCCCCATGGGGACGTGGCTGTGTACGGTACCATGGTGCGTATGGCACAGGATTTCTCCTACCGGTATCCGCTGGTGGAAGGGCAGGGGAACTTCGGGAACATCGACGGGGACGGGGCGGCTGCCTACCGTTACACCGAAGCACGCCTCTCGAAGCTGTCCAACGAAATGATGCGGGACATCGACAAGGAAACCGTACCGTGGGATCCCAACTTTGACAACACCCGGAAGGAGCCTGCTGTGCTGCCTGCCCGGTTCCCGAACCTGCTGGTAAACGGGGCCGTGGGGATCGCCGTGGGTATGGCCACCAATATTCCCACCCACAATCTGGGGGAAGTGATTGACGGGACGCTGTACTTCATGGATCATCCGGATGCGGGCGTCACCGAGCTGATGCAGTTCATCAAGGGGCCGGACTTCCCCACCGGAGCCGGGATCTACGGGACAGCCGGGATTCTGGAAGCCTACTCCACCGGCAAGGGACGGATCATGGTCCGGGCCAAGGCCGAAGTGGAAGAAGAAAAGCACCGGATCATCATCACCGAAATTCCCTACATGGTGCAGAAGTCCGATCTGGTGAAGGCCATGGCGGATCAGGTGAAGGACAAGAAGATCGAAGGGGTCACCGACATCCGGGATGAATCCGGCAAGGACGGGATGCGGATCGTGGTGGAATGCCGAAGAGACGCCAACTGTCAGGTGATCCTGAACCAGTTCTACAAGTATACCCAGCTGCAGGACACCTGTGCGGTGAACATGCTGGCGCTGGTGAACGGGGAACCCAAGATCCTGTCGCTCAGACAGATTCTGAAGGTCTATGTGGATCACCAGATTTCCGTGATTACCGGGCGGGTGAACTTTGATCTGGCCAAGGCACTGCGGGAAGAACACCTGAACGAAGGGTACAAGATCGCCATCGACCATATCGACGAGGTGATCTCCATCATCCGGTCGTCTCCCGATACCTCTGCCGCCAGGGAAAACCTGCGGGTGCGGTTCTCTCTGTCGGAAGAACAGGCGCAGGCTATTGTGAACATGACCCTGGGCCGGCTTTCCGGGATGGAACGGCAGAAGGTGGAGGACAGACTGGCGGAACTCAGAGAAGCCATTGCGGGGTACCGGGCGATTCTGGCAGACCCCGAAAAGATCCGGCAGATCATCCGGGAGGAAATGACCGAGATCAAGGAAAAGTTCTCCGATCCCAGAAGAACCACCATCAGTGAGGCGGAAAACGAAATCATTCTGGAAGACCTGATCGAGCGGCACAATGCGGTGATTACCCTGACCCACGGCGGCTACATCAAGCGTCAGCCCTCCGACACCTACTCCGCACAGCGCAGAGGCGGCAAGGGGGTTATCGGCATGGCCACCAAGGAAGAAGACTACATCGAACGGGTGGCGGTGGCGGACTCCCACAGTCATATTCTGTTCTTTACCTCAAGCGGCAGATGCCAGGCCATGAAGGCATACCGGATTCCGGAAGCGGGACGTACGGCCAAGGGCAACCATGTGGCCAACCTGCTGGAGCTGGAAGAAGGGGAAAAGATCACGTCCATGCTGTCTGTGAAGGGGCTGGACGGCGAAGCGGATCTGACGGGACAGCATCTGGTGATGGTGACAAGGTTCGGTACCATCAAGCGGACGGCCCTTTCGGAATTCGTGATGCAGCGGAAAGGCGGGAAGATTGCCATTTCCCTGGACGAAGGGGACGAGCTGGTGTTTGTGGCCCACACCTGGGCGGCAACGGACATCATGATCGCCACCAGAGAGGGACAGGCCATCCGGTTCCGTTCCGACACGGTGCGTGAAATGGGCAGAACCGCCAGAGGGGTCCGGGGGATCCAGCTGCGGGAAGGCGACATGGTGGTGGGTGCCTGCATTGTACCGGACGATGAAGAATGGCTGGCGAACCACCATCTGCTGACCATTACGGAAAAGGGCTACGGCAAGCGGACGGAAGCGTCTCACTACGGCACCAAGGGCAGAGGCGGTATGGGTATGATCGCCCACAACCTGACGGACAAGACCGGGAAGCTGGTGAACATCGCCATGGTCGGCGGGGATGAGGATATTCTGCTGATCACGGACGACGGCACCATGATCCGGACACCGGCGGATGGGATTTCCGTCATGGGCAGAAGCGCCTCCGGGGTGATTGTGATGCGTACCGGAGATGCGGTGATTGCCAACTTTGCGGTGACGGAGAAGGAAGAAGAAGATACAGAGGAAGCGGATACCGAAGCTGTGGATGTGGCGGATGATACTGCGGAAGCGGTGGAAGTGGAAGCTGTCCTCGATACGGATGAAAATGACACCGGGGATGGGACGGAAGAATAAACGGATGTGAAAGGATACCTGATTCCTATGAAAAAACTACCGATTCTCCTGCTTTCTCTGCTTCTGCCGCTGACGGTACTGCTTTCCTCCTGCGGGGGGAGTGTGTCCGAAGCGGAGGTTTCTGCGGTGCTGGGGGAGCTGATTCCGGCGTCCTATCCGCTGAATGAAATCTACTTCGGGGAAGGACTGCCAATTTCCGATGACCGGGCGGATGTGGAGGCGTTTTATGCGGCTGCGGGGATGGACAACGATATTTCGCTGAACTACCATCCCGTCTCTCCGGAGGCGCTGTATACCACTGTGGAGGAAATCCGGGAGGCTACACTGGCGGTGTTCTCGGAATCCTACTCGAACTACCTCTTTACCCTGGCCTTTGACGGGCTTTCCTCCGTGTTCAACGAAAATACCGAAGAACAGCTGACACAGACGGTGTCCTATGCACGGTACATGGAAACCGACGGGATCCTGACGGTGCGGATGAACATCGGGGAGGAAGCCATGCCCCTGAACCGTACCTACGATACAAACGATATCGAAATCATCCGGGACAAGCTGAGCGGCGCGCACGGATACCTGCTGGTGGAAGTCCAGTCCTACGTGGACGGGCAGCCGGATGTGAAGGTGGAAGTGAAGCTGGTGAAGAATGCTGACGGGCAGTTCCGGCTGGATTCGCCGACATATTGAGAAAAGTAAGATGTAAGAAGTAAGAGATAAGAAGTAGGCTGAGGGGAGTGTTTCCTGATAGACTGCTTCTTTGGGTGCGGACTTCTGTAAAGGAATTGTTTGCAGAAGGTACTGTACTTTACTTCTTGGAAAAGTAAGATGTGAGAAGTAAGAGATAAGAAGTAGGCTGTAGGGAGTGTTTCTGGGCAGACAGCTTCTTTGGGTGCGGTTTTCTGTAATGGAAGTGTTTACAGAGAGGTACTGTATTTTACTTCTTACTTCTTACCTCTTATTTCTTATCTTGATTGGAGTTTCACTATGCGTACCATAGCAGCGATTTCTACGCCTCCCGGAAAAGGGGGGATTGCGGTGATCCGGGTTTCCGGGGACGATGCGCTGGCCGTGACGGGGCGGGTCTTTTCCTGCGCCAATCATATGGCGGTGGCGGATCTGCCTGCCCGGGTTGCGGCTTTCGGCACCATTCACACGCCTGCCGGGGAGGTGCTGGATACGGGGATCTGTACCCCTTTTCACGGCCCGGCTTCCTTTACCGGGGAAGATGTCTGTGAGATTTCCTGCCACGGGGGGACTTTTGTGACCGCTTCCGTACTGGCGGCTGTGCTGGCGGCGGGGGCGGAGATGGCAGAGCCGGGGGAATTTACCAAGCGGTCCTTTCTGGCAGGGAAGCTGTCTCTCACCGAGGCGGAAGCGGTGGGGCGTCTCATTGATGCGGACACGGAAGAACGGATGAAGCTGTCCTCCGGGGCGGTAAGAGGGCTGGTTTCCGGGCAGATTGCCGCCATCCGGGAGCCGCTGTTCGATGTGATGACGGCTCTGTATGCGGCCATTGACTATCCGGAAGAGGATGTGGGGGACGAAGGGGAGGAGCAGATATACGGCGTGGTTTCAAAGGCGCTGTCGGATGTGCGTGCTCTGCTTGCCACCTACAGGACCGGGCGGGCTGTGGCGGATGGGGTGAAGACTGTCATCTGCGGCAGACCCAATGCGGGGAAGAGCTCCCTGTTCAACCGGCTTACCGGAGAAGAATCCGCCATTGTGACCCGGATTGCCGGAACCACCCGGGACATTCTGCGGCAGACGGTTTCCTTCGGGGGCGTGACCCTGCGGCTGTCCGATACGGCGGGACTCCGGGAGACGGATGATGTGGTGGAGCAGATGGGGGTTGCGCGGGCATCGAAGGAGATCAGGGAGGCCGATCTGGTGCTGGCGGTGTTCGACCCGGAAACGGGCATCGGGGAGGAAGAACGGGATATGATGGATGCGTACCCGGACTGCCCCCGGATTGCGGTGCTGAACAAGGCGGACACCGGTGCGGTATTTACCGATACGGATCTGGCGGAGATACAGCGGAACCACGATGCGGTGGCGGCGGTATCCTGTGTGACCGGGGAAGGCATGGACGGGCTTTCCGCTGAGGTTGCCTCTCTCTGGGGCAGTGACCGGCTGCAGGTGGGAAAGGATGCGGTGATCTGGGACATCCGGCAGCATGCGGCGCTTTCCCGGGCAGAGATGTTCCTGGCGGAGGCGGAAGCTGCACTGGAGGGCGGGGACGCCATTGATGCGGTATGCACGGTGGTGGAATCGGCTCTGGCGGCGCTGGACGAAACCGACGGCCGGGAAGTGAACGGGGAGATTGTGGATGCGATCTTCGCGCGGTTCTGCGTGGGGAAATAAACGATAAGTAAGAAGTAAGAGATCAGAAATCAGAAATATACGGGGTCTTGTGGCTGCCGGGAGAAACAATATGAAAAGAATCATTGCGACAGATTATGACGGTACCCTCAATCAGGGGGGGATAAAGCCTCATGTGGCGGAAGCCATCGAACGGTTCCGGGCGGCGGGAAATCTGTTCGGGGTGGTAACCGGACGGGATGTTGCCGGGAGCTATGATGTGTTTGCACGGGAGAAAACGTTTTCCTTTGACTTTGTGCTGCCCTTCAACGGGGCGCTGGCACTGGATGCACAGGGGAATGTGCTGTACAATGCCTCTGTCAGAGGGGACGTGCCCTATGGGGATACGACGCTTTCGAGGGCGCTGGTACGGCGGATCTGGGAGCTGACCGGGGTTCACTGCGGCATTGCGTTTGAGAACCGGCGGATGGACATTCATCCCGATTACCCGGACGGAGGGAAGATCGGATGGACGAAGCTGACGCCTTTTTCCGATCTGGAACGGGACGTATTCGGGAAGATGGATCGGTTCTGTCAGCTGAACACGGTCTGTGAAACCGAAGAGCGGGCCGGGGAAGTGACGGCGATCCTGCAGGCGGAGTTCGGGGACTATGTGAATCCCCTGCAGAACGGGATCTGTATCGACATTCCGGTAAAGGGCATGGACAAGGGGGAAGCGGTGGCACGGTATGCGGCTCGGATGGGTGTCCGGGAGGAAGACTGCTGGACTGCCGGGGACAACTACAACGACCTGGCCATGCTGGAACGGTTCCACGGGTGCGCGATGGCAAACGGGGTACAGGCCGTGAAGGATGCGGCGGAATTTGTATGCCGGGACATTGCGGATGTGGTGGAACTGGTGATGGGAAAATAAGAAGTAAGAGGTAAGAAGTAAGAAGTAGGGGACGGTTTCCTTGCTTCTTATTTTCACCTTTTACTTCTATTTTCGGCTTCTAATTTTCTCCCTCCCTCTTCCATTTCCGGGAAGAATATGCTATACTATACCCAAAGACGACAAAACAACGGTCAGAAAGATTCCGTATCGCTGACTTCTTATTTCTTATTTTGCATGAGGTGCTTATATGAACAATCTCCTCCAAAAAATTTATGATAAGGCGCCCTCTTATGGGTCTATTCCCTTCTGGAGCTGGAACGATAAGCTGGAAGAAGGCGAGCTGAGACGCCAGATCCGGCGGATGAAAGAGCTGGGGATGAACGGCTTCTTTATGCATGCCAGAGGGGGGCTGGAAACCGAATACCTCTCTGACGACTGGTTCCACTGCGTCAATGTGTGCGTGGACGAAGCCAAGAAGCTGGGCATGGAAGCCTGGTCCTATGACGAAAACGGCTGGCCTTCCGGGTTTGCCGGCGGGAAGCTGCTGGACGACAAGAAGAATTTTGCCCTGGGGATGCTGACCGAAGTGGTCGCCGCTTTCCCGGAAGACGAGGACACCATTGCGGCATACACCAAAAACGAAGACGGCTCCTACAACTGGGTGACCGCTCCCGTGGATGGCTGCAGCGAATATCTGCGGATCTACCGGCAGTATGACAACTCCTACGTGGACGTACTGGACGGGGAAATTACCAAGGAATTCCTGCGCCTGACCCATGACGAATACAAGAAGGCCTGCGGGGAAGACTTCGGGGGGGCGATGCCCGGATTCTTTACCGACGAGCCGCAGTACTTCCGCTGGGGTCACACCTACTCCAACACCCTGCCGAAGATCTTTAAGGAAACCTACGGATATGAAATCTTCCCCGGGCTGCCTGCTATCTTTGAAAAGGACGTACCCGGCGGGGACAAGTTCCGGTATGACTACTATAAGCTGATTCATGAGCTGTTCATCAACAACTGGGTGAAGCTGGTGTACGAATGGTGCCAGGCCAACGGGGTGAAGCTCACCGGGCATGCGGTGGAAGAATCCTCTCTGGGCGGACAGATGATGTGCATCGGCGGCGTCATGCCCTTCTATGAATACGAAGACATCCCCGGCATCGACTATCTGGGCAGAAGCATTGCGGACGACATTGCTCCCAAGCAGCTGGGGTCTGTCTGTGCGCAGCTGGGGCGGAAGAAGGCGCTGTCCGAAATGTTCGCCTGCTGCGGCTGGGACGTTTCTCCCACCGAACTGAAGCGGATCGCCGATATGCAGTATGCCGGCGGTGTGAACCTGATGTGCCAGCACCTGTATCCCTACTCCGAACGGGGCCAGAGAAAGAGAGACTATCCTCTCCACTACTCCGAACACAACCCGTGGCAGGATCAGATGATTCCCTTTGACTGGTATTACAACCGTCTGGGTGCGGCTCTGTCGGAAGGGGAAGAATATGCGCCCATTCTGGTGATCCATCCCATCCACGGCGCCTACATGAAGTATAAGAAGAACTCCGACTGGCTCAGCGAAATCGAAGGCCATTTCTTCGGTCTGTCCAGACTGCTGGGGCATAATCAGGTTCCCTACCACTACGGCGACGAAAACCTGATGAAGAAGTACGCCAAGGTATACGGCGACCGGATTCAGGTGGGGCTTTGCACCTATGACGCAGTGATCGTGCCCTTCACCTACACGCTGGACCACGAAACTGCCGACATGCTGAAGGAATACATGGCAAACGGCGGGAAGGTATGGCTGTACAAGGATGCGCCGGAATGCATCGACGGGGAAAAGGCCGACATGGACTGGCTCAAGGCCAACATCACCTGGGAAGATCTGCTGGCCAAGCGGGACGCCAGAATTTCCGTGAACGGCGAAAACGTATCCGCCCTGCGGAAGATGACCAGACGGCTGGAAGACGGTTCTTCCCTGATCTACATCACCAACATTTCCGCGGACGAATTCGAATGCGTGAAGGTGGGGATTCCCGGGGCCAAGACCGTTTGTGAAATCGATCTGGAAAATCCCGATATGCCGGTACTGAAGGCAGTAAACGGGGAAGTATGCGAAACATGCGGCGGCAGAGTGGTATACCTGCGGTTTGAAGATGCCCAGTCCCATCTGCTGCTGGTGAACGCTGCCGACGTGGCTCTGGAAGCAGGCAAGCCGGTGATTCCCGAACAGTACATTCCCGTACCGGAAAAGGCAGCCTTTGCCAAGAAGCCGGAAAATATGATGATTCTGGATACCGCTATGCTGTCCAAGGACGGGGTCAACTATGACGATGCTCTGTCCATCTACGGCATCAAGGACAACCTGCTTAGAGAACAGTATAACGGCAGAGTGTGGATCAAGTACACCTTTACCGCTGCGGAAGGCTACAAGGCGGACGACCTGCGGCTGGTTGTGGAACCCATGGGACAGGATTCTGTCACCGTCAACGGTGTGGAAGTACAGCCCAGCAAGGATGCATGGTGGTTTGACCGGAACTTTGCTTCCGTGAACATTGCGCCCTGGGTCAAGGCTGGTGTCAACGAAGTGGTAGTGGCGCTGAACCATTACCAGAGAGACTATGTGTACTATGTGCTGTACAGCGGCGTTTCCGAATCCCTGCGGAACTGTCTGGTATTCGATACCGAAATCGAAGCGGCATATCTGGTAGGCGACTTTGCGCTGGAAACTGCCGGTACCTTCACGGATGATGTGAAGAACGCCCGGCTGTATGAAGGGGACTTTGTGCTGACGAACCAGAAGTGCTGTGTTGCCATCGGTGACGTGGTGAAGGACGGCTATCCCTTCTTCGGCGGACACATGGCTGTGAAGTTCTCCTACGACTACAAGGCAGGGGATGCGACGATTCTTGCGCTGACAGGTCGGTTTGCCACCGCTTCCGTGAAGGTGAACGGGGTAGCTGCCGGGGATATGCTGTTCCTGCGGCATGTGGATCTGGCGGAATACCTGCGGGAAGGCGAAAACGAAATTGAGATCGACTTTGCCGGTGCCATGCGGAACCTGATGGGCCCCCACCACCGTCACGATCCCGAACCCATGGGCGTCGGCCCGGGCACCTTCTCCTTTGAAAAGGAATGGAACGGCAGAGAATGCAGAGGATATCTGGATCGGTATGCATTCGTACGGTTCGGCGTGGAAGGAAAGTAAGAAAAATAAGAGGTAAGAAGTAAGAGATAAGAAGTAAGAAGTAAGAAGTAAGAAGTAAGAAGTAAGAAGTAAGAAGTAAGATGTGCGGCACAGGGGACTGGGGAAAAACAGGTTCCGGTTGATGGTTCTGTCCGGTAAACAGGCGGTTTGCAGGAAGTTTGTACTTCTTACTTCTGAATTCTTATTTCTTACTTTGACCGTAGGTCATTTTACTTCTGAACTCTTATTTCTTACTTTGACCGGAGGTCATTATGCTTGTTTGTTACGGTGAAATTCTGATGCGGCTGTCTCCTCCTGACAGGCTTCGGTTTGCGCAGGCGGGGCAGTTTGATGTGCGGTACGGCGGGGCGGAGGCCAATGTTGCCTGTGCTTACGTGCAGATGGGCGGCCGGGCGAAAATGGTGACGGTGCTGCCGGAATCGGGGCTGGGGGATGCTGCTGTGGCTTCCGTGGCCGGGTTCGGGGTGGACTGTTCTGCCATCCGGCGGAAAGGGGAACGGATCGGGATTTATTTCCTTGAAAAGGGTGCGTCCTACCGGCCTTCCAAGGTGATTTATGACCGGAAGAATTCTGCCATTGCCAAAGTTTCCAGAGGGGATTTTGACTGGGATGCCATTCTGGAGGGGGCGGACGACTTCTTCTTTACGGGGATTACGCCTGCTGTGTCCGATCCGGTGGTGCTTCTGGATGCGCTGCAGATCTGCCGGAAAAAGGGGATCCGGGTCTGGTGCGACGTGAACTACCGGGCTACCCTGTGGTCCACCACCAAGGCCGGGGCTGTGATGACGCCCATGCTGTCCTATGTGGATGTACTGGTGGTGAACGAGGAACACGCAAGGGATCTGTTCGGGGTCACGCCGGGGTATGGAATCACCAAACCGGAAGACCGGCTGGCGTCGCTTGGGGAACAGCTGAAAAAGCTCTTCGGCTGCCGGGAAGTGGTGCTGACGGCCAGAGAAAGCATTTCCTCTGACGACAACGAAATCTGGGCGCTGCTGTATGCGGACGGGAAGGTTTCGAAATCCTCCCAGTATAAGCTGCACATTGTGGACAGAGTCGGCGGCGGGGATGCCCTGTCTGCGGCACTGATCTACACGGAATCCGGATGCATTGAAAACCGTCTGGTGGATACCTCCGACCGGCAGCGGCAGATCGACTTTGCCTGTGCGGCCAATGCCCTGAAGCATTCCGTGGAAGGGGATGTGCTCATTGCCACGGCGGAGGAAGTCTGTGCTGTGATGGAATCCGTGAAGGACGGCGGCAGAGTGCGGGTCGTGAGATAAGTAAGAGGTAAGAAATAAGAGATAAGAAGTACGGCGTTTGGCCGTGGAATGAGAAAAAGGCTTACAGTGGGCGGTTTGGTGCCTGCTGTGGGCCTTTTTTGTTGTTATTTGTAATGAAGATGTAAAGAATTTGCTTGACAAATGCTTCTTTTTGGGGTATACTATAGGAGAAGGGAGTGATACTTTTATGGCAAACGGTGTGAATGTGAATTTCCGGATGGATGCGGAGCTGAAACGGAATATGGAAGAAATCTGTGAGGAAATCGGGATTTCGCTGTCTACGGCATTTACAATTTACGCAAAAGCGATGATCCGGGAGAGACGGATTCCCTTTGAACTGCGGGCAGATCCGTTTTATGCGGCAGAGAACATCCGGTATCTGGAAGGTATCAAGCGGGATGTGGACACGGGAAAGGCACATTTTGCGGAACATGAGCTGATTGAATAAATAATAAGTAAGTAAATGATGATTAACCCTATACCGCTGTCGGTTGACAAATGGTAGGGCGGGATGCCCTCATCCCGCCGACTAAAGTCATGCAAGAGGCGAGGTTCTGTTCGGTAAACATACGATTTTTTTTCGAAAAATTTCCTGTTTTGCTGTGTTGTCCGGTAGAATACCAAACTTCACGGCGGCGGGATGAGGGCATCCCGCCCTACAGTATTTTCAATTGATTAAAAAACAAGTTAATCATCATTGACGTAAGAGATAAGAAATAAGAAGTGCGGCGGTTTTGCTTTGAAATGAGAAAAAGGCTTACAGGGGGACGATGGTTTTTCGTTCGGCTGTGAGCCTTTTTTGTACTATGGTTGTATTTTCTCATCCAATTTTAATCTGTCACCCCTTTTCAGGCGGGGGAAAATATTGTATACTATAGGCAGGAACTTACACCGGAAGCGAGGGAGTTTGTGTATGGAAAAAATTGAGATGGTGGAGAAGCTGCGGGAGAAGACCGGGATTTCGGCGGAAGAGGCCTGGAATGCTTTGGAAAAAAACAACTGGGTACTGGTGGACGCTATGCTGTGGCTGGAACAGGAGAAGAAAATTCCTTCCCAGACGGCTACCGCTTCCTCGGCCGGGGAGGGGGGGCAGTTCCTTCCTGTGAAGCCCACGGTAGGGGATAAAAAAAGTGACGATTCTCTGGGAAACAGGATGCGGCGGCTGCTGGAGGAGAGTCTGAATCATTTTCTGGTGCTGCGCAGAGAGGGGAAAGTTCTGCTGCGGCTGCCGGTGCTGATCCTGATTGTACTGCTGTGTGCGGCGTTTTATGTGGTGGTGATCGGGCTGCTAGTGGGGCTGTTCTGCGGCTGTCAGTTTGCGCTGGAAGGGCCGCGGGTGAAGGCGGACAATGAGGTGAACAAGGCCATGAAGGCGGCGGAAGATATGGCACAGAAGATGAAGGACGAGATGGAAAATAAGAAGTAAGAAGGCAGAAATAAGAAATCAGAAGTAAGAGATAAGAAGTAAGGGATATGGAACATGGCGAAAATTCTGATTGTGGAAGACGAAGAGAAGATTGCGCGGTTTCTGGAGCTGGAACTGGGGCATGAAGGGTATGCCGTGGAGAAGGCCCATGACGGGAGAACAGGGCTGGAAATGGCTTCCGGGGGGAAATGGGATCTGGTGGTGCTGGACATTATGCTGCCGGAGCTTTCGGGGCTGGAAGTGCTCAGACGGCTGCGGAAGACCAGCGATGTACCGGTGATTCTGCTGACGGCCCGGGATGCGGTGACGGACAAGGTCAGCGGGCTGGATATGGGTGCCAACGACTACATCACCAAACCCTTTGCCATTGAGGAGCTGCTGGCCAGAATCCGGGTGGTGCTGCGGGGACGGTCGGACGGGAAGGAAGAGCATATTCTCACCGGGGCGGGCATAACCTTGGATACGTCCTCTCATGCAGTTTCCTATGCCGGAAAACCGGTGGAGCTGACCAACCGGGAATTTGTGCTGCTGAAAACCTTATTGGAACATAAGAATACCGCCATGACCCGGGAGGCGCTTCTGGAAACTGCGTGGGGCTACGACTACATGGGCGAAACCAACGTAGTGGACGTATATGTGCGCTATATCCGGCAGAAAACCGGCGATGAAGTGATCCGTACCCTGCGCGGGGTGGGGTATATGGTGAAGGATGAAAAGTAAGAGGTAAGAAATAAGAGGAACGTACAGGAGTACAGTGGACAGGAAGTATGGAAGTGGTGTGGAAAAATAGAATTTTCCGAACTATTTCTTACTTCTTATCTCTTATTTCTTACTTCTCCTGTGTTGCTATGACGAACAAGACGACAAAACATACTTCCATTGTCAACCGGCTGCATGGGCATTACCGGTGGCAGAAGTTTCTCTATACACTGGTTTTTGATCTGCTGCTGGTGGGGGTGGCGGTGGTGACCTGGGGGCTGACGCTGGAATCGGCGGTGTGCGGGGTGCCGTTTCTGTCGGAGGCGTTCCGGGCGGCACAGCGGTGGGTGACCTGGGAGGGGATCCATATTTCTCCCAACCTGACGCAGATTTTTGAGGGGCTGGAATACCATGTGCGGCTGATGGATTCCGGGGCAGTGATGACGGAGCATGTCTTCGATGCTTCCGGGATGGCGGCGGCTTTGTTTCTGTGCTTTCTGGTACTGGTGATTCTGCAGCTTATTTTTTCCGTGTGCGGGGCGGCGGCGGACAGGCATGCCATACGGCGGATCCTGCGGCCCATTGACGATATTGCCCTGACGGCGGAACGGATTTCGCAGAAGGGGATGCTGTTTGCGGACACCGGGGAGGAAGAGATGCTCCGGGCCTTTGCGGATGCGCTGGATCACATTGACGACCTGTCGGAGGATTCCCGGATTACGGTGCAGGAACGGGAGCTGGCCAGCCTGGAAGCGGCGGTGAACAACATGCTCCGGCGGCTTGCCCGGTCCCAGAAAGAGCAGATCCGCTTTGTGGACGACGCCAGCCACGAACTGCGCACGCCCATTGCGGTGATTCAGGGATATGTGGGGATGCTGGACCGGTGGGGGAAGGACGATCCGGCGGTGATGGAGGAATCCATTGCGGCCATCAAGACGGAAGCGGAACACATGAAGACTCTGGTGGATCAGCTGCTGTTTCTGGCAAGGGGCGAGTCTGACCGGCTGGAAATGAAGATGGAACCGGTGGACGGCTGCGGAATTCTCCGGGAACTGTGGGAGGAATACCGGATGATCGACCCGGATCACCAGTACACCCTGCGGCTGCCGGTGAAGGAGGGCGTTGTTCTGCCGGAAGATGCGGTGCCTGCGGAAGAGGATACGGAAGTGCTGACGATACAGGCGGATACGGCGCTGATGAAACAGTCTCTGCGGACGATGCTGGACAATGCGGGGAAGTTTACGCCTGCGGGGGGCACCATTACCCTGACGGCGAGAACGGCTGCGGCATCGGGGGCAGAGGGAGACGGAAAGGAAGAAGTGATTCTGGAGATTGCGGACAGCGGGATCGGGATTCCTGCGGAGGATCTGTCGCGGATTTTCGACCGGTTCTGGCGGGGCAGTGCGGCAAGGTCCGGGGTATCCGGCAGCGGTCTGGGGCTTTCCATTGCCAAGTGGATCGTGGAACGGCACGGCGGACGGATCGATGCGGCGTCTGCACCGGGGTTGGGGACGAAGATCGGGGTGGCGGTGGAAACGAAGTAAGAAGTAAGAGATAAGAAGCAAGAAATTTGCAGAAAACGTCTCTGCGGCGGATTTGGAGGAAGTCGGGCGGAGACGTTTTTATTGTTGAACTCTCTGTCCGAGATAAGTATGGGTGTGTATAACTGACCTTTTTATTCATTTTCTATGAATGCTCATAGGCAAATGAAAAGGAGCAAGGTGTATTTCAACCCTGCTCCTATCGGTCAGTATTCAGTTCACCAAATTGGAATTTGTATTATACTGGTTTAATCAAACCGTTTGTCCAGAATGACTCAAAGGTTTCAGTTGAACCGCCGTGCTCGACAATTTTACCGTCAACAACTCTGTCAATGTCAACTCCCGTAATTTCTAAAACC
>JAFQGY010000224.1 GCA_017415325.1 Clostridia bacterium
GACACCAAATACACGGCGGTCGTTTCCTTTATTTCCATTGCACTGGTTCGTCCGGTACTGACATACATACTCTGCTATCCGGTGGGACTGGGGGTATATGGGGCATGGATTTCCCTGTTCTTTGATCAGCTGACACGGTTCGGCTTTACCATGCATCGGTTCAACGGTGATAACTGGTACAAAAAGAAAATTTGAATACGCAAAAGGACTGTACATTCCGTTTTGGAACAATACAGTCCTTTGTGTTTCTTATCTGTCTTTGAACTCGATTTCGGTATGCATGGTAAAACGGTTTCCGGTTCCGGCCGTCTGCACCACTACAGCATAATCGATTTGGTTATAATCGTTCATCACAGGCACCAGTTCGGTTTCCACTCCGGCATCGGTGGTGAGACGCATCATGTACTCTTCGGTGAGCTGCAGAATGGTATTGGCGTTTTCCGCATGGGTGTCATTCTGCTTGAAAAACAGGCGGGATGCCCAGCGGAGTGATTCTGCGGATTCGGCTGTGTCGTCTATGGTCAGCTTGTGATCCTCCAAATGCAGGGCACGGTTCCATGTGTAGGATTTCCCTTCATATGTCACTGCGGTTTCCAGTTCGATGATCCCTTCTTCTGCATCAAAGGATTTGATCTGCGGATCGATAGAACATTTTTTATCTTCAAAATCAGGGCACCAGAGTACATTGTGCATTTTATTGGCATTCAGCGCCAGATAGAATTCCCAGCGGTCATAACTGCAGCAGCCGGAATCCACTATGACAGGCTCGTTGCCGTAATACAGCAGAATCTGGGGTCTGCCTACATGCTGATGTCCGCCCAGCCATTCCATGGCGTCTGCAAACAGAGTCATCTTCCCTTTCCGCAGGACAGCCATACGGGAATCCGGAAACAGCATGCTCTTTTTTTCTCTGGGGAAATCCAGTTCCATCAGTGCTTCTGCACGGTGCAGATCTGCCATGGCGTCCATACCATAGGAGTCGGAGATGCGAAGGGCCCGTCCGGCGGGGGAACAGCACTGGTAGATCCATTCATACTGCCGTACTACACTTTCTCTGAGGCCTTCGATGGTTTCTCTGCCGTTTCTTTCCAGCAGAAGCAGTGCTTCCATATACAGACGGACGATGAAATGGTTATAGCTGGGGCTGTCTTCATTGCTGCCGCCGTCGGGATATATGGCTTTTCGCATATTCATTTCCACGGTATCCCGGCCGATCTTGATGATCTCTTCCGCATTTTCAAATTCCGGGAACATGACCCCTGCCATAATCAGCACCACGCCGATCTGCAGCACATGGTTCTGGGCATGGTTTCTGGCCAGCCGATCCAGAGCTTCCTCGTACAGGTGGCGCATATGCAGATCTACAAAACTGTACAGATACCGCCACTGTGATTCCGTAAAGGGGGCGTCCTGCAGCATGAACAGGCCGTGCAGCAGGGACATGGTTCTCCAGGCCACCTGCATATCCCGCCAGGTCATGTCGGTGCGCAGATAATGCACTTCCGGATCAAAGGGCTGATAGGGATGCGCTTTGTCCCAGCCTTCCACGATTTCCAGCCACTTGTCGGCATAGGCACGGTCACCGGTAC
>JAFQGY010000225.1 GCA_017415325.1 Clostridia bacterium
CAACGCTTTTTCCTATGTTTCCTGTTCCGTGCAGGATGCGCAAAACCGTGACCAACTGATCGAAAACGGCTGGATTGCGGAAAACACGTACACCTACTACATCACAGTGGTTTTTGTTCCGGAAAATACGAAAGCGGAGATGTACCATATGGCAGGAAACACCGGGCTGTACAGCGGTGAGGATCCCGCAGTTCCTGCAGGTGCCTACGAGTTCCAGCGATGCGGCTACATCACTCTGGAAGAAGACGGCTGGCACGGAGAGGTCGGCGGTACCGGCTGGTGAACCAATACCTGGATACAACAAAAAGATCCGGATGGAAATGCTTCGTCCGGATCTTTTGTTTATACTGAATATCACTGTCCGGCAGATCAACAGGAAAACAGAAAGGACATTCCCATGAGAAAACGGACAAAAGCACAATGGATACATGGATACAGACAAATGCCCGTACCCTTACCGTTCCATGTGGAATATACTTTTCCACGGGGAGATATTTTCAGGCAAATACAGAAGTCCTGCGGAACTGTTGGTGTGAACAGAACCGCAGAACTTTTGATTTGCCGTATTGTCCTGCCGAAAAGCAGTGTGCCGGATACGATTCCGGGCATTATATTTTCTGCTCAAGCAGATACTGGGCCACATCCCGCACAGATTCTTTTCCGGAGGATACCAGTGCCGCATGCATATCCTGTCTGTCAAACCGGCAGCCGGTAAGCCTGTCTGTGATTTCTCCTGCCAGCTCTGTGTCCAGAGCGTCGGTGTACACCTGTACCTGTTCGATCACGGCATGTCTCAGGGAGAGCAGAAGCTGGATTCCGCCCCAGGGGAAACGGTGATTCAGTTCCGCATCAAAGGGCATCGTGTTCCCCATTTTCCATTCCCAGGAGGTTTGCTTTTCATAATACTGACGGATCTGAGCGGTGTCTTCTGCCGAAGGAATGTATTCCTCCACACTGCCGTACAGCTCCGCATATGCAGAACGGATGGCGGCCAGCATGGTGTCGGTGCGGACAGACGGTGTGAATTCCGAGAGATTGCAGACCCGGGCACGGACGGATTCAATTCCTTTGGAACGGATTTTCATCGGATCCACCTGCAGATAATGCTGCAGACGATCCAGATCCGCATGGAGCAGCAGGGTGCCGTGATGCTGATGAATGCCGCGGCGGGCACAGAAAGCATTGCCGGAGAACTTTTTCCCGTCAGCCAGAAGATCGTTCCGTCCGGTAAAGCTGCAGGGGATGCCGAAAGAGGACACAGCCTGCAGAATCAGCCGGAGCTGCCGGTCAAGGTCATACCGCTTTTCTCCTGCGATAAAGGAAAAGTTCAGGTTCCCGCAGTCGTGGTATACCGCACCGCCGCCGGTAATCCGCCGTACCAGCTGCACATGATCGGCTTCCATGGCGGAAAGACTGCATTCCTTCCAGGGATTCTGATTCCTGCCGATGATGACGGCTTTTTCGTTTATGTAGAAATACAGCACCATGTCTTCCGGGGAAAGATGATCCAGAAACCATTCATCCATAGCCAGATTCTGCCACCCGTCCCGGGAAGGGGAGACGTACCAGTAATTTTTCATACCGGATTATGCCATGGGATTTTCAGAAGGATAGAGGACACCCCTGGGCTGGTTGTATGCGATGTCGGTGATGCCGAAATACTTGAATACTTCAAACAGCGTCTTGCCGCAGTGTGCAAAGGCAACGGCACCATGGTGGGGATACCGCTTCTGGATCAGCACATGACGGTAGAACCGGCCCATTTCGGGAATGGCAAATACGCCGATGCCGCCGAAGGAGCGGGTCTTCACGGGCAGAACCTCTCCCTGGGCGATGTAGGAACGGAGAGTCCCTTCGCTGTCACACTGCAGACGGAAGAAGGTGATGGGGGAGGCAGCAATGTCGCCTTCCAGAGTACCGCGGGTGAAATCGGGTTCGCTGCCGGCAGGTTCCAGAAGTCTGTGCTGGATCAGCTGATACTTCACGGCACGGTCGGCGCACATCTTGCAGGCGGGGGTATTGCCGCAGTGGAAGCCCATGAAGGTGTCGGTGAGTCTGTAATCAAACTTTCCGGCGATGTCTTCGTCATACAGATATTTCGGAACGGAGTTGTTGATGTCCAGCAGGGTTACGGCGTCTTCGGTGATAAGGGAGCCGATGTACTCGGACAGGGCACCGTAGATGTCCACCTCGCAGGCCACCGGGATCCCACGGGCAGCCAGACGGGAGTTTACATAGCAGGGCTCAAAGCCGAACTGTTCCGGGAAAGCAGGCCAGCACTTGTCGGCGAAGCATACAAACTGTCGGGCACCCTTGTGGTTTTCCGCCCAGTCCAGCAGGGTCAGCTCAAACTGTGCCATACGGTGCAGCAGTTTCGGGTAGCAGTTGCCGCACTGTCCCAGTTCTTCCGCCATGTCCGCGCATACCGCTTCGATTCTGGGGTCGTTCGCATGTGCCTTATAGGAAACCAGCAGATCCAGTTCGGAGTTTTCTTCAATTTCCACACCCAGTTCATACAGTCCCTTGATGGGAGCATTGCAGGCAAAGAAGTCCTGGGGACGGGGACCGAAGGTGATGATCTTCAGGTTCTGTACGCCGATGATGGCACGGGCGATGGGCAAAAATTCCCGGATCATGGCGGCGCATTCGTCAGCGGTTCCCACAGGATATTCGGGGATATATGCCCGCAGATGGCGCATACCCAGGTTGTAGGAACAGTTGAGCATACCGCAGTACGCATCCCCACGGCCGTTGATCAGATCACCGTCGCCTTCCGCAGCGGCAATGTACATCACGGGGCCGTCAAACTTTTCGCACAGCAGGGTTTCCGGGGTTTCCGGACCGAAGTTGCCGAGGAACACAACCAGCGCATTGCAGCCGGCTTTCTTGACGTCTTCCAGTGCCGCCAGCGCGTCCTTTTCGTTTTCCACAGTGATGGGGCATTCGTACAGACCGTCACCGTATGCCTTCACGATGGCCTGTCTGCGGGAGGTGGAGAGGGCAATGGGGAAACAGTCGCGGGATACGGCGATGATGCCGGTTTTGACTTCGGGAATGTTGAACATATGTTATCCTCCAGATAAGATGGAATTTTGAAAGTGTGTTGTCGGAACCGGAAGGGAATCATGCATCGTATTCCCATTCCAGGGTCATTTCCACAGGCAGGATCCGGCCTTCCTCATCCAGATCCATCCGGTCGATGCAGAGGAACCGTGCGTTTCCGTCGGCAATGCCGGGCTTGTGCCGATGGTATACCATCAGATACTGATCCGTTTCCGGCAGGTACAGGAATCCGTTGTGGCCGGGGCCGTTGGCGATTTTGCTGTCCCCGGTGGAGAGAATGGTGGATGCTTCCGTAAAGGGACCCCAGGGCTTGTCGGCGATGCAGGTGTTGACCCGGTAGGTGCCGTTTGTCCAGCCGCCGGAAGACCACATGAAATAGTACTTTCCGTTCCGCTTGAACATACAGGGGCCTTCCACATAGTCCGGCGGGGTGATTTCCCGGAAGATTTCCCCGTTCTCAAAGGGAACAAATCCGGTCATGTCCTCGTTCATCCGGCAGATGTTGCAGTGTCCCCAGCCGCCGTAGTACAGGTACATGGTGCCGTCGTCGTCCTTGAACAGATGGGCGTCGATGGGCTGGGCGCCGTTGTGGAATTCTCCGATGAGGGGCCTGTCCAGCAGAGCCCTGAAGGGGCCGGTGGGGCTGTCGGAAACCGCAATTTCCAGTCCGCCGACCTCGCTCTTATGGGGAATATCGTTGGATGCGAATATGTAGTAATATCTGCCGTTCTTTTCCTCCACGGTGGGAGCCCAGATGGCGCATTTGGCCCAGGGGAATCCGTCCATGTCGATGATGTTTTCGATCTTTTCCCAGTGGGTCAGATCTTCGGAAACAAAGCAGGTGTGGTTGTGCTGATCGTCGAAGGGCAGGGAATGGGTCACATAAATGATGTATTTCCCTTCATAATACCGTGCTTCGGGATCGGCATACCAGCCTTCGTCCAGGGGATTGCGGATGGAAAATTTCATACTCCGTCCTTTCCGGTGTCTGCCGCAGATATAATGCACACTGCATAACAGCGTTTTTTTACAGTATACCAGATTCTTTGTAAAAATGCAATATGCAGATTCAGAGATGGATTGCCTGTGTGCCGTCCTTCATCACATAATGTTCTTTCACACCCAATTCATCCATCCAGCCCCGGACAACCACGGTCTGCCATGTGTGGGTGTTGTATCCCTTTCCGGCGTCGTTGTTCCAGAGCCATGTGGGTGTGCACCAGATGCAGGCAGAGGGAGCCACCGCTTCATAGAATGCCCGGTCGCAGCCGTTCTGGCCGTGGTGTGCCATCTGGCAGTAGTCGCACTGCAGCAGCCCGGAATCCTTCCAGAGACGCAGTACCTTATGTCCGGCCTCCACGCCGCAGTCACCGGTGAACATCACGCTTTTGCCCCCCAGTTCCATCCGGAAGACCAGAGAGGTGTTGTTGCAGACATTGGCGGTGATTTCAAAATCGTGGGAATACAGGATGTGAAAATGGGCTGCACCGATGTCCAGTACGTCCCCGCCGGAGAGGATCCGCATTTTGTCAGCGAACCGGGGCAGCAGTCGGTAGAAATCCGCCATGGTCTGTGCCGCCGAAGCATCCTGCTTTGCTACAAAGGACTGGGAGGGGAAGTTCAGGTATACGGTGTCCAGCGTGATTTCCTCCGCATGGTGTTCCATGACTTCAAAGAACACACTGACATGGTCGTCATGGGGATGGGTCAGAAACCATGCGTCGATATGGGGGATGCCGGCTCCGGTGATCTCCTGCAGGGAGGAGAGAAAATGGTCGGTTTCAGAAGGGAATCCGCCGTCGATGACGATGGTTTTTCCATCTTCCGTGGTGATGATAAAGCTGTTGCAGATGGTGTCGGTCACCGATTTCAGCATATGGATAGTGTTTTTCATAGGTAGCTCCTTTGGAGGATGTATTCTCCCGGCAGAAAACGCCGTGCTATTCTGTATTTAATAAATGTAGGAAAATGTATAAAATGTATTTTCGGGAACATGGAATCCGGCGGATTGCCGTGCTGCCGTGATATTCTGACAATAGTATACCATGGATGCATGGATATGTCAACAATCCGGCAGGGCATCTGTGAACATCATCTGTAAACAACGGAAAAGACACCGCCGTCTGCAGCAGTGCCTTTTCTGAAAAAATATGGATTTTCTTATTCTTCGTCGTAGCAGGCAAAGGTTTCTTCCACTCTTGCCTTTTCTTCGGCAGTAACCTTTTTCCGGGTCAGAGCGCTTACCACGGGAACCACAACTGTGGATACGGCCATGGCGGCAACACCCATTTCAGGAGATCTGGCAGCAGCGGCAGAGAAGCTGGAGGTGAGCGTAATCACCAGAGTAGCACCGCCGACTGTCAGCAGACCGGAAAGGATACCGGCATACGCACCGATCTTTGTGATCTTTTTGGAGAACAGACCCCAGGTGTAAGGGCCGATGAAGCAGCCGGATACCAGACCCCAGGAGAAGGACATCAGGCTGACAATGATCGGAATGTTGCGGGTGGCGAAAATGAAGGAGCAGGCAACGAATGCCAGGCAGAGCAGACGGGTGAGAAGCATCTGCTTTTCGGGTGCGATGGGCTTTCTGGAAACAGAGGGAATCAGGTCAACGGCCACAGCGGAAGCGGAGGTCAGAACCACGGATA